>JBDZWC010000005.1:0-50250 GCA_040256005.1 Deinococcaceae bacterium | reverse complement strand
TACCTGTGGACCCCCGAGACGCCGAACCTGATCGCCGTGACCGTCACGCTGGAGCAGGGCGATCGCAGCGTGGACGAGGTGCATGCCCGCACCGCGCTGCGCACCGTCGCGGGCGGGTCGGGCAGGTTCCTGCTCAACGGGCGGCCCTACCAGCCGCGCATGGCGCTCGACCAGGGCTACTGGGAGCGGACGCACCTCACTCCTCCCGACACATGGGCGCTGGAGCGAGACGTGAGGCTGGCCAAGGAGCTCGGCTTCAACGGGGTTCGCAAGCACCAGAAGCTCGAGGACCCCCGCTTCTACGCTTGGGCCGACCACCTCGGCCTGATGGTGTGGGCCGAGCTGCCCAGCGCGTACGCCTTCGACACGGTCGCGGCCGAGCGTCTCACGCGGACTTGGATGGAAGCCATCAAGGTCGCCTCGCCGCACCCGAGCGTGGTGGCCTGGGTGCCTTTCAACGAGAGCTGGGGCGTGCCCGACCTGCCGACCTCCGCGGCCCAACGAGCGCTGGTGCGGGGCCTCGCTGACTTCACCAGGGCCCTGGACCCCACGCGGCCCGTCGTCGGCAACGACGGTTGGGAGATGCTGGCGACCGACCTGGTCAACGTGCACGACTACGAGCGGGACCCGGAGGCGTTGGCGCGGCGGTACGCCACGCCGGAGGCCGTGGGATCTGCGCTGCGTACCCATCGACCCGGTGGCAGGGAGCTGATGCTCGAAGAGCCCTTACCTGGCGACAGGCCGGTCCTGCTCACGGAGTTCGGCGGTGTGCGCGTCGCGGACGGCGAGCCCGGCTGGGGATACGACGCCGTGGCCAGCGGCGACGAACTGCTGGACCGTTACCGCGCGTTGATGCGCGCGGTGCACGGCTCGAGCCTGGCCGGTTTCTGCTACACGCAGCTCACGGACACTTTCCAGGAGCGTAACGGGCTCCTGACGATGGACAGGACACCGAAGGCGGACCTCGCGAGCCTGGCTCGCGCGACCCGAGGTGAGCCGGACGGGGACGATACGCCCCTTGAACGCGGGCACCGATCGCGGCCGACAGACGCGGCCGGCGAGGAGGAGGACGTATGAGACGGTTGTTGACGTTCAAGACACTGCTGGTCGGCATGGCGTTGGCGCTGGGCGGGGCGGCGCTGGCGCAGGTGCAGATCACCTACTGGCACGGCTTCACCGGGCCGGACCTGCCGGTGATGGAGGGTCTGGTGGCCGAGTTCAACGCCACCCACCCCGACATCGTCGTCACGGCGGAGCCGATCCCGTGGGGCAACCTGTTCCAGCAGCTCGAGCCGGCCGTCGCCGCCGGGCAGGCGCCGGACGTCGTGGCGCTGAACGAAGACGTCATCACCGGCTTCATCCTCAGGGGCGCCGTCGCCGAGATGACGCCAGACATGCTCGCCGCCGCCGACGTCCAGGCGGACCGGTTCTTCCCCTCGCTGTGGGAGACCGGTGTCGTAGACGGCAAGGTCTACGGCGTGCCCGTCCACTCCGTGATGCTGGTCATGTACTACAACAAGGACCTGTTCGAGGCCGCTGGTCTGGACCCCGAGGACCCGCCCAGCAACCGCGAGGAGTTCCTGGCGGCCGCCGAGGCGCTCACCGTCGATGCCAACGGCAACCACCCTGGCGACGAAGGCTTCGACCCGTCGAGCCTGCAGACCTACGCCGTCGGCATCCCCACCCCATGGATGGGCGGCACCATCGCCTACGCCGTAGCGGCGCAGAACGGCGTCACCTTCGTGGGCTCGGCCGACGAGAGCTACGCGCCCAACTTCGATTCCGAGGCGGCACAGGAAGCGGTGCAGTTCCTAGTCGACATCGGTGCCGAGCACCACTTCGGCCCCACGGACGCGACCGAAGGCAGCGAGATCGACGCGTTCCGTCAGGGCGCGGCGGCCATGAACTTCAACGGCGTATGGATGCTCTCCCAGTACCGGGACGCCGGCCTCAACTTCGGCGTCGCCGCGTTCCCGCAGCTGGGCACCGAGCGGCCGGCCACATGGGGCGGCTCCTCGCATCTCGTCCTGCCCGTGCAGCGCAATGGCGACCCGGCCGAGATGGAGGCCGCCATGACCTTCATCGGCTGGATGACGCAGCCGGAGCAGAACCTCGAGTGGACATCGGCCGGCGGCCTGCCGACCCAGCCCGAGGTCGCCACCAGCCCCGAGTACGCCGAGAACCCGATGTCGGCGCTGGCCGAGGCCATGAGCAACACGTACGTCCTCACCGGCTTCCCGTTCCTGGCGCAGTTCCGCGGTGCCTGGGACGCTGCCTTCGAGGCCGCGCTCCACGGGACGGCCGCCGACCAGGCGCTGACGCAGGGCGTGGGAGAGGCGTCCGCCGCGATCCAGGAAGGGCTCCTCAGCCTGCCGTAAGCCAGTTCTCGCGCCACCTGTGGGCGTCCCGGCCGCATCGGGACGCCCACAGGGGCTGTAGGAGGTGCCGATGAGCGGACCGTCTACCGACAGCGCGGCGGTGGCGCCGGCCCCCAGGCCGGGCGTCACGCTCAGGCCGGCGCGCCGCGGAGGTCTGCGCCCTCGGGTGGATGGCAACCCGCTCGAGCCGTACCTGTATCTACTCCCGCACGCCGTACTGTTCTTCGTCTTCATCGTCTACCCGGTCGGATTCGCTATCTACGTGTCTCTGCACCGCTGGAACATCCTGTCGGACAACCAGCCGTTCGTCGGCGCAGAGTTCTATACCCGCCTGCTCACCCCGGGCACGCCCCAGTTCACCTTCTTCTGGAAGACGATGGGGAACACCGCGCTGTTCACCGTCATCACGACGCCCCTCCTCATCGTATGTGCCCTCGGGCTCGCCCTGCTGCTGCACAAGCCCATCCCCGGGCGGTCGTTCTTCCGGGCGGTGTTCTTCCTCCCGACGATCCTCTCGGTCTCGGTCATGGGCCTCCTGTGGAAGTGGATGTTCGAGAACAGGACCGGCCTCGTCAACGTGGTCCTCGACATGATCCCGTTCACCGAGCCGGTGGCCTTCCTAACGACCATCGGTCTGGCTTGGATACCCATCATCGTCGGCACGGTCTGGTGGACCGTCGGCTTCAACATGATCCTCTACTCGGCGGCGCTGGCCGCCATCCCTCAGGCGTACTACGAGGCGGCGGCCATAGACGGGGCGGGCGCCTGGGCGAAGTTCCGCTACGTGACCTGGCCGCAGCTGAACCCCGTGACGCTCTTCGCCGCAGTCACCACGACGATCGCCTCGTTCCAGCTGTTCGGGCAGCCGCACGTGATGACAGCCGGTGGGCCACTTCGGACCACACAGAGCGTGATGATGTTCGTGACCGAAGAGGCCTTCACGCGGTTCCAGTTCAGCTCGGCGGCGGCGATGTCGCTACTGTTCGGAGTGCTGCTGCTCGTGGTGACCGGCTTCCAGTTCCGGCTCACTTTGCGCGACCTGGGGAGGGGTAGAGCGTGAGCGCCAGGGCTCCCACCTACCGGTCGACTACGGTGGCATCCGGGCCGGCGGCGCGCACCGCCGCAGCCGTGCGCACGCGCGTGGAGCGCCGCGAGAACCGGCCCCGGTGGCGCGACGCCCCGCGGTTCGTGCTGCTGAGCGTGCTGGCGGTCCTGTTCCTCGCTCCCATCTACTGGATGGTGACGACGTCCCTGAAGAGCGAAGCCGACACCGTCGCCAGGCCGGTCCAGTGGTGGCCGGCAGAGCCCACGCTGGAGAACTACCGCACGATCCTGGAGTCGCCCAACGCGCCGTTCGCGCGTTGGACGTTCAACTCGCTCTTCACCTCGCTGGCGTTCGCGCTGGGCAGCGTGGCGCTGGCCGTAATGACGGCCTATCCGCTGTCACGCATGCGCTTCAGGGGGCGGAACTTCTGGTTCTGGGTGATCCTCGCCTCGATGATGATCCCAGGCATCATCTTCCTGATCCCCCACTACCTGATGATGATCGACTTCGGGTGGGTTGACACCTACCACGCCTTGATCTGGCCGGGTCTGCCGGCCGCCTTCGGCGTCTTCCTGATGCGGCAGTTCTTCATCTCGATACCCAGGGAGCTGGAGGAAGCGGCCAGGCTCGACGGCGCGAACTCAATGCAGGTGCTGTGGTACGTGCTGCTGCCTTTCCTCGTCGCGCCCATGGCCACGCTCGGTCTGTTCCAGTTCATGGCGTCGTGGAACAACTACGTGTGGCCTCTCTTCGTCGTACACGGCGAGATGCAGACGTTGCCCGTGGCGATAACCACGTTCAGCAGCCGCTACTGGACCGCGTACGGCAAGCTCATGGCGGGCACGGCCATCGCATCGGTGCCGGTGCTTGTCGCGTTCCTCTTCGCCCAGCGCTACTTCATCAGGGGCATGTCGCTGACGGGTCTCAAGGATGAGTGAGCGCGGCGGTGAGCAGGGCTTGATGTGGCTGGTCGGCATCGAGAACGCCAACATGCCTGACATGGACGTCGACGAGCTCACCTGGACGGGGCACCGCGAGCGCTGGCGGGAGGACCTGGCGCTGGCCAGCGAGCTGGGCGCGACCGGCCTGCGCTACGGGATCACCTGGCCGGAGGTCGAGACCGCCCCCGGCCGCTACGACTTCTCGCAGGTCGACGCGGTGCTGGAGGAGATGGATCGTCTGGGCCTCGAGCCGGTGTGGGACCTGGTGCACTTCGGCGTCCCTCATTACCTGACCGGCGGGTACCTCGACCCCGACTTCCCGTCGGCATATGCGGCCTACGCCGAGGCGTTCGCGAGCCGCTACCGCGGCGTGGTGACCAAGCTGACGCCGTGGAACGAGCCCTACATCAGCGTCTACTTCCGGGCCGGTTGGGGGATCTGGCCCCCGCACCTCAAGGGTCGAGAGGGCTTCGTCCGCTTATTGGCACCGGTTCTGCGCGCCCTGCACCAGGGCATGTCCCGCGTACGGCGCGCCGCGCCCGAGACGCAGTTCTGGCTCAACGACGGCGCGGACTCGTTCCACCCGGTCAGGCCCGAAGTGGCCGGGGAAGCCGCCTTCAGGACGTTGCAGCGCTACGCCGCCTTCGACGTGCTGCATGGCCTGGCTGTGCCAGGTCACGAGACCTTCGAGTGGCTGGCGGCCGCCGGCTTCCCGTTGGGCGAACTTGACCGCTACGCCGCGCAGCCGGTGCCGGCCGACGTTATCGGGCTGGACTACTACCCCGAGACCGAGCACGACTTCGACCTGGCGCCGGACGGAGAGCCGGTGATCACCAAGGCGGCGCGGCCCCACGGCCTGGCGGCCACCGCGTTGGCCTACCACGAGCGCTACGGGGTTCCGCTCTTCGTGGCCGAGTCGAGCGCTTCGGGCAGCGACGAGGTCCGGCGCGGCTGGCTGGAGTGGAACCTGGGCCAGATCGAGGAGGCTGCGGCCGGCGGCGCGGAGGTCCTGGGCTACACCTGGTGGCCTCTCTTCGACCACATCGACTGGAACACCCTACTGGTCGAGAGGACCGGGTTCGTATGCCCGGCCGGGCTGTTCCACCTCACGCCGACGACCTCCGACAGGCTGCGCACCGACGCCGCCGACACGTTCGCGGCCCTGGCGCGGTCCGCCGGCGAGGGGGCGGCGACCCGCGCGACGGCGTCCGTAGCCGCCGCTTCCAAGGAGGGGAGCCCATGACCTCTCGACCCGGCCGGCTCCTGCATGCGCTCGCCCTCGTTACTCTCGTTGCCGTGGCCACCGCGCAGACGTACACGAACCCGGTCATCGCCCCGGTAGCCGCCGACCCGAGCCTGATCCGCGCGCCCGACGGCTTCTGGTACCTCTATGCCACGCAGGACAGGTGGGACGACGGGCTCGAGCACTACCTACCGACGTTCCGGTCCAGCGACCTCGTCGCGTGGGAGTTCGTCGGAGACGTCTTCACGCTGCCGCCGCGCTGGAAGAGCCAGGGCTTCCTGTGGGCGCCAGACGTCAGCCTCGTGGACGGCGTGTACCACCTCTACTACAGCTACTCCACGTGGGGTGACCCCAACCCGTGCATCGGCCTGGCGCGCTCTCCCAGCCCGACCGGCCCCTGGGAGGACCTCGGCCGTGCCGTCTTCTGCTCCGACGACATCGGCGTCCGGAACTCTATCGACCCGTACCACTACGTGGCCGCGGACGGCGCCAGGACCCTCGTGTGGGGCAGCTTCAACGGCATCCACGCCGTGCGCCTGTCGGACGACGGCACGGAACCGGTAGGAGAGGTCGTGCGCCTCGCCGACTCGCGCTTCGAGGGCGCGTACCTGCACGAGCGCGACGGCTACCTCTACCTATTCCTCTCTTCCGGCTCCTGCTGCGACGGCGCCAACTCCACCTACGCGACGTGGGTCGGCCGCTCGCAGGACGTGCTCGGCCCGTACCTCGACGACACGGGCAGGAACCTGCGGGCCGGCGGCGGCCGCATCGTGCTGTACCGCAACGACGCCTGGGTGGGGCCCGGCCACGTGGCCGTGGCCACCGACGATGCCGGCCAGGACTGGCTCGTGTATCACGCCATCGACCCGACCAACGACCACCTGCGCAACGGCGCCACGCGCCGGCCCGCGCTCATCGACGTGATCGAGTGGGAGGACGGCTGGCCCGTCGTCAACGGCGGCAACCGCCCCAGCTCGGACGAGCGGGCCGCTCCCGTGGTGAACCGGTAGACGGCCCTTCCCTTAGGCCGGGGTCGCTTCGGGCAGTGTGAGGGTGGCGGCCATGCCGCCCCCCTCGCTGTTGAGGACGAGCTCGCCACCCAGCGCCCGCGCGACATGCGAGACGAACGCCAGGCCGAGGCCCATGCCGTTGGTGGTCGGGTCGACGCGGAAGAACGGCTCCGTGAGACGCGGTAGAGATTCGATGGGCACGCCGGGGCCCTCGTCAGCCACTCGCACCCACAGGCGCCCCGCCGTTTCCCCGACCTCCACCCTGGCGGTGCCGCCGCCGTGCAGCAGAGCGTTCTCGACGAGGTTCTCCACGGCCTGCTGCACCAGGCGGGGCTGTGCGACGTAGGTGCTGCCCAGAGAGCCCAGCAGTTCCACGCGACCACGCTGCTCCTCCGGCATGGCGGCCAGCGACTCCTGGAGCAGCGGCATGAGCGGCGCGCGCTCGGGCGCCGAATCGTCGGACCTGGCCAGCGCCAGGAGCGCGCCCAGCACCTCCTCCATGCGCTTGACGTTCTTCTCCAGGACCGGCAACGTCGCCTCGGCGGGCTTGTGGCCCAACCGCACGGCCTCCAGTTGCAGGCGCATGGCGGAAAGCGGGGTCCTCAGCTCGTGCGAGGCGTAGCGGGTGAAGGCGCGTTCGCGCTCCACGTGCTCGTCGACGGCCCGCGCCATGGCGTTGAAGCTCGAGACCAGCTCGGACAGCTCATCGCCGCCCGGCGGAACGTTGAGCGTCTCCACGCGCCCGGCGGTCGCCAGCTGCCGGTTGGCGCTCGTGAGCCTGCTCAGGGGGCGGGCGATGCGCCGTGACAGCCAGTACGCGAGCGCCAGACCGAGGAGCGCGAACAGCGGCACGTCCACCAGGTCCAGCAGGAGACGGGCGGGCGAGCCCTCGCCGCTGCCGAAGGCGTCACCCAGCGCCTCCAGGCCGACGTCCAGGACGCCCTCGAGCAACGTGGCGGCCAGCACGGCCGTCATCACCGCCAGGAAGACGGACCGCCTGAGGCTCATGTCGTCTGGCCCGGACCCAACCGGTAGCCGCCCGGTACGGTCGCGATGACCTCACCCGCGACCTTGTGCCTGAGTTGGCTGACGTAGACACGCACGACCCTGGGGCCCGAGCCGGCCTCCGGGAAGAGGCGCTCCTGCAGCTCGTCGGCGGTGAAGACCCTCTCGGGGTAGAGGGCGAAGAGCTCCAACATCTCGAACTCCCTGGCGGAGAGCTGGACCTCCCTGTCCTCCCATGAGATCCGCCGGTTCGCGAGGTCGACCTGCAGTGGTTTGCGGTCCAGCAACGTGGTCCGCGTCTGGGCGTGGCGCCGCACCAGGGCGCGGACGCGGGCCAGGAACTCCGCCAGCCCGAACGGCTTGACGAGGTAGTCATCGCCGCCCAGGTCCAGGCCACGGACCCTGTCGGCCTCGGCATCCCTGGCGCTGACGAAGAGCACGCTTCCGGCGAAGCCGGCCTCGCGCAGCTGGCTGGCGAGCCGGAAGCCAGCATCGTCGTCGGGACCGATCATGACGTCCAGCACGGCGAGGTCGTAGTGCCTCTCGGCGGCCGCGCGCGACGCGCCCGCGTCGGTCTTCACCCAGGTGACGTCGTAGCGCTCGTGCCTAAGAGCCTCGGCCAGGGCCAACCCGATGTCGTCGTTGTCTTCCAACAAGAGGATCCGCATGGCTCACTTACCCTTGACTTACGTCCCAAGACTAGCCTTAGCGAGGTCTCGGGGCGTTCGATATATCGCCGCCGCGAAGGTTGGCGGTCGATGAAGCGCGCCGAAGGGCTTCGGCGGGCCGGATGATATACCATCCAGCCCACCGGCCCCGGCCACGAGAATCCCCTGCCAGACGCGTTTCGCGCGCCCGGCAGCACCCCGGAGGAGACCTGAGCAGATGAACGGACGACACCCCAGCCGCCGGCATCCACTTCGTATCGTCGTCGGCCTGTGTGCCGTCCTCGCCCTGTCGATAGTGCCGCTCGGCACGGCCCAGGGCCTACCCACCGAACCGCTGCGCGTGGGCGTGGTGCTGCCCCCGACGACGGGCGATCCCATCGCGGACGCGGTCGCTACCTCGGCAGCCAGCGGCGCGGTCATGGCCGACGAGGAGTTCGCGTTCAACGCCGAGATGCTCGGCATCGACTTCGCCGTCCTGACGCGCGAGGCCGCTGGGGCCGAGGCGGTCGTCGCCGCTGCCCGCGAACTCGTGGACGAGGGCGCTTTCGTGGTCGCGGGGGGCTTCAGCCTCGAGGAGGCGTCCGCGTTGGCGACCTGGTCAGCGGAGGCCGGCGTCCCGTACCTGAACATCGGGTCCTCGGCCGACGTCCTGAGACAGGAACAGTGCGAGGCGACCACCTTCCACATCGCGCCCAGCGCCGCCATGTACCTCGACTCGCTGGCAGGCTGGTACGTGCGTTCCGGCTACCGCGAGTGGTTCTTCGTCCACGGCAACGACGCCGAGTCCGCCGCCCAGTTGCAGCGGATCCAGCGCGGCCTCCGGGAGCGGCACTTCGGCGCTCGCACCGCAGGCGACGTAGGTATGGACGTCGGTGAGGACCCCGCTGTGGCGATAGACCAGGTCCGTCGAAGCGGCGCCAGCCTGGTCGTTCTGCTCATGCCCGCCCAAGAGCAGATCAGGGTCCTGGCTGCCATGGAGCAGGCCGGTCTAGACGTCGTCGTCACCGGCTTCCCTTACCCCGAGGCCCAGACACGAACCTTCTACGACGCCTCCCGGGACGCGGCACCCACGCTGGGTGCCGGCCATCGGGCCAGCGCCTGGGAAGCCACCCTCGACGCCTACGGCGCCAGGGAACTAAACGCCCGCTACCGTCTCAGGTTCGAGGACCGGCCCATGGAGACGCCGGCCTGGGCCGTGTACCAGGCGGTGAAGCTGGGCTACGAGGCCGCCTTCTTCGGCGGCTCCGCAGACGCGGAGGCCGTCCTGGGCTACCTGGGTTCCGCGACCACAGTGTTCGACGTGTGGAAGGGCATCGGCACCACTTTCCGTCCGTGGGACGGCCAACTGAGACAGTCCCTCTACCTGATCAAGATCAGCGCGTCGGAGGAGGACCCGTTCATGCTCGCGACGCTCGTAGGGGAGCTGCCGGCGATCTACATGCCCGGCACGGACCCGGTCGAGCGCCTCGATCAGATCGGTGACCTGGCAGCGGCGAGCAGGTGCGACAGGTGAAGGGAACTGAAGCTGTCGAGTTCCGCCGGCGGACGGCCGGCGGGCGAGAGGAGAGCATGAGAGCACAGCCCGTGAAGCAACGAGCGTTCGGCGTACTGGCGACGCTGACACTGGCCCTGACCTTCGGAACGGCGGTGGCTCAGGAGGCGGACGCGTATCGCCTCTACGTGGCCAACGAGTACAGCGCCGACATCACCGTCGTGGACACCGCGACGAACGAGGTCATCGACACGATCACGATCTCCGGCCGGCCCGGCGAGGTGC
Source organism: Deinococcaceae bacterium (assembly GCA_040256005.1). Classification (GTDB taxonomy): domain Bacteria; phylum Deinococcota; class Deinococci; order Deinococcales; family Trueperaceae; genus DASRWD01. The sequence goes on along the minus strand of JBDZWC010000005.1, from coordinate 40,183 downwards.
GGCCCCGCGGCATGGCCGTGAGCCCCGACGGCGCGATCATCTACGTCTCCATCAGCGACTTCAACCCGCAGATCGAGACGCCGGAGGACAAGATCGTCGCCATCGACGTGCGTACCAACGAGGTCGTCGGGGAGTTCCGCGCGGGCGGCAACCCGGAGCGCGTCGCGGTCAGCCCCGACGGCACCCAGGTGTGGGCGGCCCTGGAAGCGATCGCCCAGGGCGCCGGCTACGACGTCGCGACCGGTGAGCAGCTCGCGAACTTCCGCGTGGGCGTCGAGGCCGAGGGCGTCGCCATCAGCCCCGACGGCAAGTGGGTGTACATCACGGCCGAGGCCACGCACACCGTCACGGTCGTCGACCGCGAGAGCCTCCAGGTAGTCAAGCACTTCCTGGTCGGCAACCGCCCCCGCGTCGTCGAGTTCTCGAACGACGGCACCAGGGCGTACGTGTCCGCCGAGATCGGCGGCACCATCTCTGTCGTCGACACGAGCACCCACTCGGTCATCGAGACGATCAACCTGGGCCTGGACTCACGGCCGGTTGAGATCGCGGTGGACCCTACGTCCAGCCGCCTCTACGTCGCCGGCGGCGGCACCAGCGCCGTCTACGTGATAGACACGACGAACAACGAGATCGTCGCGACGATCCGGGAGCAGATGGGCAGGCGCCCGTGGGGCATCGCCATCACCCCGGACGGCACCACCGTGTACACGGCCAACGGCCTCTCGGACAGCATCTCCGTCATCGACACCGAGTGCCTGTGCGTGGTCGGCAGCATCCAGGCGGGTCGCGGCGCGCACTCCGCAGAGATCGGGGTGATCCCGGGTGACGACTGAGCGCGGCCTCAAGGCGCTTCTGATCGCGGCGACGCTCTTCTTCGCCGGAACCGCGTCGGCGCAGTACTCGCAGCGGCCGTTCTTCGACGACACGCTCGCCGTCAGCCAGGCGTACGGTTTCGAGCTGGCGCTGCTGCGGCTCGAGGTCCTCGATCTCGTGGGTGACGACCTGGACGACGACTACCTCGAGGTGATCGAGGGCTTCGACGCCGACCTGCGCCGGTTCATGGGCTCCGTGGCCCGCGCCGACGCCGACTTGGCGGAGGAGTTGGAGGAGGCCGTCGAGGAGGTCGAGGAGGCCGCCGAGGACGGTGAGGTCTCCGGTGAAGCAGTGGCGGAGGCTCGCGAGCTCCTCCAGCAGGCTTACGACCTCGTGGTGCCAGCCGACGTGCGTTCCGACCCCGCGTTCGCGGCCGCGCTCATCGTGGAGCTCTCGCTGGGCGAGGGCGGCGTGGGCGAAGGCTACGAGGAGGCCACCGAAGGCGAGCTGGGCGCGTACACGATGGGCTACGTGTCCCTGGCGCGCGTGGTGGACATCTGGGATGCGGTGGTGGCACCCGCCGCTGACGAACAGCACCGCGCAGACGTCGAGGAGATGTGGGAGTTCCTCGGCACCCTCTACCCCGAGGCCACCATCGAGAACGCCATCGTAGGCAACCCGGAGGAGGCCGAGGCGCCCGTGCAGCGCGTGATCGGACTGCTAGAGGCGATCGTGGACGCCGAGCTGTTCCCCGGTCGTGACCTCTTCGCCCTCTCCGCCCAGTTGCCTGATCAGCTGGCCGGCTACTGCGAGGCCTACGACGCGGGCGACGACGACCTGGCCGTCGAGGGTGTGATCGCCGTCGGTTACCTCTACTTCAGCGCCGACCTGGCCAGCTTCCTGAGCTTCATGGCGCCCGAGGTCCACGAGGAGGCCAGCGAGCAGATCGTGGCGCTGACCGGCCTGGAGCCCGAGCTCGAGGGCGTCGAGGAGGAAGAAGAAGAGGACGAAGACGAGGACGAGGAGGAGTTCGTCCCCGTGGAAGATCCCGCGGCGGCCTGCCGCGAGCTGCTCGAAGCGCTGCAGGAGGCTCACGAGGCGTTGGGTGGCTGAGCGCCCCTAAGGTAACGTCTGGCTGATGAGCCCGGATGCCGCCCAGGGGGGTCCGCTGAACGACCGACAGGTCGCCGGCGGGCCCCCCGCGATCGTGACGGAGGGCCTCACGCGGCGTTTCGGTGACGTGACCGCGGTAGAGGACCTCTCGCTGACCGTGCATCGCGGCGAGTTCTTCGCGCTGCTGGGCCCGAACGGGGCCGGCAAGACGACCACGATCCACATGCTCACGACCTTGCTTCGGCCCACCGCCGGCCGCGCCTTGGTGCTGGGCCACGACGTCGTCTCCGAGCCGCAGGCGGTGCGCAGGCTCCTCGGCATGGTGTTCCAGGAGCCCGCGCTCGACGAGCGGCTCACGGCGACGGAGAACCTCGAGATACACGCCGTGCTCTACGGGGTGCCCCGAGGCCAGGTGCGGACCGCTGTGGCTCATGCCCTGGAGTGGGCCTCGCTGGCAGACGTAGGTGGGCGCCGTGTCAGGGGCTTCTCCGGCGGCATGAAGCGGCGCCTGGAGCTGGCGCGGGCGCTCATGCACGCTCCCCGCATCCTCTTCCTCGACGAGCCCACGCTGGGCCTCGACCCGCAAGGACGCCGTCACCTGTGGGAGCGGATCGACGCCCTCAGGCGCGAGGGGATGACGGTGCTGATGACGACGCACAACCTCCCCGAGGCGGAGGCCTGCGATCGGGTCGGCATCATAGACGCAGGCAGACTGGTCGAGATCGGCCCGCCCGCCGAACTCGTGGCCAGGCATGCCCCGGCGGAAGACGGCGACCTGGAGGACGTGTTCATAGCCCTGACGGGCAAGCAGCTCCGTGACGACGCAGCCACCGCGCGGGACAAGATGGTGAGCTTCGCCCGGCGTGGAGGGGAGCACACGCGTTGACCACGGTCCCCTCCAGCCCCGGCGTCAGGGCCGCCGCGCCACGCTCGTGGGCGGGCTTCGCCCCCGCGGTCGTGTGGGTCATGTGGCGCCGGGAGATGTTGCGCTACTGGCGTGACCGGTCGCAGATGTTCGGCGGCCTCTCCCGCACCGTGCTGTGGCTCGTGATCCTGGGCTTCGGTCTGGGCGCTGCCCTGCGCGAGATCGAAGGCTACAGCTACGCGCAGTACATCCTGCCCGGCGTGATCGTCCTCAACGTCCTCTTCGCCGCCTTGCAGTGCGCGATCGCCCTGGTGTGGGACCGCGAGGTTGGGATCCTGCGCGAGGTCGTCGTCTCGCCGGCGCCCATCTTCTCCGTCTCGCTAGGCAAGCTGCTCGGCGGGGCGACGATCTCGGTGGCTCAGGGCACGATCCCGCTGCTGTTCACTCCGCTCATCGGTGTCCGGCTGAGCGTGGTGTCCGTCCTCGGCGCCTGGGTCGTCATGTTCTTCCTGGGGCTGTTCATGACGGCGCTCGGCGTGATCATCGCCACGCGCCTCAAGACGTTCGAGGGCTTCGGCAGCATCTCGAACGGTGTCATCCAGCCGCTGTACTTCCTGTCCGGGTCGATCTTCCCCCTGCGAGGCGTGATCGGCGGCGTGGGTTTCCTGGAGATCCCCGAGCACCTGCGTGAGGAGCTCAGGCGCCTCGGCATCTTCGCCATCGGAGGTGGCTGGGTCGTGCAGTTGCCGGGCTGGATCCAGGCGCTCGTCTATGTGAACCCCGTGAGCTACCAGCTCGACCTGCTGCGTTACGTGTTGCTGCGCTTCCAGCAGCTGCCCATGGCGGCCGACCTGGCGGTGACGTTCGGTGCGGCGCCAGTGGCGGCCGTCGTCGCCGCGTGGGCGATGCGTCGTATGACCTCGGCCGCCCGCTGAGAACCGGTCACAGCCTCGCGACCTGAGATGTCCATGGGCGCCGCCTGTGCGCCGCTCGCCGCCGCGTAGGTAGCTCGACCGAGATGAGCCCGTTGTCGCCGGGCAGGTCTCCTGACCTACTCACCTGAATCACCTGCCTGCAACTCGCCGCTCACCGCTGGGACCTACGGTCGGAACTGAACCGGTATGTAGTGCGCGCCGGTCCGGTTTGGACGCGTGCAGCGGTGAGACGAGCTGACCGGACCAGAAAGGTGAACGCCTATGCCCAGAATCAGGACGACCGTCACGCTCGTGGTGGCGGCTCTGCTGTTCCTGGCGCTGGCCCAGGAGGTGGCGGCACCGGTCCTTACCGTCGGGGAGGACCCGGATTGGGGCCAGTACCTGGCCGACTCCCAAGGCATGAGCCTCTACGTGTACGCGATGGACGAAGGCGGAGAGAGCGCCTGCACCTCCGAGAAGTGCATGGAGAACTGGCCGCCGTACACGGTCGAGGGCGACGTGACGGTCGCGGAGGGCGTGAACGCCAACTTCGCCGGCACCTACGAGCGGCCCGACGGCTCGATCCAGGCGACCTACAACGGTTGGCCGCTCTACTACAACGAGCGCGACGAGGAGCAAGGCGACATCCGCGGGCAGGCGCTCGGCGACGTGTTCCACCTCATGTCGCCCGACGGCAACGCGATCGTCGAGATGGCCTCCGCCACGGAGAGCCCGGACGAGCCCGAGGCCGAACAAGAGGGCGGCGAGCAGGCGGAAGGTGACGAGGGCGACGCCGCCGAGGCTGACGGCGCCGGCGAGCAAGGTGAAGGCGAGCAAGGCGCCGGTGAAGGCGCGGGCGAGCAACCCGCGGGCGGCCAGCAGGACGAGGCCCAGGAGGGCGGGGCGGCCGGAGGACAGGGGGAGGTGCCGCAGGACCTGATGGACCAAGGTCAGTCCATCTTCAGCAGCACCTGCGCCCCATGTCACGGCAACCAGGGTCAGGGCCTGGTGGGCCCCAGCCTCGCGGGCAACCGTTTCCTCGAGCGCACCGACGGCGTCATCACGACGATCCTGGGTGGGCGTCCGGATCACGGCATGCCGGCCTTCGGTGGGCAGCTCGACGACCAGCAGATCGCCGCGGTCGCCACGTTCATCCGCAACTCGTGGGGTAACTCGTTCGGCCCAGTCTCCCCGGAGCAGGTGGCCGAGCGGCGGTGAGGACCAGCCGCCGTTCCCCGCCGCTCGACCAGGTTCGAGACGGTTTCGCCGCGGGAGCAGGGGAGCGCGCCGGGCCCAGCGGAAGCAGGTAGGAGGGAAGATGAGAGCGACCAGGACGATCACGGCACTGACGGCCGCCGCGTGTCTCGCGGTGGGCGGCATGGCCCTAGCGAACGACGAGTTGCTGCAGTTACAGGAGGACCCCGGGCAGTGGGTCATGCCCAACGGCAGCTATGCGGCTCTGAACTACAGCGAGCTCGACCAGATCAACACCGAGAACGTCGACCAGCTACAGGTCGCTTGGACGTTCCAGACCGGCGTGCTGGACTCGCACGAGGGCGCGCCCTTAGTGGTGGGCGACACGATGTACCTGGTCACGCCCAAGCCCAGCGTTCTCTACGCGATCGACCTGAACGAGCCCGGAGTGGTCAAGTGGGCCCTGGCGGTCGACATGCCGGAGCTCGAGCAGGCGCTGGCCGTGGCTTGCTGCGGCGGCCAGACCCGCGGCGTTTCCTACGCAGACGGCATGCTGTACTTCAACTCGCTCGACGGTCAGCTGTTCGGCGTCGACGCCGAGACCGGCGAGATCGTCTGGCAGAAACAGATCGCGGACCTCTCGATAGGCGAGACCACGACTTTGGCTCCGCTGATCGTGCACGACCACCTCATCACGGGCATCGCCGGCGGCGAGTACAGCGTCCGAGGTTGGGTCGCCGCCTACGACCTCAAGACGGGCGACGAGGTCTGGAAGATGTACAACACCGGCCCGAACGAGGAGATGGGCATCACCGACTCGTTCGCGCCGTTCTACGAGGACGACAAGGTCGAGGAGCCAGGCGTCTCGACGTGGTGGCGCGACTCGTGGGAGATCGGCGGCGGCAGCGTCTGGGGTTGGTTCAGCTACGACCCGGAGCTGGACTGGTTCTACTACTCCACGGGCAACTGCTCGCCGGGGAACCCTGATTACCGGCGCGACCCTGCCACGGCACCCGGTTACTTCGAGTACCCGAACAAGTACTGCGCCTCGCTGCTGGCGCGCGACGCCACCACGGGCGAGCTGATGTGGGCGTACACCCTCACACCGCAGGACCCGTGGGACCTCGACGAGCCGGGACCGAACATCCTCGTCGACCTCGAGATCGACGGAGAGACGGTGCCTGCGCTCATCAAAGCGGCGCGCAACGGCTTCTTCTACGTGTTCGACCGCCAGACGGGCGAGCTCCTCGAGGAGCCGTGGATGCACTCGCCCGTCACCTGGGCCACTGGCTTCGACATGGAGACGGGTCGTCCGATCATGGACCCGGAGCGCGAGGTCTACACCGACGTGATCACGGAAGGGTTGTGCCCGCTGATCGCGGCCACGAACTGGGAGAACCAGGCTTACAACCCTGATACCGGCCTCGTCTACTTCAGCGAACGCAACCGCTGCGGTGACTGGCGGGCTTTCGCGGGCGAGTACGTCCCGGGCGAGTCATACCGGTTGAGGGAGACGGTCGAGAGCTACCTGGGCCCGGACGGCAACGGCGACTGGGGCAACCGCCTGGTCGGCATCGACCCGGTGACGGGCGAACAGGCGTGGGGCATCGAGGCGATGGGCTCGGACAACAAGCCCGTGTTCACGACGGCTGGCAACCTGGTGTTCCAAGGCGGTCAGCTGGGCGAGTTCAGGGCGATAGACGCGACCACGGGCGAGGTCCTGTGGCAGTTCATGGCGGGGGCCGACTTCAGCAACTCACCTATGACGTACCTGGGGCCCGACGGGAAGCAGTACGTCGCCGTCATCTCCTCGAGCGGCCCGGGCAGGTTGGGTGTCGAGGTCGACGCCGAACCGGACGAAGAAGACCGCTACCGTCGCGCCGGTTCGACGCTCTACGTCTTCACGTTGCCCGATGACGTGGCCGGGGTAACGCCGGATCAGACGGCGACTCCCGCCGGCGCCGAGGGCGCCGAGGACGACGGCGGAGCCGGTGGTGAAGCCGAGGACGGCGGTGGGGCGGCCGGTGGCGCAGCCGGTGGTGAAGCCGGTGACGACGCCGGTGCTGCCGGTGACGACGCGGGCGGTGCGGGCGATGATGCCGGCGGTGGGGCCGCCGGTGATGACGGAGGTAGCGACGGATACTGACGGCCACGAGGCATCGGCCCCGGTGAGCGGGGTCCTTCCCAGGCGGCTGGCGGCCAAGGCCGCCGCCGCCTTCTTCGTGCTCGCCCTTCTAGCCCCCGCTTCTTCCAGCGCGCAGGGGGAGGCGGGCCAGACCTGGGAGCTAGTCGTCTGCGCCGACCCACACGCCATGCCGCTGAGCGACCGCAGCGCGGAGGGCTACGAGAACGTCATCGCGGGGATATTGGCTGAGGAGCTGGGGGCGACGCTGAGCTTCGACTGGTACCCCCAGATGCAGGACATGATCGACCTGCGGCTGCGAGGTGGCTACTGCGACGTGGTCATGGGCGTGCCCGACGGCGCTGAGCCGCTGCTCACGACCATCTCGTACTACACGAGCCCTTACGTCTTCGTGTACCGAGCAGACGCGGGCATAGAGGTGACGTCGCTGGACGATCCGGTGCTGTCAGAGTTGCGGATCGGCCTCCAGAACGCCGGCATGCCGCCGCACGATTCGCTCCTGGCGCGTGGGCTGGCCGACAGCATCGTGGCCGAGTACGGCAGCACGCGCTACGCGCCGCGGGACGACCCGCAGGCCCGGCTCGTGGAGGCGGTGCTCGCTGGCGAGGTGGACGTGGGCGTCTCGTGGGGGCCGTCGGCCGGCTACTACGCCGCTCAACACCCCGGTGAGCTGGTCGTCGTGCCCATCGAACCCGCTATCGATCCCATGCCGCCGTTCACCAACCTGCAGCTGCCCATGACGATCGGCGTGCGACAGGGCGACGAGGCGCTCAGGGACAGCCTGAGCCTGGCCATCGTCCGGCGCTGGGATGACATCCAAGCCGTCCTCGAAGAGTACGCGGTCCCGCTCGTCGACGCGGGCCCAGCGCCCGCGCCGCCGGAGCAGACGGTAGAACGGCTCGTCGTTGGCTACGTGGGACCCAACCGGACCGGCTCGCGGACCGTCGCAGGTTCTCTGTTCGAGGTCGTCGGCGACGCCGCGCGCGCCGGCGCGCTGCTGGCCGAGGACGTGATGGTGTCGAACGGCGCTTCCTCGCTCGACGTCGTCTTCGCCAACGCCCCCAGCGCCGGTGCGGCCAAGAGGGCAGCCATGCGCCTCGTTCACCTAGACGGCGCTCGTGTGCTCATAGGCGGCCTGGGAGACGGCCAAGCGGCCGCTCTCGCCGACGTGGCGGCGGAGACTGGCGTAGCGAACCTGAACATCGGGGACGATGACCCGGCACTCAGATGCACAGCCACGTTCCACGTCGCCCCCAGCGCGGACCTGTACGCCGCGGCGATCGCGGCTCGAGCCGGCGACGCCGGCGTCACCCGCTGGCACGTGGTCAGGCTGGACGACGATCGCTGGTCGCGGGTCGCCGAGACCTTCGGCGCGATCGTGGCGCAGACGGGAGCCGAGGTCGTGGGCGAGAGCGTGGTGGCCGAGGCGGACCCCGTGTACGCGGACGAGCTGAACGCCGCGCGCGAGGAAGGCGCCGACGCCGTCCTGGTGCTGCTGGGAGCCCCCGACCAGATAGCCTTCCTGGCGCAGGCGGCCGCCCTCGGACCCGAGATGACGATCGTGCCGTACCCCGCCGTGGCCACCCAGTCGCGCGACTACATCGCCGCCGCGTCCCGCCTGAACCCCAGCGGCGTGCCCGAGCGCGTAGTGATGTGGGAGACGACGCTGGCGGAAGGTCCCGCGGCGGACCTGAACGAGCGCTTCACCTCGCGCTTCGGCCGTCCGATGGACCCGCACGCCTGGGCCGCTTACGCGGCCGTGACGCTGGTCGGACAGGCAGCCGCCGAGACCGGAGGGCTGGAGCAGGGTGCGCTGGAAGAGTTCTTGCTCGGTGGGCCGCACGAGCTCGCCAAGGGGCGGCCGCTTGCCTTCGACTCGGACTCGCGGCAGCTAGAGCAGCCGCTATACGTGGTGCGCCCCGTGCCGGGTGCGCCGTGGGGCCGCAACCTCTCGCAGCAGGTGGGGGTGGCGGAGTTGGTTGGCGCCGTTGACGTGCCTGAGGTGCCTGGGTGCCAGTGAGGGCGGAACCTGGCCGGTGATCACTCAAGGCACTGGGTGGCGCGGTAGGGGACGTTGACCCAGGTATCGCTGTAGACTCGCTGGAGCCGATATATCTTCCGCGGGTGTACCGCTTGTCACTGGAGAAATAGATGCTGGCGCAGTACCGAGCGCTGCCACAGAGCAACCTTCACCGAGCGCTGAGGCGGGCACGTCGCGCCTGGTGGAACTCCGCCGCCCGACGGACCCTGACGGTCGCCGTGACGGCTGCTTCCTTCGCGGTCGTTGTGGTTTGGCTTTGGTCATGGTTGGCCGGTGAGACTGGTCCGGTGTTCGCGTCGCCATCCGTATCGGGCAGGGCGGGCCAGGCAGCCCTTACGGCGTTCCTGGGCGCGTTCTTGGTCGTGGCTGCCTGGCATGGGATCAGAGCGCCGTCGTTACTCGAGCTCGCCCGTAGGGCGGACCACAGGCAGCGGCACATGCAGGCGCTGTCAACGGCCTGGGAGGTCATTAAAGCCGGCGGCGCGCACACCGTCGTAGCGCGGATGCTGGTCTCGGACGCCGAGACCAGGGCGGAGAGCCTCGACACGAGTTCAGGCGACAATCGGCTGGGGGTTCTGCGTTCGGCGGCCGTGACCGGCCTGGCGCTGGCCGCCGTCGCGGTCTTCGTCCCTGTCCCGGGGAGACCAACAGCTTCGACCGCCGCCGTTGCGGCCGGAAACGGTGAAGCGCCGCTGACCGAGGACCAAGTAGCGACCCTCGAAGACGTCGCCCGGCTGCTCGACCTCTCAGCCGAGCAGTCCGGCGATCAGTACCTGCGTGCCATCGCAGCCTCGTTCGCGGAGCTGGCCACCGAGGCCACCTCCGGGGACCTGACCAGAGCAGGGGCTGACAGGGCCGTGCGAGACCTCCTGGCGCATCTGGGCACGGCGGTCTCGGGGTCCGGCGGCGGCCTGGCGTCAGCGGTAGAGCACGCCTTGGCGCAGGTGCCCGCGACGGCTGCCTCGGGCTCGCCACTCGCGGGCGCAGACAACGCGTCGAACGGCCAGTTGAAGACGGCGCAGACCGAAGATGCTGAGGCGGCCGTGGAGACCGCGACCCCCGACGACAGCGCCTCTCTCTACATGGCACTTCGCAGCTTGGTCGACGAGCTCGAGGATGGCGGTGGCGCGAGTCTGCGGCCCACCGGCCCGGCGGCCGATGGGCAGACGATCGACGACTCTTTCTACGGCGGCGTGGGTCGAGCGCAGGCAGACCCCAACGCGGCGGCTCCGGCGGGCCCGCTGGTTCGCGCCGAGGGCGCCGGAGACCCGGCGGGCGCCGCACAGCGCTCGACCGAAGGCGCCGGGGACGCGGCCGGCGCCGGCGCGGCCGCCCTGCCCGAGATGTTCGACCCGGTGGCTGCCGTTCAGGCTGCCGCCGTAGCCGAGTCCCTGCTGCCTCGTAACGAGTCGACGGAGGGGCGCCGCGTAGAGATCGAGATGGTACCGCAAGCCGAAGAGCGGCCCAGCGACGATGAAGCCCCGGTCTTGGCGCCCGACTTCGTGCGTTCTCGCGAGGCAGCCATCGTGGCGCGGGGCGTGGGCGCCGAGCACGGCGATGTGGTCGGCCGCTACTTCACGCCCGACTCGAGTTCTGGCGACGGGGCGCCGTGAGCGGCCCTACCCGCGAGGTGAGATGGAAGACGAGCTGATGCAGGCGCCCTCTCTCGGTCCCGAGCATGAGGCCTCGAGGCTTGAGGACACGCTCCGAAGGTTGGAGGCAGCTCGTCAGGAGGTAAGACGGGTCGTCGTCGGTCAACCCGAGGTCATCGACCAGGCGTTCGTAGCGCTGCTCGCCGGCGGTCACGTCCTGATCGAGAGCCCTCCAGGCTTGGGCAAGACGCTCCTCGTCCGCACTTTGGGGGCAGTTCTCAACCTGAAGCTCAACCGGATCCAGTTCACCCCAGACCTGATGCCGGCCGACATCACGGGCACATACACGCTGGCGCCCGGGGATGCCGGCAGGGGGATGTCGACGGTCTTCCAACCCGGACCCGTGTTCGCCCAGATGGTGTTGGCAGACGAGATCAACCGTGCCACGCCCAAGACGCAGTCATCCCTGCTGGAGGCGATGCAGGAAGGCACCGTCACGGTCATGGGCACCGAGTACGAGCTGCCCAGGCCGTTCTTCGTGCTGGCCACGCAGAACCCCATCGAGATGGAGGGTACCTACGTCCTTCCCGAAGCCCAGATCGACAGGTTCTTCTTCAAGGTGACGTTGGGTTTCCCGTCCCACGCAGTCATTCAGGAGATCGTCGACGCTACGACGGGCGTGGAGGTGCAGGTTCCCGAGGCCGCGATGGGGCCGGAGGACGTCCTCGCTTTGCAGCATTGGACGCGGGACGTGCCGATCTCCAGTGAGGTCAGGTCCGTCGTGGCGACCTACGTGAGGGCGACACAGCCAGAGTTGCTCGAGGCGTCCGAGCGGGTGAAGCGGTACGTGCGCTACGGGGTGTCCCCCCGCGGAGCGCAGGCTCTGGTCCTGGCCGCCAAGGCGCGGGCCCTCATGGACGGCCGCTTCAACGTGTCGTTCGAGGACGTGAGGGCGATCGCCGCGCCGGCCCTTCGCCACCGCATCCAGGTCAACTTCGAGGGCGAGGCGGCCGGGATCGAGGTCGACGACCTGATCGAGGAACTGTTCGAAGCGGTGGCAGCCCGGAGCAGATGAGGGGCCGGCTGTCTGGCGAAGTGCGCAGGCTGCTGAGCGGTGCCAGGCTGATATCGACGGCGCCGGCCAACGTCGGCGTCGGCGAACGCCGGTCGAGGTCCGTTGGTGCTGGGATCGAGTTCGCCGAGTACCGCGACTACGAGCCGGGAGACGACCTAAGGCACCTCGACAGACACGTCTACGCTCGGCACGGTCGAGCGGTGGTCAAGCAGTATCACGTGGAGCAGCGCCTGCGCGTGAGCGTGCTCCTGGATGGCAGCGGTTCGATGGCCGCCGACCCGACCCTGTGGAGCCGCGCCGTCCAGCTGGCCGCCGTTTTCGGTGAGGTGGCGCTCAACGGCTCTGACCAGGTCCGCTTCGGTGTCACCAAGCATGACCGTGTCGAATGGGGTGGAACCGTCAGTCGTGACCGCCAGCTGTGGCGGGAGTTGGATCGCCTCGGCGACGTGCGGCCAGGCGGTGCCCAAGTACCCATGAACCAGCTAGCGGCCCGTTCGTTGGAGGCGCTGGCCGCTCCGGGCGTGCTCGTCGTCATCAGCGACTGGCTGGTGGAGGGCTTCGCGGAAGCGCTGCGGGCTTGGCGGGTGAGGGAGCAGGAGGTGGTGGCCGTCCAGGTACTCGGCGCGGCCGAGTCAGGGACGGAGGTGGGGCCCACAGGCTGGGTCAGGCTCATAGATGCCGAGAGCGGCGCCGTAATCGATCGCCGCGCGGACCGCCATACCTGGCGGGCGTACCGATCGGCAGTGTCGGAGTGGAGCGAGGCCGTGCGCTCGGCGGTGTGGTCGGTGGAAGGCAGGTGGCTCTCGGTCGCTGCCGGCGGCGCCCTCAACGAAAACGTGGTTCGCGACCTGAGGGCGCAGGGTGTGATCACGTGAGCTTCGTTCACGGCGCTTGGCTCTGGCTGCTGCCGGTGCTCTTGCCCGCGCTCGTCCTGTTGCATGCCCGACGCAGGCGCGACGTCGTCGTGCCGAACCTGCTCATCTGGCGCCGGGTCGCAGCCGACGGACTGAACGCGCCCAGCGTCAGGTCCGTTCCTTGGCGTGACCCGCTGCTGTGGTTGCAGGCCCTGGCGCTGACCTTCGTGGTGCTCGCCCTGGCACGGCCTGTGGTTGGATACGGTAGCGGTCCGACGGACTGGGTCGTGCTGGTGGACACGTCGGTGGCGATGTCATCCAGAGACGTTTCGCCCGATCGCCTCTCGGCCGCCATCTCTGACATCGAGGCTCGGTTCGCTCGTAAGGACACCGAGGCAACCGTCTCCGTCGTCCGAGCGGGCGCACCCGCGACCGTGCTGGCGGCGCGCTGGCCGGCCGGCCCCGACCTCACGCGTGTCACCTCGGCCATCACCGCCGGAGAAGCTCGTGAGGACTGGCGGGGCGCGGCCATACGCGCTGAGCTCCTGGCAGGAGAAGACGGCCGGGTGGTCGTCTACACGGATGGCCAGGGGGTCGAGGCGGCACGGTCGGCGCTGACCGAGGTTGGGCTCGCCGACAGGGTCAGCTACTTGACCCTTGGCGGCGACCTGGTGAACGTCGGCATCAGAGACGTTCATGCCACGGTGCGTGGGGACCGGCCTGACCGGTGGGACGTGTCGGGCACCGTCACGACGTCGGGCTTGGAGCGCGGCGATGTGATCAGGGTGATGGCCTCGTACCGGTCAACGGGCACGGACACGTTCCTGCCATGGGGCGGGACCGACGTGGTGCTGGCGGCTGACGGCACTGCTGTGTTCGAGATGCCGCTCGACCTGCCCGGCCCGGGAGAACTGAGGCTCGACGGCCCCACCGGCGACCAAGCACCGGCCGACGACAGCGTCGTCGTGCCGCTGCGGCCCGAGCCCGTGCGCGTGGTCGTGGTGGGCGAGGCTCCCCACGCTCTGCTGAGGGCGCTGGCAGCGGTGGGGGACTTGGAGGTGTATGCCGCGCCCGCCGTGCCAGCGCCCCAACAAGCACGCCTCTTCGACCTCGCGATCGTTACGGACGACCTCCCTGGTGTACCGCAGACATCGACCCTCTGGCTGGGGGCGGTGCCGGAAGCGGTTCGAGACGGAGAGGCGGTGGAGCTGGCAGGACGCCCGCTTAGTGCCGGTGCTCACGTCCTCGTACGCGACCTGGAACCAGGGGTGTTGGTCGCCGGTCGCGCCCAGCCGGTCGTCGCATTGGAAGGTGCCACGCCACTGCTCAGTTCGGGCGACAAGGTGCTGGCCTGGGCTCGTACGACCACGGTCGGCAGGCAGATCGTAGTGGGGGTCGACCCCGTGTCCAGCGCCTGGCAGTCGCAACTGAGCTTCCCGGCTTTCGTCGCGGAGGTCGTGGCCTGGGCGGCGCCGCGCGCGTGGTCTCACCAACCGAGCGGCTGCAGGACCTCCCGATCTTGCCCGTGGCCGCGTGAGGCCTTCGCAGGGGACTGGGTACTCGTGAGCCCCGCAGGGGACGAGATCGCGGCGCCCGTGTTGCCGCGCGCGGTACCCAGCGATCCACTGGCGGACGCGGTCTGGGACCAGGACTGGTTCGACGATGGCTTCAGGCCCGAACTCAGCGGCGTCTACCGGCTTCGGTCACCCGGGGGCGACGTACAGCTGCCCGTGGTGAGCGCACCTGTCGAGGCGGGGAGGCCCAGCGGCGATGTCCCCGCCGCGGCGCCTCCGCCTACGGCCCTGCCAGCTTGGCGCTGGGCAGCCGTCGTGGCGCTGCTGCTGATCTTCGTAGAAGCGGGCCTGGCTGTGGCACGCAAGGAGGTGGCTCTGACTCGGTCGCGCCGCCAGGGCGCTTTCCTGCTCGCGGCGGTGGCGCTGCTGGGATCAGGGGTCCTCGGTGTTCGGGTACCGGTCGCGCGCTCCGGTGGCAGTGCTACGTGGGTGGGGCCGGCGTCCTCCAACACAGCTTTCGCCCGCGTTCGAACGGAGAACCCCGGACGCACTTGGTCGCGGATCGCGGTGGTCGAAGGGCCGAACGTCACACAGGGCCGAGGGCCAGGCGACGACCTCTCGACACCGGACGCGGCGCTGGCGCTGGAGGTGGCCCTCGCGATGCCACCAGCGCCGGGCGATGACGCCGTCATAGTCGAACTAGATCCCTCTATGCCGGTCGAGGTAGGTAGCGCCTCTAACCTTTGGCGTCGGACCCGAGCGGTGACCACGTCGCTACATGTCGTCGAGACTGACGTTCCGCCCGCTCTGCAACGCGCAGGCGACCGCCTGTCGGTCACCGCCGTCACTTGGCCCGAGCGCGTCAGATCGGGGGCCCAGTTCTCCGTCGACATCCGGGTCGAAGCGCCTACCGAAACGGGTTGGACCGCCCGACTCGAGCCGACCGCTCCCGGGGAGGAGGCTGCCGGCGACCGGATCGTCGGGGTGGAGGTAAGGGGCAGTGGACCGTCCTCGGCCTCGCTGGAGCTGACGGCTGGCCCCCCGGGGGATCCGACCTACCGGCTCACGCTCACGCCCCTGGGCGCAGCCGACCCCACCTACGACGGCCTCATCACCGTCGCCGTAGGCCCTCCCGTCTCCGCGTTGTTGGTGGCAGCCGACGAGCACCAGGGCTCGGCACTCGAAGCCGCGTTGCGGACCCAGAGGGTGGACGTAACGCGGACCACTCCGTTCCGCATGCCCGGCGAAGCCGAGGACTTGGCGGTCTTCGACGCGGTGCTACTAGTGAACGTCTCTGCGAACGAACTGTTCCCTGAGTACCAGGCCGCCCTGGAGGCGTACGTGCGCGAGTGGGGCGGCGGGCTGACGATCTTCGGCGGCCCTTCGGCGTTCGGACCCGGTGGGTACTACACCACCCCGCTGGAGTCGGTGTCGCCGCTGTCGGCGCGCATCAGCGAGGATGCTCCCGAGGTGTCGATCACGTTCGTGCTCGACAGGTCGGGCAGCATGAGCGGACCCGTGGGAGACGCTACGCGCATGGACGTGGCCAAGGCGGCAACCGTCGAGGCCCTGGCGCTGCTCGGCGAGCAGAGCCTGGCCGCGATAGTCGTCTTCGACACCAGCGCACAGGTGGTGTTGCCTTTCACGCCCGTCGTGGAAGCTCAGGTGTTCCGGGACGCACTCGCCGGCGTCGGCGCCGCCGGCGGTACCGCGATCTACCCGGGCCTTGTGGCGGCGTTCGGGTTGCTAAGCGAGAACGAGTCGGCCACGAGGCACGTCGTCGTCATGACGGACGGCCTGTCGCAAGAAGGCGACTTCGAAGGTGTGCTGACGGCTCTGGGCGAGATGGGCGTCTCGGTGAGCTTCGTCGGAGTGGGCGACGGCGCTGATGGACGACAGCTCAACAAGCTGGCGGGCTTGAGCGGGGGCTCCCTGCACATGGCGCGCGACTTCAGGTCCCTGCCCGGCCTGCTTGCCCAGGAGGCCCTGATGCTGGCGGCCGAGCCGATCGAGGAGCGCACCACGTCGGCCAGCTGGGTCGACGCTGAGGGGTCTGGGTCCCTCGAGGACGTAGCTGGCAACGCGCCTCCCGCCTTGCGCGGCTACGTGCGCACTACGGCCAAGGACGAGGCCAGCGTGCACCTCGTCGAGCAGGAACATGGAGACCCGTTGATCGCGTCCTGGCGTTACGGGCTGGGCCGAGTGGTGGCGTTCGCGTCTGCCGCCGACGGCCCATGGTCGGAGGAGTGGGAAGGGACCGACTTCTACGGCCGGCTCTGGGCACAGGCGCTGCGTTGGACGGCGGAGCGGCCCATCCGCGACGTCTGGAGCGTGAGGACGGAGGGTGGCAGCGGGTACCTGCAAGTATTGGTCGACGTACCGCTCGAGATGGACGGGCTGGACCTGCCGCTGGTCGAACTGAGCGCCGACGGTAAGGTCGTCAACCGAAGCCAACTCACGCCCCGCGGGGCGGGCAGTGCGGTGGCCAGGTTCGCGGTATCAGATGACTGGGAAGGAACCTTGGCCGTCACTGTGTTGCCCGTGCCGGAACAGGGCCTGAGCCAACCGGTGGTGCGTGCCGTGAACTGGCCCCTCCCGCCGTCGGAGCACTCTCAGTCAAGAGGCGTGGCGCTGGCGGACCTGGCGGTAGCCACGGGCGGTAGCGTCGGAGTAGCGGTGGACCTCCCGGCCGTTACACCCCATCTCGTCTGGGGAGGCTCACCGGCCGCCTGGTTCGTGCTAGCCCTGCTCTCGTTCATCACTGCGCTCGCGCTGCGCTACGGGGCGATCGTCGTGCTCTTCGGATCGATCAGGGCAGCCCGTCGAGCGCGAACACGTACAGCGTCGCTGGCCCGGTGATGGAGTCCGGTAGGCCGGACGTCGGCAGGCTGTGCACCGCCGTGTCCCTGCCCGCCATGACGGCGACGTACTGAACCCCGTCGACCGCGTAAGTGATGGGGGCCCCATCCGAGTGCGCGGTCAACACCTGACTCCAGAGCACCTCACCTGTCTGGGCGTCGAACGCTCTGAAGACCCGGTCCGCGAACGCGGAGAAGACCAGGCCACCGGCAGTCACCAGCGCACCCGCGTCGTGCGGGTAGGGCGTCTCGAAGGTCCACGCCACTTCACCCGATGCGGGATCCAGTGCCGTCAGGGCGCCCCAACGATCGAAGAGGTCTTCTGGTTGCCGTACGTCTGCCAGTAGCCAGGTCGGGCGCACACCCGGCTCCCAGCCGTCTGGCGCGCCAGAGACCCCCAGCCGGATACAGGCGATGTCGTTGGGCCGGTAGAGGAGCCCGGTAGCCGGGCTGAAGGCGCCTGGGGCGATGCTGGCCCAGCGCGCGCCCGGACACACCCGCAGCACCTGCTCGGGCGAGGACCTGCGCATGTCCTCGGCGATCACCGGCTCCCCCGCCGCGTCGTAACCCAGATGGACAGTCGTCACGTCCACCATGCGGTTGGCAGCGATCAGTTCGCCCGTGACGACGTCCACGACGAGCACGAAGCCGGTCGTGGTGGCCAGGATCGCAACCCTTCGGTTCGGTTCGCCTATGGGGAGCTCGGCGATGATGGGCACCGTGTGCTGGTCGTAGCCCCACTCATCGCCCGGCACGACCTGGTGGTACCAGGCTAGCTCACCTGTCTGGGCGTGCAGTGCTACGAAACTGGCGGTGTATAGGTCGTCGCTGACCGGGCCCGCGCCATCGTCGCGGCGCGGGTCTAGGCGATCAGAGGGGAAGGGCTGCCCAGTTCCGTAGACGACCAGCCCGCTTACCGGGTCGTAGGCACCCGAGTTCCAGGCCGAGCCACCGCCCACCCCGAACCGCCTTCCAGGAGGGTACGGCGACCAGGTCGCTCGCGCGGGGTCCGCCTCGTCGACCGGCACCAGGTCGAAGGTCCAAGCTACCGCGCCATCCTCGAGCCGCAAACCTACCAACCGGCCCGGTACCGGGCTGAGGTCGGCGCCGGTCGGTCCCACCACGAGGATGTCGCCGGCCAGCAAGGGGTTGGTCCGGAGCGATTCCGAGAAGTCCGGATCGCCCACGTCCGTCCGCCACACCAAGCTGCCGTCGTCCACGTCGAGGGCCACCACGGCTGGGGCGTTGGGCAAGCTGGCTACCACGATGCCGCCCGCCGCGTCCCCTGGCACGACCGCAGGGCTGCCGCGTGGCGCCTGCACGGGCAGGCCGGTGTTGGTCCTCTGCCCAGCCGACTCCGTGTAGTACCAGAGCTGAGCGCCGCTGACGGCGTCTAGCGCCAGCACGCCATGCTCCGTGCTGACGAAGAGACGCCCCTGCCAAGCAGCCGGCGAGCCTTGGACCCTGCCCGTGAAACCGAGCTCCGTCGCCCACGCGAGCCTCAGCCTGTCGACGTTCTCGCTGGTGATCTGGGTGAGCGGGCTCGAGCGGGTCGCGGTCGCGTCCCCCCCGAACTGCAGCCAGCCGACATCGCCGGCCATCGGGTCAGACGTATCTGGTTGTCCGACCGCGACGCCGCAGCACAGCGCGACGAGCAGCAGACTGGTGTAGAGCGTGCCGCGGCGCACCGATGTGGTCAGCGTGCCTCGCAGGCGTTGGCCGGAGCCACCGAGATATCAGCCGTGATGGACGGCTGGAGTACCGAGACGACCTCGCCGAAAGCGGTGCGTGCCGCGGCGGTCCTACCCCAGGCGGCGTCGGGGGCCGACCGCACGACGTACAGCTCCTGCACGAGCTGACCGTCCGAGGGCCGGAACGAGACAGGTGCCGATTTGCCCACCTCGAGCGCCGGATCGGGTGCGCTCAGGAACGACTTGAGAGTTCCCGGATCGTCGAGGGCCCCTGCCTGCGCGGCTTGGAACGCCGTGACGATGGCAGCGTACGTGGTCCAGGCAGCAGGCTCCATGGGCTCGCCTGTACGCGACGAGAAGACGTCGTTGACCGTCGAATCGGCCGCAGGGTCCCAGACGGTGACGCGAGGACTGGTGACACCGTCCGGGCTGACCTGGGCGAAGCGCTGCAGGAATGGGCGGCTCTGCCCTCGGACGGTGGCTATGCCCAGCAGCTGAACGTCGGGCACGACGGCCGGCGCCTGGCTCAACAGTAGCTCTTGGCCCTCCGAGCTGATGAGCATCAACACGGTGTCAGCACCGGAGTCCCTGACCGCCTGGAGAACTGGGAAGTACACGAACTCGTCGGCCTTGACGGTAGCGCTGCCGACCAACTGACCGCCTGCTTCCTCTAGACGTTGGGTGATGAGCTGAAGCAGCCCGTCGGTCAGAACGCCCTCCTCCCCGATGACGTAGACGCTGTCGCCGCCGTCTGACTCGGCCGCGGCGATCATGCCCGAGACCAGCATCGCCGTGCTGGGGGCCACATGGAACGTCGTCGGGTAGCACGTGGGGTCACGAAGGTCGTCCTCTTCGGAGCCCACGTTGAAGTAGGGCACGCCGTTCGCCGCGGCCTCGGTGGCGATGGCCCGGGCGAACTCGGGGGCGTAGCCTCCGATCAGCGCTTTGACACCGTTGACCTGCATGAGCCGAGCGGCGGCCCTCTGCGCAGACTCGAGGGAAGGGGCGTGCGCCATCAGGACCTGGAAAGGAATGGAGCCGCCGCCGACGGACACACGGTTCTCAGCGACAGCAGCGCCGCGCAGGGCATCGTCGCCCACGGTTGCGTTGGGCAGGGAGGCTGGGGTGCGGGCGGGCACGATGACGCCCACCTGGGTTGCTCCGGCGAGCTCGGCTGAGTCGATGGGCCTTGGAACATCGCCCCTGGGCACACCGTACTCGTCGAGGATGGCCATGACGTCGTCCCAACGCCGGGCCAAGGCACGGTTCAGGCTGTCCCGCAGCGCCTCGTCCTGGGCCCTCACGCCGAGGGTCAAGATCCTGGAGAGCTGGATCAGCGTGGCACCGAAGTCGACCTCGGGAGTAACGGGGACAAGGGTGAGCGTCCCTGGCTCGTCGAGGGCCCGCCCTGCGGCGGCGGGGCCGTAGACGATGCCGACGTCCACCGCGCCGGCCAGGACCGCGTCGAGGATGGGGCTGTGCGTGTCGGCGCCCGTGGGCTTGATGACGGAGGCGTACTCGGTCACGTTGTCCGAGATACCGCGGTTGTCGAGCGCCATGTACGGCAGTGAGAAGGGGTACGTCCCGATCCTGAGCTCGCGTAGTTGCGGATCATCCAACGACTCGATGGTGATGCCGCTGTCTGTGCGCGTGACGAACACGTACGGCGCCTTGAGGTAGGCGACGGTCGTGAGCATGTTCTCGATGCCCTCCGGCACGCCCACCGCTACGTCGCAAAGACCGGCGTGCAGGTTGTCCCGCATGCCGATGTCGTCGAACGTGAACCAGGTGAAGGACGTCCTGGCGCCGAGCTCCTCGGCGAGAAGCTGCGCGATCTCGACGTCGTAACCCCCGCGTTCGCGATCGGCCGCAGGGTACGCCGCCACGGGAGCACACACCGCCAACTCCCACGGCTCCTGCGCGAGAGCGGGTTGCGAGACGACAAGGGCGGTGAGGAAGAGCAGGAGTGATGCGGTCTTCAGCTTCGTTCCGCTACGCCTACGCTGCATGCACGCGACTCTACCGCTGAGACGCTACCGCCGTCAGGGACGATGAAGCAGGGTAGCCGGGCAAGCCAACCAAAGGGAAGGGGACCGGGAGGCTTTACTCCCGGTCCCCTTCTGTTCGCTTCAGCGCAGGCGCTCGGCCCGCTCGGCGATCAGGGCAGCTTGAACACGAAGATCGCGGCGCCGCCCGCGGGAGGCACGACGAGGCCCTCGACGTTGGGGTTGTAGTCGGGGATCGACGGGTTCGAGCTGTAGAACGTCTTGCCGACCATCGCAGCGACGTACTGCTCGCCGTCTACCTCGTACGTGATCGTGCCGGCGTTGGAGCCGGTGGAGAGGATGTGGCTCCACAGCACCTCACCAGTGGCAGCGTCGAAGGCACGGATCATGCGGTCGGTGAAGGCGGAGAACACCAGTCCGCCGCCGGTAGCCACGGGTCCTGCGTCGTAGCCGTAGTCGTAGGTGAACTCCCAGACGGCTTCACCTGTGACCGGGTCGAACGCCGACAGTCCGCCGACGCGGTCGAACCACAGCTCGGGGCGCTCGGGGCCGTTCTCGCTGTACCAAGCGCGCTGGCCAGGCTCCCAGTCGTCCGGGAGCGTGGCGGCGCCGGTGTCGAGGCACTCGGTGTTGTTGGGACGGTAGTAGAGGCCGGTCTCCGGGCTGTAAGCGGGCGGCGCGATGTGGGCCCAGCGCAGGCCGGGGCACATCGGGTAGAACTCGAAGGTCTCTTCGAAGTCCTGGTTCGCCTGGCGCGCCTCATCGCTGATGATGCCGCGGCCGTTCTCGTCGTACCCCAGGACGATCGTGTACTCGGCGCCCTCCGTCACAGTGGTGAAGGCCGGGTGGTTCGCCAGGTACTCGCCGGTGTTCGCGTCGACCACGAAGATGTAGCCGGTCGAGGAGCCCATGATAGCCACACGCCGTTCTTCGCCGTTCCAATCGACGGTCGCGAACGTGGGCACCTGGTGCTGGTCGTAATCCCATTCGTCGGCCGGCACGGCCTGGCGGTACCACTGGAGCTCGCCGGTGTCCGCGTCGAGCGCGATCCACGACGCCGTATAGAGGTCGTCGGTGATCTCACCCTCGGGGTCGGCGCGGCGCGGGTCGACGCGGTCCCACGGGGTGGGCTGGCCGGTGCCCCACACGATGATGCCGGACTCTGGGTCGTAGGCGCCGGCGTTCCATGCCGAGGCGCCACCGATGCCCGCTTCCCAGGAGGGTGGGTTGTTCCAGGTCTCCCACGCCGGGTCTTCTGGCCCTGTGGGGACGATGTTGAACGTCCAGAGGATCTCGCCGTCCTCTGCGCTGAGAGCGTGGACGGTGCCCGGTGCGCCACCGAAGTCCGCGCCTGTAGGAGCCGTGACGATCTTGCCGTCGGCCCAGATGGGGTTGGTGGAGAAGCCCTCGTTGAGCGCTTCGTTGGTGACCTGGACCTTCCAGATCTCCTCACCCGTGGCGGCGTCGAGAGCCACCGTGGCGCCGTAGCGCAGGTTCGCGAAGACCTTGCCGTCGTAGACGAGCGGCCCGCCGCGAGGCGCCGAGTCGCTGATGACCTCACCCTCGTTGGGAGAGCTGTACTCCCACACGGTGGTGCCGTTCGTGCCATCGAGCGCCATGACGCCGGTCTGCGTGGAGACGTACATGAGACCGTTCCAGAACGTAGGCGTGCCCTGGACCGTCTGGCGGAACCCGAGGTCACGGACCCATGCCAGCTGCAGGTCTGCCACGTTCTCGGTGTTGATCTGGTCGAGGGGGCTGAACCTGTGGGCTGTCGCGTCGCGGCCGAACTGTGGCCACTCGCCGGCCGGCGGGTTGATCATGTCCTCGTCGGTCTGGGCGAAGGCCATCCCGGCCAGCGCTGCCACCAGAGCGAGGATCATGCCGCGGAAGTGCCTGTTGGACTTCATCAATCGTTCTCCTAAGTAGTGAGGCTCGAAGCCTATCTCTCCCGTATCAGTGTTCGTAGCCGTCGGTACCAAGTGAACTGACCTCGTCCTAACGCAATGCCGCAGCCTCCTCCTCCCCAACGAGCCCGTACTCGTTGCCGAACGAGTTACGCACGAACGTGGCGACCGCCGCGACCTCGCGGTCGCTGAGCACGTCGCCGAAAGAGGGCATGTAGGTGCCGCCGTTGATGACGCGGTGCGCCACCATGCGCCCGTTCTGTAGACGAGAGTTGTTCGCGAGGATCGCTACGTGCGAGGCCAAGGACTCGTCGCCGTTGGCGCCGTGGCAGGCCGCGCAGATGCGCGCGAAGACGGCAGCGCCTTCCTTCATGTAGGCGGCCATGAGGTCGCCGGCCGGCTCTTCGGCGCCGTCGGCAGCGTCGTCAGCCTCGGCTTCCTCGCTACCCTCCTCGGTCTCCGGCACCCCTACGCCCATCCCCTGGACGTCGAGCACGAACCAGACGTCGTTGGCGCCCTGACCGTTGGCTTGGCCGGGCTCGGTGTCGCGGACGAACGTGTAGAGGGGCCAACCGCCGTAGGTGAGCTGCTCGATGCCGTCGGTGCGCGTGACGGCGCCAACCAGTTCAGCGTCGAGGCCCTCGCCGACGCTCGGCTCGGCAGAGGCCGCCACCGGCGGCCAGTTCAGTGCGCAGGCGTCGTAGCAAGTACTGTCCCCCTGAGCGTCGGGCAGGAAGATGTACACGGTGTTGCCTTCTCCATCGACGAGTATCTGGCCCAGATCGGCATCTTCGCGGAGCGAAAGGTCCGAGCTACTGCTGCTCGCGAAGGCGAACACCGCCATCGTCACTACCAGGGCTAGTTGAGCGAACCTTCGCAGCGACTTGGTACGTGGTGACACGAGTGGCCTACCTCCTAGGTCGGCGTGCTGGCCGACGAGTTCGTTGTCGTCCACCCTTCGCCGCGTCCCAGGGACGTATGCCCCTTGACAGGACCGGGCGACCGGGTTGGCAGGATCGAGTCTAGCGCAGATTATATATCGGTGATATTCGGGTGAACCTCTATGCCCGGCTTCCCGGCAGCTCGCCGACCTCGCGCTCGCCAGCACCCTCGCCCCGCAAAGCTCTAACAGCCACCCGTGACACCTCCCACAGCCTGGGGTCGTCGCCGTCACGTGGCCTCGGCAGCAGCTCCGAGACGTCGAGCTGCTCTACGATCCGCCCAGGGCGCGGGCTCATGACGACGATCCTGTCCGCGAGGAACGCCGCCTCCAGCGGGTTGTGCGTGACGAAGACGACGGTACAGCCGAGCTCTGCCCAGAGGCCCAGCAGCTCCTCGCGCATCTTCGACGCGGTTAGCTCGTCCAGGGAAGAGAACGGTTCGTCCATGAAGAGCACGTCAGGCTCGATGATCAGCGCCCGAGCCACGGCCACGCGCTGGCGTTGGCCTATCGACAACTGGCGCGGGTAGTCGCCGCCCCTGCCGCTCAGACCCACCTTCTCGAGCCAGTACTCGATCCGCTCGTGGACCTCGGACCCCGAACGGTCCAGCACGAAGCTGAGGTTGGCTCGCACGCTGTCCCACGGCAGCAGACGTGGCTCCTGGAACATGTAGCTGGTCACCGGTGGACGCGCGCGATCGCCCACCTCGACCCTGCCGGCGTCGGGAAAGTCGAGGCCTGCCAGGATGTTGAGCAGGGTGGTCTTGCCGCAGCCGGATGGGCCCAGCAGCGCGACGAACTCGCCCGAGGCGACCCTGAGGTCGATGCCGCTCAGCGCCTGGCGCTCGCCGCCCCCCGGTAGCGGGTAGGCCTTGCTCACCCCCTCGACCAGGATCTCGGCCATCATCCGAGCGCGTTGGTTCTGGCGGGGGCCCGCCATCTGAACGCCGCGCGCTGGAGCCAGCCCATGAGACCGAGGTCGACCACGGCCAGGAGGACCATCATCGTCACGCCGTAGGCCAGGATGCCTGTCATGTTGAAGAACTGGAAGTAGAAGGAGATCTGGTAGCCCACGCCGGACGTGCGGCCGAGAAGCTCACCCAGCACGACCATCTTCCACGAGAGCGCCAACGCTCCGCGCGCGGTGCCGAGGACGTAGGGGAGCAGTTGCGGGAACACCACGTGCCGCCAGATGGCCGTGCGGGAGCGGCGGAAGGCGCGCGCCATGTCCACCAGGGCAAGATCGATCGCCTTCGCGCCCTCGCGGATCGCGACGACGATGGTGGGGATGATCGTGACGATGAGTGCCACCACGAGCGCCGTGTCCGAGAGCCCGAGCGTCAGGTAGGCCACGACGAAGAGCAGGATGCGGGGGATCGTGAGTAGCACGACGAGCCAGCCCTGCAGCAGGTCGTCGACCCGTTTCGAGGCGCCCATGGCCGCCCCGATCGCTACCCCTGCCACCATGGCGACGACGAACGCGACGATGACCCTCTGCGTGGTGATCCACAGATGGCCCAGCAGCACCCCGCGCCGGTACTCGCGCGCGACGAACTCGAGGGTCTCGACGGGGCCGGGGATGAGGTTGGGGAGTAGTCGCGCCGCGACGATCCACAGGACGAGCAGCGAGAGGTAGGAGACGAACGTCAGGGCGACGCCGACGCCTCCCTCTCGCCGCACCTTCGCACCGGAGCGCATGGCGGACCGAGACGTGTCGTGGGCCTCTACCGCCATGCGCTGAAGCTACCTCAGCGAGGCAGGAACTCTGTGGTGTATGCGGCCGGGTCGATGCTCTCCACGCCCACCGCCTCGGGACCAGCGAGCTCCACCAGACGTTCGACCATGTCGACGAGGCCGTCTATCGTCTCCTGGTTCCACTCGTCGGTCGTGCCGGCCTTCCAGCGCTCCACGACCTGGGGGAACTGGCTGGGGTCGGGCAGCGAGTAGAGCTCCTCGTCGAGGATCGTCTGCCAGAACGGGTCGTCAGTCGGTGTGGCGAGCATGGTCTCGAACGTGTCCTGCAACGTGGCGATGAACGCGGTCTTGAGCTCGTCTGGCATGTCGTCGCGCGCCACGATCACCAGGTTCGGCAGGTTGCGAGGCAGGCCGAGCTGCTCCAGCATGTCCGCGACGCTCATGATCTCGCGCGCCACCCCGGCGGCCTCCATGCGGGCGACCCAGTGCCACAACGGCAGTGAGGCGTCCACCTCGCCGGAGGCGGTCAGCTCCATCATCAGCGGCGGGGCGGCTTGCACCACCTGGCTGTCGCCCACGTCGAACCCGTACTCGGAGATCGTCAGCGTGCGCAGGATCAGGATGCTCTTGTCGCGCAGGGCCCCGGCGGCGATGGTCTTGCCGTCGAGGTCCTGTATCCCCTGGATCTCGGAGTCCGCCGGGACCATCAGGCCACCCACCGCCGTGGCGTACGGGTAGATGCCGCTCGCCTGTATCCCGGCCTGGCGCAACAGCACCGGAGCCAGGAAGTCGTCCACCTTGACGTCCGCTTCGCCGCTGCGCAGCGCGATCTCGGTGGCTTGTTTGCTGGCGTAAGAGGTGCCGACGACATCGATGCCGTTCGCGGTGTCCGTGCCGAAGTAGTCCATGGCGTGGACGATCCAGGAGAAGGTGCCCACTGCCTCCATGGCGGCGTTGACGACGGGCAGCTCGTCCGACTGGGCGAACGCCTGAGGTGTCAGCGCTACACCTATCAGGGCAGCGAAGAAGAGACGACGTACTTTCGACATCCCCGTGATCCTCCCATCGAGGCGAGCCCTGGTTCCCTGCCCGCCACCCGTGCCCGCGAACGCGGCTGCACCAAGGGTTTCGCTGGCGATGATATACGGTCCTTGCGGTACCTTACGTCCATGCGCTTCCTACGCGGACTCGCCATCGTGGCCGTCGTGCTGGTGGGCCTCTACCTGCTGTTGGCAGCCCTGGCCAGCCCACGCCCGGTCCACGCTTACGACACGCTGCTGCCCGACCCAGGTCAGGTCGGTGTCCTGGCGCACGCAGGAGGCAGCCTGTTGTGGCCGGACAACACGATGATGGCGTTCGATGGGGCCGCCCGGCTGGGTGTCGACGTGCTGGAGCTCGACGTCCACGAGACGCTCGACGGCGAGTTCGTGGTGATCCATGACGACACCGTCGACCGCACTACGGACGGCAGCGGCGCCGTCTCCGAGATGACGATGCCCGAGCTGCGCAGGCTGGACGCCGGCCACTACTGGACCGCCGAGGGGCCGCGCGGAGGTCAAGGCGACGACGCGTACCCCTACCGGGGCGCGGGGGCCACGCTGCCGACGCTGGGCGAGGTCCTCAGCGCGTTCCCCGACACGGCGGTGAACGTCGAGATCAAGCAGGACGACGTGGGCGTGGCCGAGCGCCTGTGCGACTACCTCGTCCAGGCCGGGACCACCGAGCGCGTCATGGTGGGCTCCTTCCACGGGCGGCCGCTGGGCGCGTTCAGGAAGGCGTGTCCGGCCGTGGCGACATCGGCGTCCCAGAACGAGGTCGCGTTCTTCGTGGCCCTCGAGAAGCTGCGCCTGGCGGCCGTGCTCACGCCGCCGTACGACGCCATGCAGGTTCCCATGACGTTCTCCGGTATCACCGTCGTCACGCCTCACTTCGTGGAGGCGGCTCACGCGCGTGGCGTGGACGTTCACGTGTGGACGATCAACGACGAGGGGACGATGCGTGACCTCGTCGACATGGGTGTGGACGGCATCATCACGGACCGGCCGGACCGTGCCCTCGCGGTGCTGGGGCGCGAGTTCGACGCGTCGCTGGTGCCTGAGTTCGTTTCGCCCTGACGTGTACGTCTGACCGTTGACCCGCTCGACCGCCGGGCGCTGCCGTTCGTGAGGGTCTAGGTCGCGGCCGGCTCGGGAGGTTCGGCCCTTTCGACCGTCTCGGCCCTTTCGACCGTCTCGGCCCTGACCTGCGCGCGCCGCCGCACCAGGTTGATCCCCAGAACGACGAGCATCAGGGCCATGCCGATCACCTCGTAGGTGAAAGACGGATAGAAGATCAGGACCAGGCCTGCCCCCGCGAGAACGCGCGAGTACCAGGCCATGCGCGTGAACATGTAGCCTTCCAAGGCCGCCGCGAACGCGGCCAGTGAGACGAACCCGACGAGGATGGTCCAGAGGTAGTACCAGGTCTCGCCGCCGTAGATCAGCTCGGGGTTGTACACCATGAACAGCGGGATCAAGTACAGTCCCTTGGCCATCTTCCAAGCTTGGAACGCCGTCCGCATGGGATCGGCCCTCGCGATGCCGGCGCCCGCGAACGCCGCCAGGGCAACTGGCGGTGTGACGTTGGAGTCCTGCGAGTACCAGAAGATCAGTAGGTGGGCGATCAGAAGCGGTATGCCGAACTCGTTCTGCAGCAATGGGGCGGCGAGCACCGCCAGGACGATGTAGCTCGCCGTCACCGGCAGACCCATGCCGAGCACGAGGCTGGCGAGGATGATCAGCACGATGGCGATGAGCAGGTTCCCGCCGGAGAAGGCGAGCATGAGCGCGGAGAACTTCAGGCCCAGGCCCGTCAGCGTGATGATGCCCACCACGATGCCCGCCACCGCGCAGGCGACGCTCACCGGCACGGCGTTCAAGGCACCGACCCGGAAGGCGTCGATGAAGCCGCGGAAGCCCAGGATCGCGTCCCGCGAAGCCGTCTGCTCTTGCATAGCGGGCGCGAGCACAGCACCGCCTTGGCTGCGCGCGGGTGCCGGTCTGAGCCAGAAGCGCCGCACCGCCCAGCGCAGCGCCGCGACCCCCAGGATCGTGACGATCGCGATGAAGCCCACACGGTTGGGCGAGACGTTGATCATCAGGAAGTAGATGAGCACCGCCAGCGGCACCAGGTAGTACCAGCCCTCCCGCAGCACGTCACGCACCCGCGGCAGCTCGGACCGCGGGATGCCGCGCATGCCCCGCTTGAGGGCGATCAGGTCCACGAAGAGGTAGACCGTGGCGAAGTACATGATCGCGGGCAGGACCGAGATGCGCACGATCTCCGCGTACGGCACGCCGGTGTACTCGGCCATCAGGAAGGCGCCCGCTCCCATCACGGGCGGCAGGATCTGTCCTCCCGTGGACGCCGCTGCCTCCACGCCGCCCGCCTCTTCGGGGCGATAGCCGAGACGCTTCATGAGCGGGATCGAGAACGCGCCGGTCGTCACGACGTTCGCGATGGCGCTGCCTGACACCGAGCCCATGAAGCCGGAGGCGACTACCGCCGCCTTAGCCGGCCCGCCGCGCTGCCTGCCGGCCACCGCGTAGGCCATGTCCATGAACGTCTTGCCGGCGCCGGTCGACTCGAGGAAGGCGCCGAAGAGGATGAACGTGAACACCACCGTGGCCGCCACGCCGAGAGGCAGGCCGAGGATCCCCTCCTGGCCCAGGTAGAGGTGCCCGATGATGCGGTCGAAAGAGTAGCCGCGGTGAGCCAGGATGCCGGGCAGCAGCTCGCCCAACCAGGGCAGAGCGCCCCGCGGGCCGGCCATGGCGTAGAGGAGCGCCACGATGGCGACGAGCGTTATCGACCAGCCGATCGTGCGCCGGGCCGCCTCCAGCACGACCAGAACCGCGATGACGCCGGCCACGATGTCGCGCTGGATGAAGAAGCCGGACCGGCCGATGATGCCGTTGAGGTCGATGAGTAGGTACAACCCGATGTAGGCGGACGCGGCGATGAAGAGCCCGTCAACCGCCCAGTCGAGCGCCTGTCGCTCGCGCTTCCTGAACGGGAACGCCAGGAAGGTGATGACCAGCACGACCATGAGGTGGAAGCCGCGCTGTACGAACAGGTTGAACGGGCGGAAACCGGCCGTGTACAGCTGGAACGCTCCCAGCGCCACGGCCAGGACCGTGACCACTACCGCCACCCAGGCCAGCATGGGCACGCCGCGGTGTTCCACAGCGTCGGGGTTCGCTGGGATCGGGCTTCCGTCGGTCACCTGAAGATCACCTCGATGCGGGCGTGCTCACCCGCATGGTTTGGGGTGAGCGCGAAGCGCTGGTCCCCGACGACGAGGACGGTGGGAGCGCGCTCCGTGCCGATGATGAAGTTGTGGACGTTCCCGTAGAGCGGAAGGTCCAGGTCCGAGAGCTGGTACCTGCCGTCGGGCAGCTGAGTCATCTCGCCCCGCCCGGCGTAGCCCCCCAAGCCGGCGATGTCCAGGTACGGCGACACCTGCCCTGTCACGTACATGACGCCGTCCCTGTAAGCGAACCGGTCGAGGACGGTCACTTGCGCGACCGAGTGGCGCCACTCGATGGTCCAGGTCAGGGAGTCAGGCAGAGGGACGTCTACCAGCACCTCGCCGGCGCGCGTCGTCACCTGCAGGTACGGCTCAGTTCCTCCTGCCGCGAGGGCCCAGGCGGAGGTGCCCAGGCTCAGGCACGCCGCGGCGAGTAGCGCGCAGAGCCGCGCGCGCCCGGTTGACGTCCTGCCAGGCGCGCGCGGCGGCATCTCGAGGTACCTGTTTACTGCCCGAGGCTAGTCGGCGCGGAGTCGGTCGGGCACCTCGAGCCCGATCTCCTCGTAGTAGCGGATGGCGCCGGGGTGCAACGGGATGGGGGAGTCCAGCGCGGTCTCGGGAACCGTCTCGTTCGCAGACGGGTGGATGGCGCGCACGACATCGATGTGCTCGAAGAGCGCTTTGGTGAACTGGTACGCCAGCTCCTCGTCCATCTCTGCCGCCACGATCAAGAGGTTCGGCGTGCCGATCGACGGGGTCTCTTCGATCCCTCTGTAGCTGTCGGCCGGGAAGGTGTAGCGGATCAGGGTCGGGTCGGCCGCATGGATCAGCTCGTACTCGTCGTCGCTGATCGCCACGAGCTTGATGTCGTGGGTCTCGGCCAGGCTCATGACCGCGCCGGTGGGCAAGCCGCCGGACCAGAAGCCCGCGTCGATGGCGCCGTCCCTCAGCGCGTCGGCGGTCTCGTTGGCGCCCAGTCGCTGGACCGTGAAGTCGTCGTAGGAGATCCCCACGGCCTCCAGGATCGTCTGAGCGGAGACCTCGGTGCCGGAGCCGGGCGCCCCGACCGAGACCCGCTTGCCGACCAGGTCCTGGAGGCTGTCGATCCCGGAATCAGCGCGCGTGATCACATGAACGGCGTTGGTGTAGGCGACCGTGATGGCCCGCAGGTTCGGAAGCTGCGGCAGCGTGCCGCCTTCACCGAAGTCCCCGGTGCCCTGGTACGCGGCCAGCACGGTGTCGGCCAGCGCCAGCGCCAGGTCGGCGTCGCCGCGGGAGATGAACGCCACGTTGTCGACGGAGGCGTTCGTCGCTTCCACTGTGGCGGTGTAGCCGTCGACGAACTGATCGATCACCTGGGCGTAGCCGCCCCCGGTCGGGTAGTACACGCCGCCGGTCCCACCGGTGGCGATCGAGAGCGGGACCTGAGCGAATGCGGTGCCGAGAGCGATTGCGGCGACTGCGCCGAACGACCGAAGTACGGTACGCATGCGTTTCCTCCCTTGGTTGGTCTGGAGCGAAGGTAGCACATGGCCACGGGGCTAGACTCACCGGATGCTCGAGAACGTGAGGGTCCTGGACCTGAGCCGGGTTCTCGCCGGCCCCTACTGCACACAGCTGCTGGCCGACATGGGAGCCGACGTGATCAAGGTGGAGTCCCCAGCGGGTGACGACACCCGGCGCTGGGGCCCGCCGTACGTGGGCGGAGAGTCGGGTTACTACCTCTCCGTCAACCGCGGCAAGCGGAGCCTGGCCGTCGACCTCAAGGACGAGGAGGCTGCCAGGGCCATCGGCCGCCTCGCCGAGAAGGCGGACGTGATCGTCGAGAACTTCAAGGTCGGCGACCTGGCCAGGTACGGCTTGGACTACGAGAGCGTCGCTGCCCGCAACCCCAAGGTCGTCTACGTCTCGATCACCGGCTTCGGACAGACCGGGCCCAGGGCCAAGGAGCCCGGCTACGACGGGGCGCTGCAGGCGCTGTCCGGCGTCATGGCGATGACGGGCGAGGCGGGCAGGGGCCCGGTGAAGCTGCCCGTGGCGTTCATAGACGTGCTCACGGGCGTACACGCCGCGTTCGGGGTTCTGGCGGCGCTGCGCCGCGCCGAGGCGACGGGTCAAGGTGCGCATCTCGACGTCTCCCTGCTCGACGTCGCCCTGGCCAGCCTGGTGAACCAGGCTCAGTCCGTGCTGCTCACCGGCGACGCGCCCGAGCGCCACGGCAGCGGGCACCCGACGATCGTGCCCTACCAAGCGTTCGAGGCGGCCGACGGTGGCCTGGCCCTGGCGGTCGGTAACGACAGGCAGTTCGCGAAGCTGTGCGAGGTGCTGGGGCTGCCCGAACTGGCCACCGACGAGCGCTACGCCACCAACGACGGCAGGGTGGCGAACAGGGAGGTACTGGTGCCGCTGCTGGCCGGCCGCGTGGCGCAGTGGGCGCGGGACGACCTCATCCAGGCCTGCTCACGCGTCGGTGTGCCGGCCACGCCGGTGCTGACGCTGCCCGAGACCTTCCACGACGCTCAGGCGCGGACCCGCGGCGCCGTGATCCGCGGTGAGCACCCCACCGCAGGCGCGGTGCCCATGGTGGCGAGCCCGCTGTGGTTCGCTGCCGGACCGGGCGGAGAAGACCTGGGTCTCAGGCCCCCGGACGGTGGCGCTCCGGTGCCCCCACTGCTGGGAGAGCACACGTTCGAGGTGCTGACCTCAGAGGCCGGCATGGATGCTGGACAGGTGGAGGCGCTGCTGGCCAGAGGTGCGGCGGTGCGCCCGGCCACGGTCCGCTGACGGGCGGAGGCCCTCGAGGGGTCAGGTAGCGACGTCTACGCGGGCTCCAGCAAGGAGTCCGCCGCGCTGCCCCTCAGCAAGCCCAGGTACACGCCGTCGAGGCTGACCTCTGCCGCCGGCACCGTCATGGTGGGATACGAGTCGTTGTGGGGGACCAGTTGCATCTGGCCGCCGGGGAGGCGCCTGACGTACTTGAGCGTGGCGTCCTCCTCCTCGACCCTGACGGCGCAGATCTCGTTGTCACGGGTCGGCTGGCGCCGTGCGAGGAGCACGACGTCACCCGGTTGGATGAGATCCGCCATGGAGTCGCCGCGCACGCGTAGGGCGAAGCTGGCCTGCGTGAGGCCCGGCAGCGGCAGGTAGGCCTCGGGATGGGCGATCGCGGCGTCGAAAGGGCCGGCCGGGATGTCGCCCAGCACCGGCACGCCCGTGGCCTGAGCCGGGAGGGAGAGATGCGGGGACCGGCCGCGGCCGCGGCTCTCGAACTCCAGGTAACCCTTCTTGCGCAACGCCTCGAGGTGCTGCCGCAGCGACACGTAGTGGATGCCGAGCGACCGGGCCATGTCCGAGAGGTCCGGCAGGCGGCCCGTGCGCCTCTGATGCTCGATCAGGCGGGTGTAGACCCGCTCCTGTGTGGGGGTCAAGGACCCGCCGCCGCTGCCTGCGCTCATGCCTAAAATGGTAAGGTGTACGCCATAGATGTGTCAAATGTGAAGAGAGTTAACTTTGGCTCATGCGGCGCACTGGGGCCGAGCCACCGGCCCGATGCGAGGAAGCCCGTCCAGAACGCTCCTCATCGCGCTATCACGGCCCCTTACGAGTATGGACATATGTGGGTCTGGGTGCTATAGTTTTTGTAGTTGCCCCGCGCGGCTCTGCGGGTAGCAGCCACCCAGACATCGTCGGCCGGCCGCAAGTGCCGCGCCCGTGTGACGAGAAAGGAAGTCAACCATGCTCGACACGTTCGAAGCACTCGAGACGCCGAGCGGTTGCGAAGCACCAGGCATCGTCCCAACCGGACTGGCCCTGCCTACCCGCACGCTCGAACCAGGTCAGGTCCTCTACGAGGCAGACCGTGAAGCCGCCAGCCTCTACGTCGTGAACCACGGCGTGCTCAAGGCCGTCGTTCCCACCAGCCTCGGCCGCGATCGCATCGCGGACCTGTACGGCCCCGGAGACGTGCTAGGCCTCAGCGCCCTGGACGGCGGCAAGCATGCCGAGACGGTCGTTGCCGTCCACGACGCCTGCCTCACACCCATCGACCCGCAACAGGCCATGAACGACCGCGGCTTGCGCGACTACGTGCTCCGCAGCCTCGCCCGTCAGCTGAGGCGCTCCCGCGAGATGCTGGACGAGGCCGAGATGCCCGTCGGCGCTCGCGTGACCCGCGCCTTCCTGCGGCTCGCCAAGCAGTTCGGCCTGCCGTCTGACGACCAGAGCGGCGCGGTCAAGCTGCCGCTGGCGCTCACGCACGAGGACCTGGCTGACCTCACGGGCTCCAGCCGCGTGACCATCACGCGCATCCTCGGCGAGCTGCGCAACGACGGCGCCCTCTCGGGCACCCGCGGCGTGTACGTCGCGGACATGGACGGCCTGGAACGCGCCACGGACCAGTACGTCATGCAGGTGCTGTAGAGCGCTCCAGGCCAGACGCGAACGGGGCCCCCTGAGGAACATGCGACACCTCGGGGGGCTTTCCTTTACTGATAACGTGATGGCGTCATGCTGACCTTCACAGACCTCGCGAAGCAGCGCGTCCTCAAGTTCATGCAGGCGCAAGCCGCGCAGGACGTGGGGGCGCTCAGGATCGCCGGCACCCGGGCCGAGCAGCGGCTCTGGCTCGTCAAGTCCTCCGACAGGCAGAAGAACGACCGCGTCCAGGACGAGGGCTCTTTCGAGGTGTACCTGGACCCGCTCAGCGCCAAGGCGCTCGATGGCGCCACCGTCGACTTCGTAGAAGGCGTCATGCAGTCGGGCTTCAAGGTGTTCTTCCCCAGCCCCAAGTGGGACGACCCCGTGGCCCAGAAGGTGCAGGACGTCCTCGACCAGTTCATCAACCCGGGCGTGGCCAGCCACGGCGGCAACGTCGCGCTGGAGGGCGTCCAGGACGGCGTCGCCTACATCCGCTTCGGCGGTGGTTGCCAGGGCTGCGGCGCGGCCGACGTCACGCTCAAACAGGGCGTTGACCGCATCATCCGCGAGCAGGTGACCGAGATAACCCGTGTGGCCGACGCCACCGACCACGACGCCGGCGAGAACCCCTACTACGCTCGCAAGGACGCCAAGAGCACCTCGCCGCTGGCAGGTCAGTGAGCTAGAGCGGTGCCCAGGGCCGGCCGGGCTCCGACCCTACCCACAGCAGAAGAGGTCGCGACCGCGGTGGCGGTGGCGGCCGGTAGAGAGGCGGGCGACCTGCTCCTCACAGGGGGGCAGGTCGTCGACGTGTTGACGTGCGAGGTGAGGCGCGCCGACGTCCTGGTCGCCGGTCGGCTGATCGCGGCGGTGGGCGAGGGTCTGTCGGGCGCCAGGCAGGTGGTGGACGTCTCCGGCTCGTACGTTCTGCCGGGCCTCATAGACGGCCACGTCCACATCGAGTCCGCCCTGGTCACACCAGCCTCCTTCGCGGAGGTCGTGGTCCCTCGGGGCGTCACCGGGGTCGTCTGCGACCCACACGAGTTGGCCAACGTGGCCGGCGAGGAGGGCGTCGCTTGGCTGCTCGCCGCTGCCGACGGCCTGCCCCTCGACGTGTGGGTCACGGTTCCGTCGTGCGTGCCCAGCACCGCCCTCGAGACCGTCGGGGCCGAGTTCGGGCTGCCCGAGATGGCGCGGCTGCTGTCCCATCCTCGGGTCGTCGGTGTCGCGGAGGTCATGAGCTTCCCAGACGTCGTGGCGGGCGACGCCGCTACGCTCGCGAAGGTGGGACTCGCCGAGGGCGCCGGCATGCCCGCCGAGGGTCATTCGCCTGGGCTCTCGGGCCGTGGGCTGCAGGCCTACCTGGCCGCAGGGGTGTCCTCGGACCACGAGGCCACCACGCTCGAGGAGGGCCTGGAGAAGCTCCGCGCCGGCATGTACCTCATGGTGCGTGAGGGATCGGTCACGCGCGACCTCGCTGCCTTGCTGCCGCTCATCGACCAGCGGCACGCCGACCGGGTCGGCCTCGTCACCGACGACCGGCTCCCCCACGACCTGCTCGCCGAGGGTGGCGTGGATCACGTCGTCAGGGGCGCCATCGCGGGCGGGGCGGACCCCGCCTACGCGCTCAGGTGCGCCAGCTACAACCACGCCCTGCACTTCCGTCTGGACAGGCGCGGCGCCGTCGCGGCCGGCTACTTCGCCGATCTGGTCGTCACCGACTCGCTGAGCGACCTGAAGGCGCAGCGGGTCTACAAGGACGGTTCGCTCGTCGCCGCAGGCGGGAGCCTCACCGCGCACCCGCAGAGGATGGGCCTCGTCGACGACACGAGGCTGCGGAACTCGGTCAAGGCGCGCCGGCTCTCGGCGCGGGACCTCGTGGTCGAGGCTCCCGGCCACGGCGACGTGGCCCGGTGCGTGGTGGCGCTACCGAACCAGATCGTCACGCGCTCGGAGCTGATGGCCCCCACCGTCAGGGACGGCCAGGCGACGGCCGACCCGGACAGGGACCTGGCCAAGCTTGCCTGCGCGGAGCGGCACGGCAGGAACGGCGGCGTGGCGGTCGGCTTCGCGAAGGGGTTCGGTCTGCAGCGGGGGGCGCTCGCCTCGAGCGTTGGGCACGACCATCACAACCTGCTGACGGTAGGCGTCGACGATGGGGACATGGCCCTCGCCTGCAACAGGCTGGGGGAGCTGGGTGGAGGGTTGATCGCCGTGGCCGGCGGCCAGGTCCTCGCCGAGCTCGCCCTGCCGCTGGCGGGCCTCGTGACGGATGCGCCGCTGGCGGACGTGGCGGCCGCCCTCGACGCTTTGCACGTCGCCGCTGAGAGGCTGGGGGTCACGCTGCCGTCGCCGTTCATGGCGCTCAGCTTCCTCGGCCTAGCGGTGGTACCGGAGCTCAAGCTCACCGACCTGGGCCTGGTCGACGTCGCCGGCGGGACCCTCGTGCCCCTGTGGGAGCCGGTGGCCCCCTAGCCTCGCGGCACAGATCCGGGCTGTGCGTCGCGCAGCCGCGGGACGAGGCCGCGACGCGCCGTCATGGCGTGAGCGATGTCAGAGCTTCAGATCCCGAAGCTGCCCAGAGCCTGGTCCACCAGGTGCTCGGCGATCGCCAGGCTGGCCGTGGCCGCCGGTGAGGGCGCGTTGATGACGTGCAGCGCCCTCTCGCTCTCGCGGATCACGAAGTCGTCGAGCAGCTTGCCGTCCTTGCCGAGAGCCTGCGCTCTCACGCCCGAGCCGCCGCGGTGGACGTCGGCCATGTTCAGCTCCGGCACCAACCTCTGGAGCGCCTCGACGAAGGCCGTCTTCGAGAAGGAGCGGTACAGCTCGTACGCCCCCACGCGCCAGAACTTCGTCGCCATCGTCCACAGCCCTGGGAACGCGACGGCGTCGGCGACGTCGGCCAGACGCACGTCGAAGGCGCCGTAGCCGTCGCGCGAGAGGGCGAAGACGGCGTTCGGCCCGGCCTCCACCTCGCCGTGCACGGTCCGCGTGAGGTGGACGCCGAGGAAGGGCAGCGCCGGGTCCGGCACCGGGTAGATGAGGCCCTTCACCAGGTGCTGGCGCTCCTGGCGCAGCAGGTAGTACTCGCCGCGGAACGGCACGATCCTGACGTCGGACACGTCGGCGCCGGCCTGCCTCGCGATGCGGTCGGCCTGAACGCCCGCGCACGTGATCACGTACCGAGTCTCCAGCGGGCCGTGATCGGTCGAGACGGTCACGCCGGAGCCGGTCGCCTTCATGCCCTCGACCCGTACCCCGAGCCTCACCTCGCCGCCAGCCGCCTGGAACAGCTCGGCCAGGCGCTCGGCCACGGCCGGGAAGTCCGCGATCGCGGTGCGCGGCGAGTAGATCGCCCGCAGCCCGGCGGCGTGCGGCTCGATCTCCTTGAGCCGTACTTGGTCGACCAGCTCGAGGTCGGGCACGCCGTTGGCTGTGCCGCGGTCGAAGAGCGTCTCGAGCCGGGGAAGCTCGCTGGCGTCGGTGGCCACGACGACCTTGCCTACCTCCTGGTAGGGCAGGTCGTGGGCGGCGCAGAACTCGCGCAGCCGGGCCACGCCCGACACGCACAGGCGGGCCCTCAGGCTGCCGGGCCGGTAGTAGATGCCCGAGTGGACGACGCCGGAGTTGTGGCTCGTCTGATGGCGGGCGAGCGCCGCCTCCTTGTCGAGGACCGTCACCGTGAGGCCGGGTCGTCTGTTCAGTAGTGCGTGAGCCGTGGCCAGGCCGACGATGCCTGCCCCGACCACGATCACGTCGCTGCGGGTCATGGGGCCAGGATACGCCCAGGCCACACGTTAGACTCCGCGGACATGCGGGCTGAGGCCAGGAGCGAGGACCCATGACGCGCACGCCGGCGGACTGGTTGAAGGACTTCGACGCGCACCTGACGCAGGTCGTCGCTCAGGCCCAGGTGCCGGGCGCCGCAGCCTGCGTCACGTGGGGCGGCGAGGTCGTCTACCAGCGTGGTCTCGGCTGGCGCGACCGCGAGGCGCGGCTCCCCGCCGGACCCGGAACGGTCTTCGGCTTGGCGTCGCTCAGCAAGTCGTTCACCGCGCTGGCG
Source organism: Deinococcaceae bacterium (assembly GCA_040256005.1). Lineage (GTDB taxonomy): Bacteria > Deinococcota > Deinococci > Deinococcales > Trueperaceae > DASRWD01. The sequence continues at coordinate 2,198 of JBDZWC010000005.1, read as the reverse complement.
GCGTTGGTCCTCGAGTCGCAGGGCTTGTGGTCTCTCGACGATCCCGTGTCGGTCCACCTGCCCGAGTTCGGGTACCTCGGGCTTGGCTCGGACGCCGAGCCCGTGCGCTTGTGGCACATGCTGAGCCACACCACGGGAGTGCCGCCTTTGCGTGCCCTCGACTACGCGCTGAGACCGGATCAGGTGGGCGATGCGGCCCACGCCCACTACGCGCGGCGCATAGACGACGACCCCGACGTGAGCTCCTACGACGCCCTCATGGCGTACATGCGGGCGGGCGAGCGGCAGCCGCTGAACCGTCCAGGCAAGGTCGTGAGCTACTCCAACGAGTGCGTGGCGCTAGTGGGGGCCGCCATCGAGCGCGTCACCGGCAGGCCGTTCCCCGAGGTACTCGGGGCCGCGGTGCTGGGACCGCTAGACATGTCGTCGACCACCTTCGACGTGGCAGAGGCGAGGTCCGGCGGAGACCACGCGGTCCTGTACACGCGCACCCCGGACGGCGTGGTGCGTTCGCCCGCGTGGAGCCGAGCACCGGCGTACCTGGGCACCGGGATGCTCAAGTCGAGCGCCTCGGATCTCGGCAAGTACCTCTCGTTCATGGCGGCTGGTGACGGAGCGGCCCTGGGCCTTACCCCGGAGCGGATGGCGCAGCTCACCACGGCGCGAGCCTGGTCGCAACCGGGCGGCGGCTACGCTCTCGGCTGGTCCGTGCGGTCACACGGCGACGCGACGATCGTGCGCCACGGCGGCTCGCTCAAGGGCGTGGCTACCTGCCAGGGCTTCGTACCGGAACTGGGCCTCGGGGTGGCCGTGCTCATGAACTTAGACGGCGCACCAGCGCTGCGGGCCTGGCACGGAGCGGTGAACCTCGCCCTGGGAGAGGCCGTGGACGCTCCGCCGTACGGCGCCGGCCATGAGCCACTGTGGGCGGGACCGAGCGCGGTGGAGGCCGAGCTGGGCCCGTACGCAGGCGTCTACTCCTCCGGGGAGCCGTGGGGCCGCTTGGAGCTGGTGCCGCAGCCGTACCTGGACGCCGGCGCTGGCACCCCCGGCGACGAGGCCGACGGCAGTTACCTCGTGGCGTACTCCGGTGACGACAGGGAGCGCATCGGACGCGTGGCGCTGCTGCCCGAAGCGGAAGAAGAGGGGACGCTCGAGTTCGTCATCGTGGGCGATCAGGGCGCCTGGGACGCCGGGCGCTTCCACCTCGACGCGACGGGCCGGCCGTTCGCGGTCCAGCACGGCCAGCGCTGGTACGACAGGGAAGGGCCCTAGGGACCGGGACGCCTGGACCGGCCGACCGCTCGCTGGCCGTTCGGACCGAACTGCCACACATCGAAAGAAACTTGATATAACCAGACTCACATCTGTTGACATCGCAATGCGGAAACTCCTATACTAGCAGGCAGACGTGAGGCTGCGCCTGCGCCGCATAGTTTTGGTGCCGCGGTGTACTTCAGGCACGTTCGGCGTGACGGGCGCATCACGAGGCTGATTCCTTCTAGAGGAGACGACAGACATGGCAAAAGCCGTAGGCATCGATTTGGGCACTACGAACAGCGTGATCGCCGTCATAGAGGGCGGCGAGCCAGTCGTCCTGGTGAACTCCGAGGGCAACCGGACCACGCCGTCCGTGGTGGCGTTCAAGGACGACCAGCGCCTGGTAGGACAGGTGGCCAAGAGACAGGCGGTACTCAACCCCAGAGGCACGTTGTTCGAGGTCAAGCGTTTCATCGGCAGGACCTGGGACGAGATCGAGGCGGAGGCCGAGCGCGCCCCCTACGAGGTCGTGAAGGGCTCGGACGGCGGCGTGAGGTTCGTCGTGGGCGACAAGCAGTACACGCCCGAAGAGGTCTCGGCGATGGTCCTGAGGAAGCTCGTGGACGACGCCAGCGAGAAGCTGGGCGAGAAGATCACGAAGGCCGTGATCACGGTGCCCGCGTACTTCAACAACTCGCAGCGCGAAGCCACCCAGAACGCCGGCAAGGTCGCCGGCCTCGAGGTGCTGCGCATCGTCAACGAGCCCACCGCGGCGGCACTCGCCTACGGCCTGGACAAGAAGGGGAACGAGACCGTGCTGGTCTTCGACCTGGGCGGCGGGACGTTCGACGTCTCGGTGCTCGAGGTGGGCGACGGCGTGTTCGAGGTCAGGTCCACCGCGGGTGACACGCACCTGGGTGGCTCCGACATGGACTACG
>JBDZWC010000083.1:0-13583 GCA_040256005.1 Deinococcaceae bacterium | reverse complement strand
TTCCTCGCCCTCATGCTGCAGTCGGTGCACGGTTACTCGACCGCGGTCACCGGCGCCGTCATCGCGACCGGTTCCATCAGCTGGGCGGTGGGCGCCTGGCTGCAGTCGCGACTCGACGAGAATCCGGCGGCCAGACGCTCGCGAAGGATGTACACCGGCACGTGGCTCATCGCCGCCGGGATCGTGGCGCAGGTGGCGGCGCTGTTCGTCACGACCGCGCCCCTCGTGATCGTCCTGATCGGTTGGGTCACGGCCGGCCTGGGCATCGGTATGGCCCACTCGACCTCGTCCGTTCTCGCCTTCGCGCTGGCCCCTACCGGGCAGGAGGGGATGGTCTCGGCCGCCCTTCAGATCGCCGACCAGTTCATGGCCGCCGTCAGCACCGGCATCGGAGGCGCGCTGTTGGCCATGGCGGCGCGCCGGGGGTGGAGCGAGCAGACCGGCATACTCCTCGCCGTCTGCTTCGTCCTCGTGCTGGCGGCGATCGCGTTGGTCGCGACATGGCGGTCGGAGCCGGCCCGAGAACCGTCGCAGCCTCCCGGCACAGGCGGCTGAGGCTAGCGCCCCGGTCGTCCTTCACGGAACCCGGCTGGCGCTCCAGCCGGCTTGGCGGCAGGCGGATGCGGTGGGCCGGTTCGCGCTTGGTCATCGCGTTGGATCGATCCGGATCCCGGACCCTCGTCCAGCGGCTCGCTGGCCGCATGCGAGGTCCTCAGCTCCAGCACCGGGAGCAAGAACGCGACGGCGAAGGCGATGAGCGAGAGCAGCGCGCCAACGGTGAAGACGCGGCTCAGTCCCGTCGCCAGGGCCTCACGCAGCCCGGTGACCAGTCGGACGAACGCCTCGCCGCCGGCCAGACCCTCGACCTCCACGCGGGCGCGTTCCAACTGCTGCGGGCTGGTCAGCAGGTTGGGGGAGTTGAACTCCTCCACCACGGCCGGAGGCAGGTCGCTGAGCTGCGGTCCGAGAGACCCGTGCACCTGAGCGCTGATGGTCGCCGCGACGACGGCGCCGAACACCGCGACCCCCAAGGTGCCGCCTATCTGCCTGAAGAACATGTTCGCGCTGGTGGCCGTGCCCAACTTGCTCTGAGGCAGGGCGTTCTGTACCGCGAGGACGAAGAGCGAGTTCGTGGGCCCGAAGCCCAGTCCCAACAACACCGAGAACGCCACCGTCATCAAGAGCGGCGTGGCGGTGTCCATGGTGGCGTTGAGCAGGAAGCCTACGGTTATCGTCGCCAGGCCGGCGAGGATGAAAGGCCGGTAGCGCCCCGTGCGGCTGACCATGAGGCCCGCGACGGTGCTGCTGGTCACCATGCCGAGCATGAGCGGCGTGAGCGCGAACCCGGACGATGCGGCCGAGCCGCCCTGGACACCCTGGATGTAGAGGGGCAGGTAGATGACCGCCCCGTACATGCCAACGCCGCTGAGGAACCCGCCCACGTTCGCGACGTTGAAGGTCCGACTCCGGAACAGCTCTGGGTCGAGGACGGGGTTGGCCGTCTTGCCCTGCCACCACAGGAACGCTCCCAGCAGCGCTGCCGACACGGCGAACAGAGCCAGGATGGGGGCCGAGGTCCAGGGACGGTCGACGCCTCCCCATGTGAGCGCCAGCAGCAGCGGGACGATGCCGAGCATGAGCAGCGCGGAGCCGACGGCATCGATCCTGCCCGACCCACGCTGGGTGGGCGCCGGGAAGTAGCGCATGATCACGGCCATCGCGATGAGCGCGATGGGCACGTTCACGAAGAAGACCCAGCGCCAGCCCAACGTGTCGGTGATCAGCCCGCCCGCTAGCGGACCCACGACACTCGAGAAGCCGAACACGGCGCCAGTGAAGCCCTGGTAGGCGCCCCGCTCCCGGGGGGTGAAGATGTCGCCGATGGCCGAGAAGGCCATCGAGATCAGCGCGCCGCCGCCCAGGCCCTGCAGGCCGCGGATGACGATGAGCTGGGGCATCGTCTGAGCCAGGCCGCCCAGTGCCGACGCCGCGCTGAAGAGAAGGATGCCGAACATGAGGATCCGCTTGCGGCCGTATATGTCAGAGAGCTTGCCGTAGATGGGCAGCGTCACCGTCGAGGACAGCGAGTAGGCGGTGAACGCCCAGGCGTAGAGCTTGAAGCCTTCCAGCTCGGCGATGATGCGGGGCAGTGCCGTGCCAACCACCGTCAGGTTGAGTGAGGTGAGGAAGAGGACGACGAGGATGCCGCCGAAGGCGAGCAGCTTCTCCCTTCTCGTCAGTTCCGTCATGGTCTCGTGGGTTTCGGGACGGTGGGAACCAACGAGGGAAAAGCTTTCACTCGGCAGATTCTAAAGGGGTGCCGGGCAGAACACGGTCGGCCGGGCGAGTACGCCAGCTCAGATGTGTCGGGGGAGGGCGCGCCCCTAGGTGTGCCGGGCGGACCTGCCCGGCGACTTCAGACCCTTCTCGATGGTCAGCGCGCTGTAGATGATCAAGTAGGTAGCGCACACGACGAGGATGACGTCCGTGTAGACCGGACCTTCGTCCCACGTGGCACCCAAGGCGAAGGAGGCCAGCCTGGTTCCCGAGGACAGCAAGATGAAGGGATAGAACAGGGTCATGACCCAGTAGTTCCACGGTGCCGGCCCTCGTCCCGGCTCCACGCGCCGTTCCTCACGTCGGCGCCCTACCCACCACCGGTCGATCAGGTAGGTCACCGCCGCGAGTAAGACGTACGCGCAGACATGTTCGATGAACGAGGCGCCATGGCCGCGCCACAACGAGAGCAGGACGAACAACCCCATGAAAACGACGGTCACGGCGACGTTGATGATCGCGAGCACTGGTTAGCTGTTCCCCCCGGTAGATAGTGTGGTTCGACTCTAGACGCGAACGCCCGCCGGCGCAACCCCGGACGGGCAGACGAAGGGAAGCGAGGCCATGAGGCTCGAGTTCGTGTACCTGCCTGTGAACGACCTGGAAGCGGCCCTGGCGCTGTACCACGATCGACTAGGGTTCGAGGAAGCGTGGCGAGCGGGGGAGACGGTGGGCCTGGTCCTGCCGGATACGAACGTACGCCTGCTCCTCGACCTCGTGGCCGGGGACCGCTCCCTCACGGCGGGACCGTTCTTCCTGGTGGAGAGCGTGGACGCTTTCTACGCGGCCAACAAGGACCTGCTGCGGTTCGTCGAGGAGCCGCGCGACATCTCGCCCGGACGCTTCGCGGCCTTCGAGGATACCTCCGGCAACCGCATCAGGATCATGGACAGGACGGCGAGCGAGGAACCGCCCGGCTGATCGTCTGTCTCCCGCCAGGAGCCGCCTCAGGGTGGCCGATGCACCGCTGGGTTGAACAGCCAACCACTCCCAGTGCCTCGGCAGCAGGGCGCGTCACGCTCGTATCACGCGCCCATCTCTAGCCTCCCGCTGAAAAACGCAGGGCCCAAGAGGGAGGACGTGGCATGAGGATGCTCTACAGAGGTCTGCTGGTCTCGGCGCTGCTGACAGTAGTGACTGTCGCTTCCGCACAGGTGAGCCTGACGTTCGACAAGACCGCTGTGTCGGACCGCGTATGGATAGGCACCGTCAGCGGCGACATCACCGGCACGTTGGTGACGACGATGATAGCGGCCGACCGATCCAAGCCGATATGGGACATAGAGCTCTACTGGATCATCCTTGCCGACGACCCCAGTCAGTCGTTCGTGGCGCGGTTGACCGGGACCCTGAACACGGAGACCGGTGCGGTGGCGATGACTGGGACCGTTGACGAAGGCTTCAACGTTGGGGCGACAGTGGAGGAGGCCGGGCAGCTACAGAACGCCGAGACCTCGAACTTCACCGGCACCATCGTGCTGTCGGGTACGTCGCCCTAGGTCCACTCCGGCGGCGGCTCACCGCCGGATCCAAGTAGTGAGCCAACGTCCGGCCGGTGCGGCTACACCTTGGGACGGCCGACAACCGCCGGATGTGGTTCAGCTAGCGGGGGGCTAGCAGGGAGGTGACGGTCTCTTGCAGTTCCGATGGGGCGGCCGTCACCTCCCCGTGCGCGCTCCGGGCTCTGGCTCTCACGTCCGGGCTGGCAGCCGGATGCCAGGCGACCAGGGAGAGGCGGGTCGGCGCCTCCGGGCCGCCCCTCAGCAGTGTCAGTTCCAGGATCGCGGCCAGCATCAACGGCACCTCGCCGAGGTCATGCGCAGCCCTCAGCGCGTCGAGCAGGAGCCCCTCGGCGGCCGCTCGACGGGTGTCTACGCCAGCGGCCTCCAACCTGCCGAGCAGCACCAAAGCCTCGACCCGGATGGCTCTCTGGCCGTGTTCGTCGGCGGCGGCGAGCGCGCTGCGTGCCAGGTCCTCGGCGGCATCGGTCTCGCCGCGTCGGAGGCTGACGACGGCCGACTGCAGCCGGAGGTAGGCGACCCGGAGATGGAAGCGTGCCTCCTCGGCCAGCGCCAGTGCGCGCTCGAACCGCTCGGCGGCTGTCTGTACGTCACCCTGTTCCAGCGCCAGACGCCCCAGGTAGTCGAGGTCGTTGACGACCCCGGCTTTGTTCGACAGCGCTTCGTTGACCTCGAGCGCCCGCTCGAAGTAGCCGCGAGCCGCAGCCGGGTCGCCGACGCGTAGCTCCAACAAGCCCAGCTGACCGGCGATGAGCGCTATCGCCCACGAGTCTGCGGCGCGCTCGGCCTGCTCCATACCGGCCGCCAGTTCGGTGCGCGCGGTGGCGTAGTGACCCCTGCGAGCCGCCACGGAACCGGTCACCTGTCTGGCCCTCAGGACGATCGCAGGCGAGTCCAGAGCCTGGCCGATCACCAGCGCCTGGCGTGCCAGCTCGAGCGCAGCTTCGAAGTCCGCCATGCCGGAGTGGAACCAAGCCGTGTCCGCAACGAGCCGGGCGCGCAGGAAGCTGACGTCCTCGTCGTCGGCATGACCCGACTGCTCCAGTCGCACGATGCCCTTCTGGAACAGCTCGATGCCTTGATGGAAGCGTCCTTGGATGCCGTGGAAGAACAGGATCGGATCGAGGGCGTCTCGGCACTCGGCCAGCCAGCCCCGGCTCAGCGCCTCCAGCCAAGCCAGGGTGACGTTCGGGTACTCGACCGCCAGGAGGTCGATCATCTTCGCTTGGTCCGGACCGTGTACCCGACCGTTCCATCCGGCCGCCAGGCGCAGGTAGTGGCTAGCGTGGCGTCCGATCGCGGCCTCGTGCGCCTCGGGGTCCTCTGCCAGGTTCTCCCTGGCCAGCTCCCGCACCAACGGATGAGCGTCGTAGCGGCTGTCCTCCGACGTGCGCAGCAGCGACTTCTCGACCAGGGACGCGAGGACCGCTCGGTCTGCACCGGTGACCGCCGCCGCCCCGCTGGCGTCGAAGTCGGCAGCGAAGACGGAGAGGCCGGCCAGCACGGCCCTCTCCTTGTCCGTCAGTAGTTGCCACGAGTGATCGAACGTCGCTCGCAGGCTCCTGTGCCGTTCGGAGACATCCAGGGAGTCTGTGGCGATCATGGACGGGGCGCTCAGGAGCGCCCGCTCGGCCTCCTCCAAGGTGAGACCCCGGAGGGTACCGGCGACCAGCTCGATGCCGAGCGGGTGTCCCTCGAGCCAGCGGCAGAGCCGGACGGCGACAGGGGTCATGCGCTGCGTCAAGGCGAAGTCCGGTCGAACCTGTCTGGCGCGGTCGAGAAGTAGTTGGACGGCCGCGAACTCCGTCGCCTCGTCCGGTTCCACCTCCGCCGCGACGGGCACCCCCAGGCCAACTACTGGAAACAGCCACTCGCCTTGCAGCCGGAGGCGCTCACGGGACGTGACGAGGCAACGGACGTTCGGGCAGGCGTTGAGGAGCGTGGAGACCGCCAGAGCCGCCTCACCCATGTGCTCGAACTGATCCAGCACCAGCAGTAGGCTGCGATCCTTCAGCGCCGCGGAGACCTGTTCGAGGGGCGGGCGACCGCCCTTGAGGTCCACTCCGACCGCGGCTGCGAGCGCGAGCGGTAGGGCGCTCGCATCCGCCACGGACGCGAGGGGGACGAGCGCCACCCCGTCCTCGAAGGAGTCGGCCAGACTGCCGGCGGCGCGCATGGCAAGTCGGGTCTTGCCGGCGCCTCCGGGACCCACCAGGGTGAGGAGCCGGCACGGCTCGGCGGTGAGACGAGTCCGGATCGTCGCCAGTTCGGCGTCACGTCCGACGAACGAGGTCAGCGGCTCCCTGACTCTCGAGACGGGTCTGAACTTCGGTCCCTGGGCGGGTAGTAGTCGCTCGGCCTCCGCCACGATCGCTTCGGTCGCGGCGCTGGGCGGAAGTCCCAACCTATCGGCCATCAGGGCCGCGAACCTCTCGAACACGCGACGCGCCTCCGTGGTCGCCCCGGCGTCGACGAGCAAGCGGAGACGACGCTGAACCACGGACTCGTCCAGCGGGTCCCGCTCCTGCAGCTTGCCGAGGATCTGCTCAGCCTCCGTTGCCCGCCCTTCCTCGGCAGCCGACTCGGCCAGGCTGAGAGCCGCCCCCCTATACGCCTCGCGTAGCTGGGCACGCTCGTACTGGAGCCACTGGCCGATCTCGGCGGCCTCGTCGATCTCCAACCCTTCGACGAGGTCACCCGCGTAGAGGCGCGCAGCAGACACCCAGTCCCCGGCCGCGACGGCCAGGCGGAACGCCTTCACGTCACTGGGGGCGGACCAGCGCAGACGCACGTCGTCGGGCTCGATCTGAACGGGCAGCGGCAGCGCCCGCGTTCTCAGCAGCAGGCGCCTGAGGTTGACGCGTGACTGCGCGGTGGGAACGTCCGCCCAGAAGAGGTAGGACAGCCTCTCCCTAGTGACCCAGCCCTCGGAGACCGCCAGGTAGGTGAGCAACGCCAGACGTTTATCGAGCGGCAGGTAGCGCCACCCCCCGCTTGTCCAGATCTGCGGCGTACCCAACAACCGCACGCCTGGTTCCACGGTTCGAGTGTAGTCGGCGTGGGAGCGCTCGCGGTGCCCTGACATCGTGAGTGCGGCGATCGCCGGTGCGTCTGGCTGATGCTCGCCCGGTGCTGGTAGAACTGGCTGTCATGACCAACGGCCTCGGACGCCTGTTCCTACTCTCAACGGCACTGCTGGCCGCCTGTGCCGGGCCGTCGGCCGGTACCGCCACCATCGCGCGCCAGGTAACCGCTACTCGGGCGGCGGGGGCGACCGCCGCGCCCGCACAGTGTGGCGCCCCCGCGACGAAGATCCACGCGGTCCAGGGCTCCGGCCCGGCGAGCGAGCTGGCAGGCGAGGTCGTCACGATCGAGGGCATAGTGGTAGGGGACTTCCAGCCGGGCGACGGCGACGAGTTGAACACGGACCTCGGCGGCTTCTACCTGCAAGAGGAGGACCGGGACGTCGACGGCGACCCGAGAACCTCGGAAGGCATATACGTCTGGGAGCGCCGTCCAGACGTCGCGGTCGGTCAAATCGTTCGGCTGACCGGGCGCGTCAGCGAGACGGACGGGCTGACGCTGCTGAGGAGCGTGCGGGACGTCGTCGTTTGTGCCGAAACTGCAGCGCTGCCCACGCCCGCCCTCGTGACCCTGCCCGTGGACGACCTGTCGCACCTGGAATCTTTCGAGGGCATGCTGGTGGAGTTCCCTCAAGAACTGGTGATCAGCGAGTACTTCAACTTCGACCGCTTCGGAGAGGTGGTCCTCACCGCACCCGGACCGGGCGGGTCGCGCGTCTACCAGCCCACCTCGTTCCTGGACCCTGTTGATCCGGCGATCCAGGACGCGGCTGAGCTCGTCCTCAGGTCCCGCATCACGCTGGACGACGGCAGGGACGCCGAGAACCCGGTGCCCGCGCGCCATCCGGCCGGAGGCGCCTTCACACGCGAGCGTGCGTTCCGCGGCGGCGACGTTCTGACGGGCGTGAGGGGTGTGCTCTCCTACGGCTTCGGGACGTACCGCGTGGAGCCGACCGAGGGCGCTGGGTACGTCAGCCGCAACCCCAGGCCGGAGCGTCCGCCCGACGTGGGGGGCACTGTCAGGGCCGGCGTGTTCAACGTGCTCAACTACTTCGAGGATTTCGGGCCCGTTGGCTGCGGGCCGGAGGGCCGCGATGACTGCAGGGGGGCGGACGACCGGCGCGAGTTCGAGCGCCAGCGCGCGAAGATCATCGCTGCCATCACGGCTCTGGACGCACACGTCGTCGGCCTCATCGAGATCGAGAACGACGCCGACCAGGGGGCGCTCCGTGACCTCGTGGAGGGCCTCAACGACGCGACGGCGCGCGGCACGTACGACTACGTCGACGCGGGCGGCCCGGTGGGCATAGACGCGATCAGGGTGGCCATCGTCTATCGGTCCTCCGCGCTGCGGCCCGTCGGGGCTCCGGCGGTGCTTGACGACACAGGCTTCCTGGATCCCAACGACACGGGCGAGGACCGGAACCGCGCCGCCCTGGCGCAGACGTTCGAGGACCTGAACAGCCATGCGAGGTTCACCTTCGTCGTCAACCACCTCAAGAGCAAGGGCGAGGCGTGCGGTCGCGGTGACGACGATCCGGTGCAGGGCAACTGCAACCTCACGCGCACGTTGGCGGCCCGGCTGCTCCTTGACTGGCTCGGCTCCGACCCTACACGTTCGGGCGACCCGGACTTCCTCGTCGTCGGCGACCTGAACTCCTACGACCACGAGGACCCCGTCCGCGCTCTCGGCGCCGGCCAGGACGGTGTGGAGGGAACCGAGGACGACTGGGTGGACCTGTTGCGGCGCTTCGAGGGCGAGGGTGCCTACACGTACGTGTTCGACGGGCAGCTGGGCTACCTGGACTACGCCTTCGCCAGCCCCACTCTGGCCGCTCAGGTGACGGGTGCGGGTGCCTGGCACATCAATGCCGACGAGCCCGACCTCCTGGATTACGACCTGACCTTCAAGCGCGGTTCGCAAGCCCAGCTCTACGAGCCGACGCCGTTCCGATCGTCGGACCACGATCCCGTACTCGTCGGGTTGACGTTGGAGGCCACGGGGCAGAGGTAGGCGGCGGCTCGCTACCGGGTACTCGCAGGATGGAAGACGGGCAGCCGGCGGGCGAACCTCTAGCCGTTCATGGCAACGCTTCGTCCGAGCTGAACTCGAAGGTGTCGCGGCCCCTCGACTTGCCCCGGTAGAGCGCCGCGTCGGCGGCCCCGAGGAGAGATTTCACGTCCAGGCCGTCGTCCGGGAACACGGCGACGCCGATCGTGGCGCCTACGTTCACGAGCTCTCCCTCCACGTCGTAGGGCCGTCGCATGGCCTCGAGGAGCCGCGACGTCACGTGCTCGATCTCCGACCTGTCCTTGATGTCGGGCAGGAACAGCACGAACTCGTCGCCGCCATGGCGCGCCACGACGTCCCAGCTACGCACCGCCTCCCTGATGCGGGCTGCCACCTGGTTGAGAACCATGTCGCCGGCGTGATGGCCCAGCGAGTCGTTGATGTCCTTGAACAGGTCCAGGTCCATGAACAGGACCGCCACCTTGGTCCCATGCCGCTGCGACTGGGCCAAGGCGGCCAACAGACGGTGTTCGAAGGGCACGCGCTTGAGGAGGCCGGTCAGGTCGTCGGTCTCGGCTCGTAGCTCCAGCTCGTCGTGGAGCCGCTGCTGCTCGATCGCCGCGGCCAACAGGTACGTGACGCCGCCGAGGAACGCCTGGTCGTCCTGCGAGAACGCGTCCGGCCTGGTGGCGAAGACCTCCAGGAACCCGAACGTGCCGCCGTGACCGTGGATGGGGAAGCGGACCCCGCTGGACATCCCCATGGGCTTCAGCTCCTCGACGGTGAGCACCTCGACCCCGACCAGGCCGAGGTCAATCTCACGCATCCGAGGGACGGGCGTCTCCTGGTTCGAGCGTGCTTCTGCCGGCGCGAAGCTGGACCGGACGAGCGTGTTTCCCTCCTTGACCTCGATGACGCGGGCGTGATCCGCACGGAGCGTGCGGGCGACGCGCCTGGCCGCCAGGTCCAGCGTCGGCTGGACGTCCCTGGATGCCAAGGTCGATGCGGCGAGCTCGGCGAACACCGATTGCTCGGCCGCGCGCCGCTCGAGCACCACCTGCGCACGTCGCCACTCGGTGACGTCGTACACGAGCATCATGGCGTGGGGCTCCTCAGCGAGGGTTATCGGCTCGAACAGGAACGTGCCGTAGCCCGGCGAACCGTCCGCACGGGTGAACGGCGCCTCCACCGTGAGGCGCTCCTCCTTGCTCAGGGCCTGGCGGAGCCCGGGGAACCCCGTCACCGGGGGCTCGACATCGATGTCTCGGAGCGTCCGACCTATCACGTCGCGCCTGTGAAGGCCGAAGGTGCGGCTGAACGCGTCGTTGATGTCCAGGACACGCAGGTCGTCCCGCTTGATCAGCGCCACAGGGCTGGGGTTGCTCTTGAACGCCGTCGTGAAGCGCCGGTCGCTCTCGCGCAGCCGCACCTCGGTGATGCGGTTCTTGGTCTGGTCGCGCATGATCTTCAGGTAGCCGACGAGCTCGCCGCTCGGCCCCCTCACGGCGTGCATGATGCCGTTCGCCCACAGCCGCGAGCCGTTCTTCCTGACGTGCCATCTGTCGTCCATGGCCTCGCCGTGCCGGCGAGCGACGTCCAGCTCACGTTGGTCCACGCCGGCGACACGGTCCTCGAGGGTGAAGATGATGCTGCTGGGCTTGCCCAGGAACTCGTGCTCCTCGTAGCCCAGGAGCTCTCGCACCCCGGCGTTCCACGAGTCGATGACCGCGCCAGCGTCCAGCGTGAACACGGCGTACGCTCGCAGGTCGCCTACGAGGTGAGCCCACGGGCGCGAGCTCGTGGTCCGTTCGCCTGACATCACGAACAACTTAGAGCCCGGTTCTGAGCGTCGGTTCTGGCCGCGCCACGACTGACTCGGCCGGCGGTCATAAGATACGAGTCCGTCGTGGACCGCGAACGCATCCTTATCGTCGAGGACGACCCCAACCTGGCTCGCGTGCTGGAGGCCGAGCTGGTGCGGTCGTACGACACGGTCGTCGTCTCTACCGGCAAGGAGGCGCTCGAGAAGGCCGAGAACGAGCCGTTCGATCTCATCGTCCTCGACCTCGGACTGCCCGACATGGACGGCCTTGACGTGGCTGCGGAGCTCAAGGGCAACCGCGCGTCCATCCTCATGCTCACGGCGCGGGCTGACGTGCGCAGCCGGGTGGCGGGCCTCTACATCGGAGCCGCCGACTACGTGGCGAAGCCGTTCGACATGCAGGAGCTGCTGGCCCGGGTCTACGCTCAGATGCGCAGCCGCGGTCGGCAGGACGAGTACTCGGTGGCCGGCGTCACGCTCTCGGTCCTGGATCGCACGTGCGTCGTGAACGACGAGATCCTGGACCTCACCGCGCAGGAGTTCGCCCTCCTGGAGCTGCTGATGGCGAACCAGGGTCGCGTGTTCTCGAAGGCCACGATCGAGGACCGCCTCTACAGGGAGGCCCCGCCCAGTTCGAACGCCGTGGAGGTGCTGGTGTCGCGGCTGCGCAGCAAGCTGGCGGCCGCCGGTGTGAGGGACCTGGTCGAGACCGTCAGGGGGCTCGGCTACGTGACCAGAGAAAGGGACTAGATGACGCTGAGGACGCGACTGGGCCTCGCGGCCGTCGGTCTCACGATCGCGATCGTCGCGGGCTTCGGCGCCCTCGCCTACAGCGTCTTCACCCAGCAACAGCGCGAGCAGTTGCAGCTGATCCTCAGCGAGGACCTGCAGCGCGTGACAGCGCTCCTCGACCGACCGACGCTGGGCGCCTCCTTCGCCCCTGGCGACGCGGACGGCGTGATCCTCCAACTCGTGTCTCCTGACGGCCAGGTCGCCTTCGACTGGGGCGGCGCCGAGCTACTGCCGGTCGTCGACGAGCCCACGCTCATGGACCTGGGCGGTCGCACCTACATCGTCACGACGGGCGTGTGGCCCAGTACGGAGGGCAGCGTGCGCCTGGCTCACGACGTGACGGCCGCGTTGGCGGTCAGGACCGGCCTCGTCGCCAGCCTTCTGGGCGCGGCTGTCATCGTCGTCCTCGTAGCTGGAGCCGCCGCGTTCCTCGCCGCGCGGCGCATGCTCGCGCCGCTGGCCGAGGTGTCCAAGAGGGCGCGGGCTGTGGACCCGGCCTCCCCGGCCGCCGTGCCTTACGCCGGGCCTCCGGACGAGCTCGGCGACCTGGTGTCCGCCCTCAACACCGCGTTGAGCGCGATACAGGAGCGCAAGCGCGCCGAGCGGGAGTTCCTCCTCGAGGTCTCGCACGAGCTGGCCGCGCCGCTGACCCTGGTGAACTACCACCTGGGTGCGGTGCGGGACGAGCACCCCGAGGACAGTCGGGTGAGGGCCGCCGCCGACGGCACGCGGGAGCTGCTGCGCACGTCGCAGGACCTGCTGCAGCTGGCCCGGGGCGAGCTGGAGCGCGAGTTGAAGCCTCGGGTCGTGGACCTCAGGCAGGTGGTTAGCCGCGTGGGCGACGAGTACCCCGAGGTGAGGCTCCAGCTGGGCGAGCGCCTGGAGGTCGTGGGGGACCCGGAGCGGCTGACGCAGGTCGTGCGCAACCTGGTGCGGAACGCGATCCAGTCGGTCGAGAGTCGGGAAGCTGTCGAGGTGAGCCTGCGACAGGACGGCGACGTGGCGGTGGTCAGTGTGAGGGACGACGGCCCGGGGATGAGCGAGGAGACCGTGGCGCGCATCTTCGACCACGGCTTCAGTCGAGCGGGCGGGGTCGGGGTCGGGCTGACCGTATGCAAGCGGCTCGTCGAGCAGCACGAGGGAGAGCTGAGGATCCGCTCGGCCCTGGGTGAGGGGAGCACGTTCGAGGTGCGTCTGCCCACGCTCGCGGCCAGGCTCAGAGAGGCCCACGATGCGGATGACGCAGCGCCGGCGGGGGTCGCTTGATGGTCTGGGCGCGCGCCGGACGAGCGGGGCTAACGGACTTTCCTCGTCGTGAACTGAGTTTGAAGAGAATTATCGCCCGTAAGTTTGGCGTAAGTGCTTCTGATCAGACTGAGTCACGAACGCCGCATCGGTGCTTCGGGGAAGGACTGTCGTGAGGCGGAAGTTGACCACACTCCTCGCTGTCATAGGGCTGTCGTGGGCGTTCGCCCTCGACTTCCCCCCTGACGCGGAGGTGCTGGTCACTGCCGAGGACGGCAGGATCGTCGGTGTCGGCAGGCTCTTCGGCGGCACCGGTTTCGAGCTCGAGTTGCTGGCGGGTTTCTCCGGTGAGGGCACCCTCGTGCTCACTACGCCGGACGGTGAGGTGCTGGTCGCGACAGTGATGGTCCGCGACGGCACCCTGTTCGTGGAACAGGCAGACGTTCGTTCGCTCGCCTCCCAGGCCGGCTTCGTGCAGGTCCAGGTCGCGGTACGCGGTGCGGGTGACAACGGGGCCAGGGTCACGGGCAACCCCGGGCAGGCAGGGCCGCCTGACGGTGCTGGCCCGCCCGACGACGCCGGCCCGCCGGATGACGCGGGCCCACCCGATGACGCGGGCCCACCCGACGGTGCGGGCCCGCCTGATGACGCCGGTCCGCCGGATGACGCTGGGCCGCCGGATGACGCCGGTCCGCCTGACAACGCCGGTCCGCCTGACAACGCCGGTCCGCCGGATAACGCTGGGCCGCCGGATAACGCCGGTCCGCCGGATA
>JBDZWC010000187.1:0-3452 GCA_040256005.1 Deinococcaceae bacterium | reverse complement strand
TTGCTGCTGGACGAAGCGACCAGCTCGCTGGACGGAGAGTCGGAAGCGGCGGTGCAGGCGGCGTTGCAGCGGCTGATGGCGGGCCGCACCACGATCGTCGTGGCGCACCGCCTGGCCACCGTGCTGCACGCCGACCAGATCGTCGTCATGAGCCGCGGTCGGGTCGTCGACCGTGGCACGCACGAGGAGCTCGTGGCACGCGATGGTCTCTACCGCGACCTGTTCGCCTCTCAGCTGGGCGCCACGCAGCGCGCGTCATCCCGAAAGCAGGCGAGCCTTATATGATTAGGGGTCATGCCGCTCGAGGTGAGGTCACAGTTCGAACCCAAGGGTGATCAGCCCGAGGCGATCGCCGGCCTGGTGGAGGGCCTGAACGACGGCCTGCGCTTCCAAACGCTCCTGGGCGCTACCGGCACCGGCAAGACGTACACCATGGCGAAGGTCATCGAGGCCGTGCAGCGGCCGGCCCTGGTGCTGGCACCCAACAAGATCCTCACGGCCCAGCTCGCGTCGGAGTTCCGCGAGTTCTTCCCCGACGCCGCGGTCGAGTTCTTCATCTCCTACTACGACTACTACCAGCCCGAGGCGTACGTCCCGGCCCGCGACCTGTTCATCGAGAAGGACTCGAACATCAACATGGAGCTGGAGCGTCTGCGGCACTCCACCACCCGCAGCCTGCTCACGCGTAAGGACGTCATCGTCGTGGCCTCCGTCTCGGCGATCTACGGCCTGGGCTCTCCCGAAGAGTACGAGAAGATGCACCTCCTGCTTGACATCGGGCGCAAGATCCCGCGCGACCAGATCCTCGAGACCCTGGTCAACCAGCAGTACGAGCGCAACGACATCGAGCTGCAGCCGGGCCGCTTCCGCGCTCGCGGCGACGTCATCGAGGTCTGGGCTGCGTACGAGGAGCAGCCGCTGCGCATCGAGCTGTGGGGTGACGAGGTGGACCGCCTCACGCTCGTGGACCCTCTAACGGGCGACGAGACGGCCGAGGTCGAGGCCACGACCGTGTTCCCGGCACGCCACTACGTGACGCCTCACGACAAGCTGCAGCCGGCGATAGACGCCATAGAGCGCGACCTGGGGAGGCAGCTCGAGTACTTCGACAGCGTGGGCAAGCTGCTCGAGAAGCAGCGACTGCGGGAGCGCACGATGTACGACCTCGAGATGCTGAGGACCCTCGGGTACTGCAACGGCATCGAGAACTACTCTCGTTACCTCGAGAACCGTCCTGCCGGCTCCGCTCCCAACACCCTGCTGGACTACTTCCCTGACGACTTCATCGTCTTCCTCGACGAGAGCCACGTGATGGTGCCGCAGATCCGCGGGATGTACAACGGCGACAGGGCCAGGAAGCAGACGCTGGTCGACTACGGCTTCAGGCTTCCGGCCGCTCTCGACAACAGGCCGCTGCGGGAAGAGGAGTTCCTGCAGCGCGTGGGGCAGGTGATGTTCGTCTCCGCCACGCCCACCGAGCACGAGCTGGGCATGTCCGATGCGGTGGTCGAGCAGGTGATCCGCCCCACCGGCCTGGTAGACCCTGGCGTCGTCGTCAAGCCCAGCCGCGGCCAGATCGACGACCTGCTGTTCGCGGCCCGGGCGCGCGCCGAGAAGAACGAGCGCGTGCTGGTCACGACCCTGACCAAGAAGATGGCGGAGGACCTCACCGAGTACCTGGCGGCGCAGGGCGTGCGCGTGAGGTACATGCACTCGGACATAGACGCCGTCGAGCGCCAGGTGATCATCCGCGACCTCAGGCTCGGCCACTTCGACGTCCTCGTCGGCATCAACCTCCTGCGCGAGGGCCTCGACCTGCCCGAGGTCAGCCTGGTGGCGATCCTCGACGCCGACAAGACGGGCTTCCTCCGCAGCGAGCGGGCGCTCATCCAGACCATCGGTCGCGCCGCCCGTAACGTCAACGGCGAGGTGTACCTGTACGCCGACGAGGTGTCTGACGCGATGGCCGCGGCGATCGCCGAGACCGAGCGCAGGCGCGACAAGCAACTGGCCTACAACGCGCTGCACGGCATCACGCCGGAGTCGGTGCGCAAGCGCGTCCACGAGGTGATAAGGGGCGAGGCCGAGGTCGAGGCCGAGGGCCCGCCTCCCCAGCTGGACCCGTGGGAACGGGAACTGGCGTTCGACGACCTGCGCCAGGAGTTGGCGCTGCTGGAGAACGAGATGTGGGCGGCCTCGGAATCGCTCGACTTCGAGCGGGCGGCTGCCGTGCGCGACCGCATACGCGAGATAGAGGCGAGGCTGCAGGGCAAGGACGTCAAGGTCGCGACGATCCCCGGCAAGGCGCCCCGCAGCAAGGCTGTGGGCGCGACGGCCCGGAAGGCCACTGCGTGAGCCACGGCCCCGCGTACGCGCGCGCGCTGCTCACCTCCGTCCTCGCGCTGGTCGCCGTCATGGCGGCCGCCGCCGTGCACGCCCAGCCCTACGCGGCCGCGGGCGGGTTCGGGGCACCTCGAGTGGTGGCAGCCGGCGTACTAGCAGTGGCAGCGGTGGCGGCCGGCGATGGCACCACCTACCTCGTCTGGGCCGACGGCCAGGGCGTGTGGTCGTCCTCGTCCGGCGGTGAGCCGCGACTGGTCGCGCGGTCCGAGACCGTCAGAGGCGCCTGGGCCACCGTCTCGCAGGGTGATCTCGCCGTGGCCTGGGTCGAGCGCGACCGCCGCACGGGCGCCACGTCCCATCACCTCACGTACCGCGGCGAAGACCACCTTCTCTTCAGCGACACGGTCGAGACGCCGCTGATCGTGGGCCCCGGTCGCTCGGGGCCCTGGGTGGCCGCGCCCGTGCGCCGGGGCGGGGAGGCTCAGCTGTCGGTCTACGCGTGGGAGGGCGGCGGGCCGGGCGAGCCGCGGGTCCTCTACTCCACAGACCTCTCGGTGAGAGGGCTGTTCGCCGTCGACGACGGTGACCCTCGAGCGGAAGGACCCGGCTGGATAGCGTGGCTCGAGGGCTTCAGCGAGATGACGCCTCTCGGCCTCAACTCCGAGTGGCACGCCTACGTGATGAGGGCAGACGGCGCTGGGCCCGTCGACCTGGGCTTGGCCGACGTCATCGACGAGCGCCAGACCGTGGCACTGGGCCCGGTGGAGGGCGATGAGGGCAGCGTCAGGGCGCTGTGGCGCGCCGAGGAGGCGGACCTGAGGGCGAGCCTCGTCACGTCGGGGGATGGCCAGGACCTCGCGGTGACCCGCACCGTCGCGACCGGCGAGGTAGGCAGGCCGGTCGCCTGGGTGGGTGACGACGCCTACTGGCTCGTGGGTCCCTACATCCGGCGCGCGGCACCGCTGTCGGACGATGAGTCAGCCATCAGCGTCGCTTGGTCGCCGGAGCTGGTGGCCGACGTCGCTCTCGCGCGAGATGAGGCGACGGGCGTCACCAACCTCGCCTGGTACGGCCGCAGGCAGGGCGGTCAGTTGGTCGTGTTCGCGAGC
>JBDZWC010000186.1:0-3525 GCA_040256005.1 Deinococcaceae bacterium | reverse complement strand
AGCGGGTCGCGTACCACTGCCGCCAGGCCGCCACTTATGGGTTGGATGATCACGTCCACGGTGCGGCCGCGGATCGGTGAGTAGCCCTCGAAGTGCACGGGGCGCCGCTCGCGCAGGGCCTCCAGGTGCGCCTCCATGAGGGGCGAGTCCTGAAGCTGAGGGAACACCTCGAGGACGTGGTTACCCAGCATGTCCGCCACCGGCACGCCCCACATGACCTCGCAGCGTTGGTTGGCGTAGACGTAGTGCAGCCTCTCGTCCAACACGTAGAACGGCTCACGCATGGCCCATACGGCCTCGGCCACCAGGGCGGTGGCGTCCTGCGGGACCGGCTCCTCGCGCGCGGAGCGCTCTTCCTGCGCCGGCAGCGGCGCCAACACCACCGCGAAGCCCTCGTCGTTGCCGTGCTGGTCCTGGAGGCAGCTGACCATGCCCTGCACCATGACGCGCCGGCCGCTGCGACCCACACGCCAGCCCGCCAGCACGGCCATGCCGTCCACGCGGGCCGAGCGCAGGACGTCCTGCGTGCCGTGGTCACTGGGGACCGCGAAGACGTCGGAGAAGCGCTTGCCTATGAACTCGTCCGGATCGTACCCGAAGGTGTCGCGCACTCCGGGGTTCCAAGCCGCGATGCGACCGTCGAGGTCGAGCGTGAACGCAACGGTCTGCGACGTACGATTAGCGTCTACGACGGACCCCCTTCGTTTGTGGTTCGCGTCCCCCGAACCATCGCATGGGCGGGTTCGGCCAATCTAGCACTCACATCCGGCGCAGCCTGTCTATGCGCTCTTGGATGGGAGGGTGGGTGGCGAAGGCGTCAACGTTGTTCTGCCCGCTCAGGGGGTTGACGAAGAACATGTGCCGCACGCCTTCGCTCACCTCCAGCTTGGGACCGCGGTAGTCGCGCATCTTCTCGAGCGCCCTGGCCAGGCCCTCGGGGTTGCGGGTGATGTAGGCGCCAGCAGCGTCGGCCAGGTACTCGCGCCGCCGGCTCACGGCCAGCCTAAGCAGCGTGGCCAGCAGCGGCGCCAGCACCAACAGGACGATGAGCAAGAGCGCCATGACCCCCTGGCCGCGCGCGCCGTCCCCTCCCCTGTCCGAGCGCCGGCGCCGGGCCGAGCCGCTGCCGGGCCCGCCCCAGTACAGCCAGCGCATGACCAGGTCACGCAGGACGAGGATCGCGCCCACGGTCGCGACGAGCATGGACATGAACCTGATGTCGTAGTTGCGGATGTGCGCCATCTCGTGAGCGACCACGCCCTCCAGCTCCTGGCGGTCCAGGAGCTGGAGGAGGCCCTTCGTGACGGCTATCGAGCTACGCTGCGGGTTGCGCCCCGTGGCGAACGCGTTGGGCGACGGAGAGTCTATGACGTAGATGTCCGGCCGAGGCACCCCGGCGCCTATCGCGACGGCCTCCGTCACGTTGACCAGGTAGCGGTGCTCGGACGCCGAGGCCTTGTGGGCGCCCGCCGCAGCCAGCGCGATCTTGTCGGACAGGTAGAAGCCCACGAACCCCTGCGCCCCGCCGATGGCCGCCGCCGCGCCCACGAAGAAGCCGGTGGAGGCGATGTCCGTCACCTGAGCGAGCAGGTAAGCCAGGGCCACCAGCAGCGCCATCGTGATCAGCGCCATGAACCAGGACATGCGCTTGTTGGCCGCCTGGTAATCGATGAGGCTGATGCGCTGCCCCGACGCCGGGTCCGTGAAGACGTCCGGCAGCCGCCGCGTTCCGGCGGCGCCAGGCGGCGCAGCGTGAAGCTGCGTGGCGTCGGTCATCTAGGTGCTACCTACGGCTGCTGGCGTGATCCTCGGAGGCCGACTGGCGCCGGCCGTCTGGCCGCTCAGGCCGAGGGCTGCGAGGGCGCCGCCCCGAACGAGACCGAAGGCACGGCCTGGTCCTGCTCGGGGATCTCGAGGAACACGGCCTCCTTCTTGTTCATGGGCCCGGCGAAGAAGTTGCCGGGGACCGACTCGATCGTGTTGTTGTACTGCAGCACGGCGTCGTTGTAGAACTGCCGCGCGTACGCGATCTTGTTCTCGATCGAAGACAGCTCCTCCTGCAGCATCGCGAAGTTCTGGTTGGCCTTCAGCTCGGGGTAGGCCTCGGCCACCGCGAACAGCCGCCCCAGCGCGGCCGACAGCTGGTTGGCCGCGGCGGCGGACTCGTTGACGCCGGTGGCGTTCATGGAGGCGGACCGGGAGCGTGCCACTTCCTCGAAGAGCTCGCGTTCGTGCGTGGCGTAGCCCTTGACGGTCTCGACCAGGTTGGGCACCAGGTCGGCGCGCCGCTTGAGCTGCACGTCTATCTGGCTCCAGGCGTTCTCGTAGCGGTTCTCTAGCTGGATTATGCGGTTGTAGACGCTGACGCCCCAGATGACCAGGACGACGATCAGCACCAGGATGACGAGTGCGGTCATGTACAGACCTCCTCCGCTATCGATGATACGGCCTGCGCGTCGGCGACACGAGAGGGGCATCCGTACCGCTGCCTGTACCCGCGCGGGGCGCGGGAGTATAGTCCGCCGTGCTCAGCGGTCCATCAGGGCGGTCGGAGGATGTCCACCACCCGCCCAGCTAACGGCCGCGGCCGGTTCGCCCCTTACGCGCTCGGGACGTGCCTTCTCGGTCTGGCCGCCACCATGGTGGTCTTCAGCGGCTACGCCGCGCTCCTGACGGAGCCCGTGCTTGGCTTCGTCACCACGGCGTTCCTGGCCCTGGGGCTGAGCGTCCCCTTGCTTAGGTTCGGCCATGCCACGAAGGAGCCAGGTAGGCGCGAGGCGCTCCTGGCTGTCCTCCTCATCTGGTCCATCGTGCCGGCGGTGGGCGCCGTGCCGTTCGTCGTCACGGGCGGCATGTCACCGCTCAACGCCCTGTTCGAGTCCATGAGCGCGTTCACCACGACGGGCGCCACGGCGCTGGCCGACTTCGGCGCCTTCACGACGTCGCTGTTCATGTGGCGGGCGGCGGCACAGTGGATAGGCGGCATCGGGATCATCGTGATCTTCGTGTCGTTGTTCCCTCACCTGGCGATAGCGGGCCGCCAACTGTTCTTCACCGAGGCGCCCGGGCCCACCGAGGAACGCCTCACCCCCAAGCTGCGCCACACGGCCATCACGCTCCTGACGGTCTACGGCGGCCTCACGGCCGCCTGCACCCTGGCCTACTGGGCCGCCGGCATGAGCCTCACCCAGGCCGTGTCGCACTCGTTCAGCACGCTGTCGGCAGGGGGCTTCAGCTCCGAGGCCACCTCGTTCCTCGCCTTCGAGTCCCGCGCCGTGGAGTGGGTTGGCATAGTGTTCATGTTCCTGGCCGGCGTGAACTTCGCCCTGCAGTACCGGGCCTACACGCGCAGGCCCCGGGCGCTGCTGGCCGACGCCGAGTTCCGCGCCTACCTGCTCACCGTCCTGGCGGCCTCGGTCGCGGTCGCGTACTTCCTATGGAACGGCGGCGGCATCGGCGAGGCCGTGCGCACGGCGATCTTCCAGGTCGTCTCGGTCATCACGACGACCGGCTACGCCTCCGCCG
>JBDZWC010000082.1:0-13939 GCA_040256005.1 Deinococcaceae bacterium | reverse complement strand
ACCTTCCGCGTTCACGACCTGCTCTCCGACCCGGAAGCGGTGGAACCGGCCGATGTCGTGGTCATGAACCGCGTCGTCTGCTGTTCGGCAGACGGTCCGGAACTGGCGGCGGTGGCCGCGCGGCTCGCCCGGAAGGCCCTCTTGATGAGCTTCCCTCGTTCCACGGTCCTGACCCGGGCGTTCGCGGCCGTACAGCGCTTCGCCTACAAGGTTCTAGGTCGGAAGTACCGGGCCTTCGCATGGCCGGAGGAGCGGTTGGTCGCGGCCGGTGAGCGCGCGGGTCTGGCGCCGGTCGCGACCGGCGGGGGCTGGCTCTGGCGCTACCTCGTGTTCACGCGCGCCGCCTGACCGCGCCGACGAGCTGACCGGCCGCGACGCAGGCACTAGAGAACAGGCACGTCACTCGACCGTGACCAGGTCGTAGCGGGCCACCGTGGCCCCCGTCACCAGGTTCTGCTCGATCACGTACTGGATCAGCCACCCGCTGCGCTTGTCGTACGCGAAGGTCCGGCGCTCGGCGTTGCTCTCCTCGACGATGGCGACAACAGCGTCGTCGACGTAGGTGACGGTCGTCCGGATGCCGGTCACTGGGTCTACATCGAGCGCGGCTCCCGCCCGCAGCCCCGCCAACACCGTCGGCGAGGCGTAGAAGCTGCCGTGGCCACCGCCGACGATGACGTTGCTGGCCTCTGACACGTTGGTTCCCCCGGTGATCGGGTCAGGCGTGTGGAAGCGAGCCATCGTCAGGGCCCAGAACTCCGTGCGCTGACCCAAGGTAGTCTCCAGGCGGCACGGCGTCTCCATGGCCCCCACCCCGGCGACGATGCTCGTGTTCGTGCAGTCGTAGACGAGGCGATTCGCGTTCAACACGTGGGGCGGCAACGGCTCGAGCGCCCCTACCCCCGCCAGCACGCGAGCACCCAGTATCTGGGTGTAGGTGAGCATCGTGTTGCCCGCGCCGGTGGTGAGCATGTTGCCTGGAGTGATGGTCGGAACGCCGGCCCCCTGAGCCCGGCTACTGCCCACGACGAGCAGGCCGCTAGCCGCGTCATAGGCGCTGTTGTTGTGACCGGAAGCGGTCCGGCTGGCGATCACCAACGCCTGGACCGTCAGGTCACCTACCGTGTACGGGCCCCGGAGGACACGCAGCGTCGGCGTGCTCTGCTCCTGCATCTGTTGCAGGCGCACCGGGTCGATCCAGTAGTCGGAGCACGAACCGCCGTTCGTGACCTCGGCAGCGGTGCCGGCCGTGGTGACGCGGCCGTCAGCGGGGTCCAGGAGGTACAGGGTCAGGCGCATGACGCAGGTCTGCGCGTCCAGGTAGACGATGTCCACGACGTTGTAGCCCTGGCCGGACGCGGTGGGCACGTCCTGGAGCCCGATCTTCTGGCCGGTATTGGGATCGGTCCAGCAGTCCTCGACGGCAGGGTTGCAGTTCGGGTTCAGGACCGCCTGCTGGTTGGTGCCCCTCACGCTCGCGCTCGAGGAGTAGAACGTGACGCGCATGCCGCTCTGTACACGGGGAACACCCGGCAGTTGGGCAACCGCCATCCCCGCGAACTGGATGGCGAGAACGAACACCAAGCGAACCAACCCCGGTCGGCTCGACGACAAGACCCGTCCTCCGAGGGGTCAACAGTAGCGCACCACGAGGCGGGCCGTGAGGCAGCGACTACTGGGCCGGCTCGGATAGGCGGTGTAGGTCCGCGCCGGCGAGAAGACGCTATCCTCCTCCATGCCAACCGAGACGACCCTCGACAGCGCCGATGCGATCCGGGAGATCAGCACACGTATCGCGCGGCGCAACCTGGGAGAACGCGACTTCCTGCAGGCCGTCGACGAGGTGCTCGGGTCGCTCGGCCCTCTGGTCGCCAAGCACCCCGAGTACCTAGAGGACAAGCTGATCGACCGCATCTGTGAGCCTGAGCGGCAGGTCATATTCCGCGTGCCGTGGACGGATGACCGCGGCGAGGTGCAGGTGAACCGTGGGTTCCGAATCCAGTTCAACAGCGCCCTGGGACCGTACAAAGGTGGCCTGAGGTTCCATCCCAGCGTCACCCTCGACACGGTCAAGTTCCTCTCCTTCGAGCAGATATTCAAGAACGCGCTCACCGGCATGCCCATCGGAGCCGGCAAGGGTGGCAGCGACTTCGACCCCAAGGGCAAGAGCGAGGGCGAGGTCATGCGTTTCTGTCAGAGCTTCATGACGGAGCTGCACAGACACCTCGGCGAGTACGTGGACGTCCCCGCCGGCGACATCGGCGTGGGCGAGCGGGAGATCGGCTATCTCTTCGGTCAGTACAAACGCATCACGAACCGTTACGAGGCCGGCGTGCTGACGGGCAAGGGGCTCGACTGGAGCGGTTCCAGGGTTCGCAAGGAGGCCACTGGCTACGGCTGCGTCTATTTCGCCCACGAGATGCTGGCCGCCCGGGGCGAATCGCTCGAGGGGCGCGCCTGCGTGGTGAGCGGGTCCGGCAACGTCGCCATCTACACCATCGAGAAGCTGCAGGAGCTCGGCGCGCACGTGGTCGCGTGCAGTGACTCGGGCGGCCGCGTTTACGACCCCGACGGGATAGACCTGAACCTCGTCAAGGAGCTCAAGGGGGTAAGGCGCCGGCGCATCTCCGAGTACGTCAACCACAGGCCCCGCGCCGACTTCAAGGAGGGCGCAAGCGTCTGGGAGGTTCCATGCGAGGTGGCGTTCCCGAGCGCCACCCAGAACGAGCTCAACGGCGCCGATGCCGAGACCCTCATCCGCAACGGGGTCGTGGCCGTTGCCGAGGGGGCCAACATGCCGTGCACACCGGAGGCCGTGCGGGCGTTCCAAGCCGCCGGAGTCGCGTTCGGGCCCGGCAAGGCGGCGAACGCGGGGGGCGTAGCGACGTCCGCGTTGGAGATGCAACAGAACGCCAGCCGCGATAGATGGAGCTTCGAGAAGACGGACGAGAGGCTGCAAGAGGTGATGCGGAACATCCACCGGCGTTGCCGTGAGGCCGCCGAGGAGTTCGGGTCCCCGGAGGACTACGTGAAGGGAGCGAACATCGCAGGCTTCCGGAAGGTGGCGAGAGCCACCCGGGCGCTTGGCATCGTGTGATCTTCCCCCCGCCCCTCCCGCTCGCGCCTGCCGGGCTTGCGCTTGAGGCGATCGGTCGCAAGGTCACAGCGACCCGCTAGACTCCTCGCTCGGTGAGACCATGAGAACGGCCAACCGCGAACATCTCCTCGCCGAGATCCTCGGCGGGCGACAAAGCGCTCTGGGCGTGCGACTCGAAGCTTGGCTCGGATCGCGCCGCTTCTCCCATTTCGTTGAGGACCACCTACCCAAGATTCGCAAGAAGGTCCGCGGCGTGCAGGATCAGGAGTCCGCACGCGACCTGCTTCTTGAGCTCGACACCGCGTACCGGCTGGTGGGCGACAAGCGGCTCCGCGTGTTCTACGAACCCGTCCCGCCCGCGTCGGCCCGCGGGCCCGACTTCGCGGTGACGTACACCACGAAGCTCGAGCTCATGCTGGAGAGCACGAGGCTGAGGGGCTCGGCCGGCGCTTCGCCGCAGGAACGCCCCCAGGCGCTCGACTCACAGCGCTTCGCCGCCGTCCTAGGCATCAAACTGGGTCAGGTCGTCATCGACCGCCCGAACGTCCTGCTCATCGGACTCGAGGGCGCGCCACCGGCAGTGGAGGAGCTCGTCGATCTGCTGAGGACCGTTCGTCAAGGCGTCGAGACCGCCTCCAGCGAGTCACTTTCGAGGCAGGGTTTCAGGACCCGCGGCGACTATTTCAGGCGCCTGGCGGGCGTGAGCGCCATCGTCGTCCGACGCGCCCCGGACCTGGAAGCGGAGGCCGAAGAGTTCTCTGCGGCCTGGTGGCTGAACCCGGCCGCCCGCTCCCCGCTACCCAACGACGTCCGCGGTGCCCTGATCGGGGCGCTCACCGGCCGATCTTCGAAACGATCTCCACGAGGTTCCCGTCGGGGTCCCTGACCTGAGCCGTGCGGTTGGAGTTGCCGACGTCATGCGGGCCGTTCACCACCGGGACGCCCGCCTCGACCAGCCGGGCGAAGGTCGCGTCCACATCGTCAGTCCAGAGCACGATCGCCATCGCCGGAGACCCCGGCATGGCGTCCACCCCATGGACACGCTTGGCGGCTTCGACCGTGCCGAGGCCGACGACGAATCCTCCGGCGGACATCTCCACGTGCTCGGACACACCCGCGCGCGGTGTCCGGAACGTCTCCTGCATACCCAGGAGATCCCGGTAGAAGCGGACCCCGGCCTCGATGTCCTCCGTGTAGAGGTTGACCAAACCCGACTTGACCACGCTCGACCTACCTCCAACCCAACGCGGGCGCGACATGCGTGAGCACCGCTTCGATGGCATGAGCGCAGTAGTCCACCCCGAGCTGGTTCGGCACGGTGAGCAGAAGGGTGTCCGCCTCCGCGATGGCCGTGTCCTGGGCCAGTTGCTCGATAAGCACGTCGGGCTCGGCCGCGTAGCTGCGCCCGAACACGGCCCGCGTCTTCTCGTCTATGAACCCGATCTGGTCCGACTCCTGCTGGCCGCTGCCGAAGTACGAGCGATCTATGTCGCTGACGAGCGGGAAGATGCTGCGGCTCACCGAGACCCTCGGCTCTCCAGGGTGACCGGCAGCGTGCCAGGCGTCTCGGAACACCCGGATCTGCTCGGATTGCTGCAGGTGTAGGGGCTGGCCCGACTCGTCCACCTTCAGGGTCGATGACTGCAGGTGCATCCCCAGGCCACCGGCCCAGGCCGCCGTCGCGTTCGAGGATGCACCCCACCAGATGCGGTCGCGCAGACCGGGCGAGTGCGGCTCGAGCCTGAGCAGCCCGGGTGGGTTCGGGAACATCGGCCGCGGGTTCGGCCGCGCGAAGACCTCGCCCTTGATCACGTCGAGGAACGTCTGCGCGTGGCGCCTGGCCATGTCGGCGTCGGTCTCTCCCTCGCGAGGCGAGTACCCGAAGTAGCTCCAGCCATCTATCACCTGCTCGGGCGACCCTCGGCTTATGCCCAGCTGCAGCCGGCCGCCCGCGATCAGATCGGCAGCGCCGGCGTCCTCGGCCATGTAGAAGGGGTTCTCGTAGCGCATGTCGATGACCGCCGTGCCTATCTCGATGCGGCTGGTCCTCGCTCCGATGGCCGCGAGCAACGGGAACGGAGAGCCGAGTTGGCGCGCGAAGTGGTGAACCCTGAAGTATGCGCCATCGGCTCCCAGCTCTTCGGCGGCCACGGCGAGGTAGATGGACTGCAACAGCGCGTCGGACGCCGAGCGCGTGTGAGAGTGCGGCGACGGCGTCCAGTGCCCGAAAGAGAGGAACCCGATCTTCTTCGTCATGTGCCGCGAGTGTGGCACGGCGGATGCTAGCCCAGCGCATACGCGTGACGCTCAGCGCGAGGTCGGCGGCTACGGCGCCGTCTGTGTGTAGCCTATGCTCGGCGAGCGAACTTGAGGTGCACCACACCGTCTCCGGGCGTGGTGCGCACCAGTTCGAGCCCGTGAAGGTCGGTACCGGATCCCGCGAAGAGGCGCGACCCG
The DNA here is from genome assembly GCA_040256005.1 of Deinococcaceae bacterium. Lineage (GTDB taxonomy): Bacteria > Deinococcota > Deinococci > Deinococcales > Trueperaceae > DASRWD01. The sequence continues at coordinate 8,385 of JBDZWC010000082.1, read as the reverse complement.
CCGCCAAGCAGGATGGGCACCACGTGCAGGTCCATCTCGTCAACGAGCCCCGCGGCTAAGTACTGGTCTGCGACGTCCGCACCACCGCCGATCATGACGTCCTTCCCACCGGCGGCGTCCATGGCCTGCTCGTAGGCGGAGCGGATGCCGTCGGTGACGAAGGTGAACGACGTCCCGTTGTCGAAGGTCAGTTTCTCCCGCGGATGGTGGGTGATGACGAAGACCGAGTGCTTGAAGGGCGGTGACGTGCCCCACCAGCCGCGCCAGGGCTCGTCCATGTTCCATGGACCCGAGCCGCCACCGAACATGCCGCGGCCCATGATCGTGGCACCGACGTTGTGCAGCATGTCGCGCATGGCTTCGTTGTCACGCCCGTCGGAGCCGCCTTCCATGCCGTGCGCCTCGCGCCACGTCCTGAGCTTGACCACCCACTCGTGCAGGTCCTCGCCGCCGCGCCCGAGAGGCTCCTCGAGCGTCTGATCCGGACCGGCTACGTAGCCATCCAACGACACGCTGATGTTGAAGCGGAGTTTGGCCACCACTCACCTCCAGGCGGACTTGCGACGACCCATATTGCACTGTCGAAAGGTGGGTGGCTACCCGGTGACGCCCGCGCCTGGCTCTAGGTCGCCCTCACCTGGCCCGGAGATCAGTCAGGGACGGGTCCCATGCCCGAATAGCCGGTCAGGTTGTAACTGTGCAGTTTTGCGATGGCGCCTTCGTGGTCGGGCCAGCCCTCCGGGACGTCCACCACCGTGAGGCTCCCCGCGCTCACCGGCACGAGTTTCTCCATGTCCAACTCCAGCAGGATCTCCAGGGCGGCACGAACGACGCCGCCGTGGGCGATCACCAGAACAGGGCCGGGTGCCCCGACCAGTTCTTCGATGGCCGGCCGCACTCTCTCCGTGAGCATCTCGGAAGACTCGGCGCCCTCCGGGAGGAACGTGCCGGCTCGCCATGCGTGGTAGTCGGCGGATCGCATCGCCGTCAGCTCCTCGATCGTGAGACCGGTCCAGACGCCCAGGTCGGTCTCCCGCAACCTCTCGTCCAGCGTGCAGTCGCCGTAACCCAACACTTCCGCGGTCTGCCGGGCACGCTCGAGGTCGGAAGCGGTGACGGTGGCGGGGGCGTACGGCCGCACCACGGGCACCAACGCCTTGACCTGCTCCACCCCATGCGGCGACAGCGGAACGTTCCCCTGTCCCTGCAGGCGGCGTTCCTTGTTCCAAGCGGTCTCGCCGTGGCGCACCAACAGAAGTCGAGTCACGCTAGGCGAGATGGTATATCCGGGTTCGCGCTCCCCGCCACACCGGCCAGGTTGGCGTCGCAGCGGCGCCCGGCCAGCTATGACTATCCTTGGGTGAGATGTTCACGCCGGTAGCCGTGATGGAGATGCTCGCCCAACTACACGAGTTGGGCTACGAACGGCTGCGCCTTGCGTCCGGCATCAGCCCCACGGGTCTCAACTGGCGCTACAGCGTCGCGCCCGCTGACCAGTTCGAGGCGAACGGTTACCTGCTCAGGGACGGCCGCTACCCGGGAGCGGCCTTCGGCACCACCCGCGGCGACGATGCTCCGTTCGGTTGGGATGGAGCGGAGGAGCTGGGCGGAACCGGCTTGGCGGACATGTTCCTGGAGCGCTTCCCTGACGTGGCGGCCGCCGGCAAGGGCCCGGACCCGAACTACAAGCAGTGGTTCGCCAGTGCGCTCGCCGCGTCCCGGCCGGATGGCGCGCCGGTGATGTACGGGGAGGACGTCGATGTGGCGGCCACCGGCTACATCATGACCGGCGACGAGCGCGTTCCGCTCCCACCACCACTACCTGACTCCCGCGCCGGCGGCACGCCAGGTGGCATCATCGAGCCGTGAACGTCACCGCAGCACTCGCCAGACTGGAAGCCCTCGGCGACGCTAAGGTGCGCGCTCAGAACGTCAAGCGCGGAGCGGGTGACCTTCCTCAGTTCGGCGTGTTGATGGGCAACATCCGCAAGGTCGCCAAGGAGATCCGGACGGACCACGAGCTGGGGCTGCAGCTATGGGACACGGGCATCATCGACGCCCGCCTCCTCGGACTCCTGGTGCTGAAGCCCAAGCTGCTCACCGCTGACCAGGTCGACGAGATGGTCCGGTCAGCAGGGTGCGTTCAAGTGTTCGATTGGCTCGACTCCAACGTGCTCAGGCACCACCCCGACAAGGAGGACCTCCGCCAGCGGTGGGAGAACGACGCTGACCCGTGGGCCGCCCGGGCCTACTGGAGCCTGACGGCCGAGCGCGTGGGCAAGAGTCCGGAGGGGCTCGACATGTCGGCCCTCCTGGACCGCATCGAGGTCGAGATGACGGGCGCCGCCCCACAGCCGCAGTGGACGATGAACAACACCTTGGCCGCCATCGGCATCCGCTTCCCCGAGCACCGGGACAGGGCCCTGGCCATCGGCGAGTCACTGGGCGTCTACCGCGACTACCCCACACCCAAGGGTTGCACCTCTCCCTTCGCACCCATCTGGATCCGAGAGATGGTGGCGCGGAGCGGCTAGGACGTCGTCGGCGTGCGCACCTGGTAGCTGCCCACCTCAGTTCTGAAGGCGATCGCCAACCGGTTCCAGGTGTTTATGGTCGTGACGGCGAGCGTGAGGTCGACCAGCTCCTTGTCGTCGAAGTGCTGCCTGACACGCTCGTACAGTTCATCGGGTACGTCGTTCTGGGAGATGAGCGTGATGGCTTCGGTCCACTCGAGGGCCGCTCGTTCTCGCTCGGTGTAGAAGGGCGCTTCCCGCCAGGCGGAGAGCACGTACAGCCGCTGCTCGGTCTCGCCGGCCGCCCGGGCGTCCTTCGTGTGCATGTCCAGGCAGTAGCCGCAGCCGTTGATCTGCGACGCGCGCGTCTTGACCAGCTCGACGAGCGAGCGCTCCAACCCGCTGTGCCTGACGTACGACTCCACCTTGCTGAGGGCAGAGACGCCCTCTTTGCCCACCTTGCCGTAGTCCATCCTTCGTGCCACCAGTCCTCCTACCCGCGAAAGCGGTGTGCTCATGTTCGCCCCGTCTGGGTACTGTTTCGCGACCGCGGTGGGACAGATCGACACCGCAAGTGGTCCCTATCGCCCTCCTGCCCGCCGCGAGGCGCCGCGGTCAACCCAGGTCGGACGCCACCTTGGTCCGCACCCACCGGAGGAAGAACGGGCTGTCGAACGCGACCTTGTCGTCTCCTCGCAGGAGGAGCCCGCGACCGCTCAACGCCTCGACGGCCTTGTGCACGGACGACGCCCCGGGCAGGCCGTACTGGTCCCTGACCTCTGCGGAGTAGAGCTGCTCCACGCCCAGCGCCACCACGCGCAGCACGTCCTGCTGCTGGGCCGAGAGGTCGTTCCAGATGCTACGCAGCAGGGGCTCCTCGCTGCGAACGACCTCGTCGAAGGAGACCTGGACGTCGGCGACCTCGACCTCTCGCTTCGCGGCCAGCCCCTTGAAGTACAGCTGGCGCGCCACCTGGACGACGTCCTGAGTGCGCGGGCCGGCCAGGCGCAAAAGCTCCATCCCCACGCCGGGACTTACACCGCTGCCCCTCGCGAGCCTCTCTTCGAGCCAAGCTGAGAAGACCTCCGAAGCGATCGGCCCCAGATGCAGCATCTCGAACATCTTGTAGAAGGCCCGCTTGGGCCCGATCATGTCGTGGATCAGCGACTCCTGTGAGCCGGCACAGACGAAGGCCAGGTCGCCATGCCGCTGGATGACGTCGCGCAGGTGCCACTCCGAGCTCTCGCCCGCGAACGCGCGCACGGCCTGGAACTCGTCCAGCACGACGGCAACCGGCCGGCCGCTGGTCTCGCGGATGTGGCTCAGGCGGTCGAAGACGTTCTCGAACGCGCGCCGGCGCTCCTCCTCGCCCGCGGTCCGACGGTCGATGCCGAACGTGAACGAAGGGGGCCCGCCGTGCTCATCGAGCTTGACGGTCACGCGCGGGGCCAGGCCGCCCAACACGTCCTCGATCCTGAGCTTCAGCCAACGCGTCTCCTGGAAGAGCGAGCGCAGCAGTCGCGCGGAGACGTCGTAGAGGTTCGTGGCCGTGGCGACGTCCACCGAAACGACGATGGGCTTGGGGCGGGAGTTGCGTGCCGAGTCGGCCGCGTTGTTTATGGTCGAGCTCTTCCCCATGCGCCGCGGGCCATAGACGAGCAACGACGAGGCCGACAGCATGGCCCGGCGAATACGGGCGACCTCGTCCTCGCGATCGGCGAAGTGGTAGCCCGATACGTGCTCGCCTATCAGGAAAGGGTTGTCGGCCGGCGTCGGCATACGCACCGATCATGCTTCACCAGTTGGTGATTCACTGTTAGGTGAAACACCGGAAGGTGAAACGGCTCCGACCGATCAGGCGGTCGCGCGCTCTACCGTTGACCGCCCCCTAGACCTGTCGACCAGCGCCCACACGGCGGCGGCCAGCAGGACGACCGCCCCGGCAGCTGCGACGGCGAGAAGCAGCGTGTTGTCGCCCGCGCGAGCCGCGGCCACACCCGTCAGTCCCCAAGCGATGACCAACGCGTAGAAGGCGTCCCTGCGGCGCGCCACCCCAACCAGCCCGAGCGCGGCCGCCACGACGATGACGAGGACCGTCAGGGCGATCTCCGCCGAGCCGCCGTCGAATCCCAAGTCCAACAGGAAGATGCTCGTGTTCGCGATCGTGGCCACCGAGATCCAACCCAGGTAGAGGCTGAAGGGCAAGCGCACGAGCCAAGCGAACGCTGCGTTATCCTCCCCCGCTTGAGCGCCCGCGTCACGGCCCTGCTCTGGCCGAACGCCCACGGCCCGGTAGATGGCGATCAGCGTGAGCAACAAGGCAACCATCACGACCTCGCTGACGGGGATCTGCAGGCCGTGCCAGGCCAACAGCCAGCCCACGTTGAGTAGGCAGCTCAACACGAACAGGGGCCGCACGGCCCGTAGCCGCGGTTCCGCCTGGCCGGCCGGCGTCGCCTGGTAGATCACGAACGCCGCCAGAGCCAGGTAGATGACACCCCACACGCCGAAGGTGAACGGAGCAGGCGTGAACAGGCTCGGGTAGGAGTCGGACACGTCTCCGGTCGCTCGCCCGAAGAGGGGCAGAAGGTTGGCCAGAGCGTTCATGGTGACCATCGCCAGGTACGCGACGATCGCGGCCACCGTCCAGGTGGTTCGCGTTGAGCTAGCCGAGGGGGATGACATGCGACATGGTGCGGGCTATGCCTAAAGACCCACGTATCGCGCGGTGGTCAGTCCCTCAGGGCGACGTACGCTCCGAGCACCAACAGCGTCCCACCCGAAACGACCTTCTGGGCGCGCCGGAGACGGGGGCTGCGTCTCAACGCTCCGCTCAGCGGCCCGGCGGCCAACGTCACCACGAGGTCGGCTCCGCTGGTGAGCAAGGTCGTGATGAAGCCCAGGACCACGAACTGCACGAACACGTTCCCGCCCCGATCGATGAACTGTGGGATGAAGGCGGGGAAGTACAGAGCCGTCTTGGGGTTCAGGACCTCCGTCAGAAGACCTTGCCTTAGCGCGCCCTTCGCAGCCGGGTCTTCCGCTACCTCGTGGGGATCACCGCGTTCAAGGATCGTGCGCACGCCCAGGTACACGAGGTATACGGCCCCGGCCCACTTGACGACGGAGAAAGCGAGGGCGCTGGTGGCGAGCACCACCGAGATCCCGAGAGCGGCTGCCAACGTGTGGACCGCTCCAGCAAGCGCCGTGCCACCCGTGGAGAGCAGCCCTTCGCGACGGCCGCCACGCAAGGTACGGGCCAGGACGTAGAGCATCCCGGGACCCGGTACGATGGCCAGCACCAGCGCCGAGGCGAAGAAGACCGCGAAAGACCCGGGTTCGAACATGATCCTGGAGCGGTAGTCTACCGCCGTCCGATAATCCGTCCATATGCCGCGGTTGTTCGTCGCGCTGCCCATCGGCCGAGACGTGGTTCAGGAACTGGCCCGTGTGCGGTCAGCCCACGCGAGCGCCACTACGGGGTCGAGCGCCCCGCACGATCTCGTGGGTTGGCGGTGGGTGAGTCCAGAGTCGATGCACCTAACGCTGGCCTTCCTTGGCGAGGTCGCGGACGGCCAGGTAGGCGCCGCGGAAAGCGCTCTGCGACGCGGCTGCGCGGGGATGCCGGCGCTGGACCTGGCAGCTACGGGCATCGGAGCGTTCCCGAACCAGGATCGCGCCCGAGTGCTGTGGGCCGGTGTCACGGGCGAGCTCCGAGCGCTGCGAGAGCTTCGAAGCGCCTTGGCGGCGGCGCTCCGCGAAGAGGGGTTCGTGGTGGACGACCGGGCCTACCATCCTCACATCACGCTCGCGAGATCCCGCAGCCTTAGGCCTCTGCCCGACGGACTGGACAGAACGCAAAGCTTCGGCGGCTGGCGAGCTACCGAGGTCGTCCTGTACGAAAGCCGGCTGGAGCCAGCCGGGGCGCGTTACTTGGTACGAGCGGGCGCGGAGCTGGGCGGAACGAGGGGCGCCTGAGCCGCCAGTACGAACGCCTCAGGCGGCGCAAGAGCGGCGGACGAGCGGCGGAGGCTGGCCAAGACCCCTGGCTCGAGCGGCCAGTCCGAGGACTCGAGCGTGCGACCGGCCTGCGAAGACAGAGCAGCGGGAGCGAGCGGACACTGCTCCACGAACGCCACCAAACGGGCGCCATCCTCAACCCGGTCCTGAAGCCTCAACAGCTCTGCCATCCCCAGCACCGCCTCCAGCGCGAAGCCGAACGCGTTGGCCGCCCCGGCGACCTCCAGAGCAACCTGCCAGCGCTCGCGGGCCGCAGGGAGGTCTCCGCCCCGGAGCGCAGACCAGCCCCAGCGCGACCGCACGGTCGCCTCCAGCCATTTGTCGCCGCTCACCACAGCAGCCTCGAGGGCCTGCTTGGCCAGCGCTTCAGCCTTGCGGACATCCGAAGCCTCCAGGTGCACCAGCACCAGATCGCACAGCAAGTGCCCTACTTGGTTGCGGAACCCCGTCTCATGCGCGATCTCCAGCCCACGATCGAGCGTTCCCCGGGCTTCCTCGATGTCTCCAAGACCTAGGTAGGCCTCGGCCAGCGTCCAATGGACGTAGCCCAAGTTGGGCGCCTTGAAGGGCTCGAACAGCTCCAGCGCTCGGTGGAGGCGCTGCAACGCGGATTCGAAGTCGCCGACGACTACGTCCAGGTAGGCCACGGTCTGGAGTGAGGTCCCCACCGTGACGTCGGTGATGCAGCGCCGCCTCGCGCTGGCATCCTCGTCCTGTTGTCGCACGGGCCTCTCGTCCACGTCCGCAGACGCCAGACGCCTCGCCTCCCCCAGGTCTCCAAGGACGGCGTTGGATAGCGCCATCCCTTGACGAGCCGCCCACACCAGCCAATCCGCTGCGACCGGATCCAACGCCTCTGCGCCCTCGAGTGCTCGATGTCCGGTCTCGATCGAGTCTCGGTACCGACCCAGCCTGAAGTACGTGAAGGGCAAAGCGCCGAGCGTGTTGGGGAGGCTGCGAGTGGCACCCTGTGGACCGCTGAGGTCGGCGGCGGTGACACCCGACTCCAAGAGTCTGGCGACGTCCTGGAACCTCCCGCGCAGCTCGGCGAAGTGTGCCAACGGGAGCGCCACGCCTTCGAACCCGCTGAGGTGGCCGCCGGTCACGCACCAGTTGAGCGCGGCTTCCAGGTTCGGGAACTCCTGCTCTATCCAGGCGGAGAGTTTGAGCGCGGTCTCGCCGCTGAGGATCTCGTGGTCCCGCGCGGCGAGGCTGCCGAGGTAGTGCTCGGCGTGACGGCGCATGAGGTCCCTCTCCAGCGCCGGGTCCTCCGCCAGACGGTCCATAGAGAACTGCCTGACGATGGGGTGACGCTCGTAGCGGCCGGTCGGCCGCTGGCGCAGGAACGACGCGTCCAGCAGGCGCTGCAACGCGCCGGAGTCCACCCCGGCGACCGCGAGACAATCCCGTCGGGTGAAGCCACCGCGGAAGACTGACAGCTTGGCCAGCGCGGACCTGTCGCTCTCGGACAGAAGGCGCCACGAGATGCCCAGAGCCGCCCGCATGCTCTTCTGGCGTTCCGGTGCCGTGGGATCCCGGTTAACCAGGACGGTCATGCCGTTGCTGAGCTCGGCCAACAGGTCGCTCAACGGTAGGAGTCGCGTCTGCGCGGCCGCGAGCTCGAGGGCCAAAGGGCTGCCGTCCACCGCCTGACAGAGGTCGTGCGCCGCCAGCTCATCGTCCGCTGTGACGTGTCCGAGGGTGCCGTGTTGCCGCATGCGGGCGAAGAGCAGCTGCAGCGCCTCGCTCTCGCCGGTTGGTCCGTCCACTGCGAGGCCGCCGACAGGCACGACGTGTTCCTCGCTCAGACCCAGCGATACGCGGGAGGTGACGATGACGTCCAGGTTCGGAC
>JBDZWC010000081.1:0-13981 GCA_040256005.1 Deinococcaceae bacterium | reverse complement strand
GAACGAGCGGCGATCCACCCCGCTCCGTAGGGGCAGCCGTGGACCGCGGCGGCAGACGGGGTCGAACGGACAGTACTGGCACGCCTCCTGCCTGGGATCCGGGTCGAGCGGGAACGCGCCGCCCGCCAGCGCCGTACGGAACCGAGCCACGAGCCCGTCCAGCGCAGCCGAGTCGACCTTCGCCGGGTCGACCACCTTGCTGACGTTCGCCCCGTTGATAGAGAGGTAGCGAGCGGCCCCTACCTGTGCACCCGGGTGGAGCGCGGGGGCAGCCGCCTCGATGTAGAGGGGTAGCTGCACGTCGAGGTTCAGCGTGCCCCGTGGCCCCTTGGCGCCCCTCGGAGCGGACTTGCCCAGCTTGTAATCGGTGAGCAGAAGCCTCTCGCCGTCGGGCGTCCGCTCGACGTCGATGCGGTCGACGACGCCCCGGACGGGGATCCCACGCCAGGTGGCCCGGAAACCCTTCTCGAGGTCGGCGACGCGCGACCCAGCCAGGATGAAGTCGGCGGACCGCACGAGTCGCCTCAGCTTGTCCAGGTTCTCACCCTTCTGAAGCGGCCATGTCTTGGACCGAACCCGCTCGCCCCGCTTCTCGCGCTCCTCATGCGCCGCCTCGTACGCCGCCTCGAGCTCCTCCATCACCGCGGTCCGGAACGTCTCTGGGTCGCCGGTGGCGAACGCGTCGCCACGGCGCATGACGCGTTCGACGGCGGTCTTGAGAGTGTCGTGGAAGACCGACCCGGCCGTCAGGGACGTGACCTCCTCCTCGGCCTCGGTCACCTCCGATAGTCGCAGCCCGTGCTGTCCGAACCAGCGGAACGAGCACTGCCCGAAGGTAGTCAGCTGCGTCGCGCTGAAAGGTCCGCTGACGTGTACCGGTTCGCCCGTGATGCCGTCGTGCGCGTCGGGCTGCTGGGCGCTCTCGCGCCGGCGCTCGACGCCCCAAGCGCGTGCCGCTGCGCCCGTTGCGCCCGGCAACCGCACGATCAGCTCCTCCAGCGCGCTGGCCGGTGGCCGCGGCCCTACCCGCAGGTCCTCGGTTACGCCGGCGGCAGCCAGGTACGGGCTGGGGAGGCGCTCCGAGCTCCCCGCCATGCGCGGTGCGGTGAGCGTGAGGCTCGAGCCGGCGGCATGCAGGACCGCCAGGAACGACAGCTCCTCGCGCTCTGCAGCACCCTCGGCGTCTTCCAGCTTCAAGCCCAGTCCAGCCAGCGCGCGCCGCTCCATGAAGTCGATGACCGGGTCTTCCCTGACGGCTTGAGGGAAGACGCCCTCGCTCAGGCCGAGGACGAACACGTGCTCGTACCGCGCGCCGAACACGGCGAGCGGAGTGTGCAGCTCCACCGCCCCCCGCCCCGGCGGGTCGACGGGTAGGACGGCGGTCTCGATCACGTCGGTGAGCAGGGCTAGGAAGTCGCCGAGCGTCGCGGCTTCATCCTTGGCACCGCCCGGGGGCGCGGCGTGCCGCAGCGACTTGAGCAGACGAGCCAGCGCGCGCCTGTCCCTGCCCTCGGCCCTGCCCGCGACGCCCAAGCCCTCGAGCGTCGCCTCGAACAGCTCCCGGTAACCCTGCCAGGTCGACTTGGCGGGCCAGTCGAGGAGGCCTGCGACGGCGGCGCCGGCGTTCCCCCACTCCCCGGGCCCTTCAGGGTGCCAGGCCCGTGCCGTGACCCACGCCTCGTCGGTCAACGCCCGCACCAGCGGGTGTCGCAGGAGCCTGGCCGTCTCCTCGAACGGGAGCCTGCGGCCCACGGCAGCCACCAGACCGGTTGCGACCTCTCCCAGCCGCGATTCCTTGAGCGGCACCGCGTAGGCCAACCTGACGGGGATGGCGAACTCGGCGGCCACGGCGCGTACGAGCGGCCCGTAGGACCTCTCGTCGCGTGCCACCAGCACGACGTCGTCGGCGAGCGCACCCGAGGCCAGTAGCGCCTTGACGCGCGCCAGCACCCACCGAACCTCTTCTTCCTGGTCGGCCAGGAGGAGAGCAGCGAGCCCATCCGGTGTGCCGGTCGCCGCTGTCTGGGCGCGCTCCGTCGCTCCCGCCGGGGCTGTGACAGACCGGGTGAACGCTTCCGCCACTAGCGGACCTACTTCGAGACCTGCCCGCTCGTCGCGCTGCAGGTCCCAGCCCAGGGCAGAAAGCGCCGCGGCCGCCTCGTCGCTCGACGAGAAGCCCGCCGGCAAGACCAGCACCGATCCGTCACCGGCTAGCGCGGCGAGGAACGCGGTCTCCGCTGCGCCCAACCGCGAGTACCCGTAAGTGAGTAGAGGCCCTTGCTCCTGCACGGCGGTCGCTCCGAGCCATAGCGCCTCGGCGGGGTCCACCTCGCCTCTCTGGGCCAGGAGCCGTGAGTAGGAGACGGCCAACTCGGCGACCCTCGTGGTGCGCGGAGCCACGTCGGTGCTCGCGCGCAGAGCGGCCGACAGATGGGGACGCACGCCCAAGCCCGCGCGTAGAAGCTCGCTGACCACGGGCTCGAGGCGGCGAGCGGTACCGCGTACGTCCGCCCACGAGCCGTCCGCCGCGACGACCTGCCGCAGCACCATGAGCCGCTCCAGGGGGCTGGCGACGTGAGTCCCCCGGGAGCGTAGTGCCCTGACGGCGCGCTCTGCGAGGCTCACGGAGCCGACCCTGCGGCCTAGCAAAGCCCTGGCGGCCCGCTCGTTGGGCGTCAGTACGGTCCTGCCGGAAAGGTGAGCCCGCGCCGTCGTGAGCGGGTCGACCGCGAGGACCACTGTCCGCTTCGAGCCGACGTCCCGGGGGGCGAACAGCGCCTCCTGGTCGGCCGCGAACAGCGCCCCCTGACTCGAACGGCTCACGCGTTGACGCGCACCTCCAGCTGGCTGCCTTCCGCGCCGGCATGGACGAGCAGCTGAACGGGTATCCGCTTCTTGAGCTCGTCTACGTGGCTGATTATGCCGACCATCCGGTGGCTGGCCTGAAGGCCGCGCAGGATCCCCACGGCGTTGTCCAGCGCGGCCGAGTCGAGGCTGCCGAAGCCCTCGTCTATGAACAGCGCCCCGTGGTCGACCGCACCGCTCTGCTGCTGGGCGACCTCGGCCAGGCCGAGGGCCAGGGCGAGGCTCGCGAGGAAGCCCTCACCACCGGAGAGCGTGCGGACGGGTCTTACGGCGCCGCCGCTGAACGAGTCGTGGACGTTCAGCTCGAGTCCGGTGTCCGAGGCGCTCTCCGGCTCCTTGAGGGCGAGCTGGTACCGCCCGGCCGTCATGTGCCTGAGGTGCGCGTTGCCGTGCGCGAGCACCTCGCCGAAGATCGAGCGCAGCACGAACGTCTGCAGGTCCATCCGCGACTCGCCCTTCACCTGACCAGTGGCGAGGTCGTAGAGCCGCTTGGCCGCGCGCTTGCGCTCCTCGAGCGCTGCGTCCTGCTTCATGAGCGCGTCGTAGCGACCCAGGCTGTCGGCGATCTTCGCGGCCCTATTGGACGCGACGTTCCAAGCGTTGGCCGCCTGCTCTGCGGCGTCGGTCGCCGAGTCCAGTGCAGCGCGCAGCGCAACAAGATCAGGACGCTCGCGACCTCTGAGCTTCTTCTCCAGGTCCGACACGGTGGTGGCGGCCGCTAGCCTCTCCTCCCCGTAGCTCTTCAGGTCCTTCTCGCGCTCGGCCAGATCCTCTGCCGGCAACGCCGCGGCGTCCAGCTCTTTCAGCGAGGAGAAACCGGCGACCTTCAGGCGCTCGTCGAACTCTGCGGCGCGAGCGGAGACGTCCTCTTTTGCCGTCTCGAGGCGACCGGTCAGGTTGGTCACGTCCTTGCTGGCATCGCTCACGGCCCGCTTCGCCGCTTCCAACTCTTCGGCGGCGGCGGTGAACCGCTGGGCGAGGGCTTCGGCCGCCTTCTGGGCGTCCTGCAGCGCCGTAGCGAAGGCGTCCGAGTCTCGCAGGTCGGCCGGCAGGTCCTTGACCGCGGTCTCCGCGGCGCTCTCGAGCTTCACGACCTGCTCCGCAGCCTTCCTCTCCGCCTCGGCGCGCTGTTCCACCAGCTTCGCAAGGTTCTCGGCTTCGCCTTCCAGGCGAGAGACGTCTGCCTGCAGGCTCTCGAGGGCTTCGACGGCGCCCTCGGCCGCCTTGACGACTGCCTCGGCCTGGTCCAGCGCCTGCGCCAGATCCGCCTCTGCCGGAGCGCCCTCGCTCCAGCCCTGAGTTGCCCGTACCTCGTCGATCCGCTCTTCTAGCTCGCGCCTCTTCGCTCTCAGGTCGGCGACCTCGCCCGCAGCCGACCCGAAACGGGCCATGACCGAGGCAACGCTCTCGCGCCCGTGGCCGTGGGCGAGAGCGGGATGCTCCGTGCTGCCGCAGACCGGGCATGCGTCGCCCTCCACTAGGTCCTCGGCGAGGAGTCCCGGGGCGTGGATCACGATCTGTGCGAGCGCTGCAGCAAGCGGGTCGTCGCCCTTCGTCAGCCGCTTCAGCTCGGCTTCCGCCGCCTCGAACCTGCCCGCCAGGTCTGCCAGCTTCTCGGCCGCTGCGAGGCTGTCCTTCGCCTGCCGATGCCGCTCGCGTGCGTCGTGCGCCGATTCCGCTGCAGCGCTGGCCGCTTTCAACCGGGCCTTGACGCCCTTGAGTTCCGATTCCACCTGGGCGAGGTCCTCGCGGGCCTGCTCAAGGTCCGCCCGCGCGCCCATGTGGACGACCTTCGCCTCCTCGAGGTCCTTCCGCGTCTGGGCGGCACCAGCCACGGCCGCTTCGAGGTGCCCCAGACGAGACGCTTCGTTCTGCAACGCCTCGAGGCGGGGTCTCTCCGGCTCGAGCGCCTCGACCGCCTCTTCCGCCGTCGCCAAGTGAGCGGCTGCTTCGCTTGCCCGCTGCTCCGCGTCTGCTAGTTCCCTGATGAGTCCGTCGCGTTCCCCGACCTTCTCTGCGAGGTTGCGCCGCGCGTCGCTCAGCGCTTCCGCTCGGCGGGCGGCCTCTAGCGAGGCAGCCTCCGCCTCCATCTCATGGGCCCGCGCCTCGAGCCGCGCAGACTGTTCGTGAGCCTGTACCAACGCGTCGAACTCGTCGGCGAGGGTCTCGCCCGCCGTCATCTCGGCCCGGGCCGACAGCTTGAGGACGTCCAGCCGCTGCTTCTCGGACAAGGCTGTTTCCGTAGCCTTCTGCGCGTCTTCGAGAAGCTTCGAAACGGCCTCGCGATCGGTGGCGCCCAGCCCGTCCAGGATCTCCCGTCGCTTGCTCTCGTTCACCTGCCCGTCGCGCATGAGCGCGTTGTGCTTGGCCTTCAGGGCGTCGACGAACCTCTGGAACCTACCGGTGCCGAACACCTTGGTGAGGATGGCGCGCCGCGAACCGTCGTCGGTGACGACCTTCCGGAACTCCCCTTGCGGCAGGACGATCGTCTGTCTGAACTGACCGGCGTCGCAGCGCAGCAGCTCGCTCACGGCAGAGGTGACGCCCGAGACCTTATCGGACAAGACCTTCTGACCGTCGGTGACGTCGAGCAGCTCCGCCCAGTGCTTCTGAGTCGTCGTCCCCGCTCCACGCTTCTTGGGTCGTTCCTGGTCGGGCCCACGCCTCACGCGGTAGAGCCTGCCCACGTGCTCGAACTCCAGTTCGACCACCGTCCCGCCGAACGGGTCAAGGGTCGAGACGGCGTCCTTGCCCTCGCGCTCGTTCCCGCTCGTCTCCCCGTACAGGGCGAAGCACATGGCGTCCAGCACAGTGCTCTTGCCCGACCCGGTGCGTCCGTGAATCAGGAACAGGCCGTGCGCGCCCAGCCGCTCGAAGTCGACGACCTGCTCGCCCGCGTAGGGGCCGTAGGCGCGCATGGTGAGGCGGATGGGCCTCACGCCGCCGCCTCCTCTTGCCTACCGCCGGCGATCTCTTCCAGGATCTCGAGTTCGAGGGCGGACATGTCCTCGCCATACACCTGTGCGTAGAGCTGCTTGAGGGCGTCCTCGGGCGAGATGGTCCTGTGATCACCGCGGAGGCGCGCGACCGACTCTGCGACCGAGACGTTGGGCTGCTCCAGCACCGCGTTCGGCAGCACCTCGCGCAGCTCCGCGATGGCGTTCTGCACGGGGCCTTGATCGGAGATGCGCGCGAGGGTGTAGTGCTGGCGTTCACGGTCGTCAAGGGTCCGCGCCCGCTTGATCAGCTCGTCGAACGTGAGCCCGTCGATGACCTGGACCCGGCGACTGGCCCCGAGCGGCACGAACTCGCGGTCCACCGCCCCGTTCGAGAGGACCTCGACCACGTTCACGCCCTTCACACCGCCGCCCTGCGGCGCGGCGCCGTCCAGGGCCGAGGAGACGCCTTCTTTGAACGAGTACGGGAAGAGCGACCCGGAGTAGTGCACCTCGCCCTCGTCGCCGAGCCTGCGCGGGCCGTGGATGTGGCCGAGCGCCACGTAGTCGAAGCCGACGAAGGAAGATACGGGCACGCCGCCGGCACCACCGACCATGATGGCGTCCTCGCCATCCGGTTCGTCGCCGGAGCCCTCGACGAACGCGTGCGCGACCAGGATCGCCGGCCGTCCTTCCGCACGCATCAGCCGGGCCAGCACGCACGCCATGGCCGAGCCGTAGTCGAAGTCGCCCACTCCAGGTGGCTCATCACGGTACGCGGCGTTCACGTGAACGGGCTTGTGGAACGGCACGCCGTAGATATCGACCCCGTCGATGGTGACGGGCGTCGGACAGTCGGCCAGCGACCGCACGAAGTGAAGGCCGGCGCGTTTGGCGATGCCATGGTGGGCGGACATACGGTCCGGGTGGTCATGGTTGCCGGGGATCACCAGCATGGGGACGCCCGCCTCGGCGACGATGGCTTCGACCGCGTTCTCCCACAGCTCGAGGGCGGTGAGCTGCGGCACGTGCGTGTCGAAGACGTCTCCAGCGACGATCACGGCGTCCGGCTCCACCTCGTTCACGAGCCGCACGAACGACTCGATCAGCTCCTTCTGAACCTCATGAAGCGAGAAGTCGTGGAGCCGCTTCCCCAAGTGCCAGTCCGCCGTGTGGATGAAACGCAAAGCCTGTCCCCCTTCGGCCACAAACGTAACCCCGAGGTGCGACAGGAAGCGTCGCTGTTCGCCGCCATTCGAGCCGACGCCGGGTGAAGGCTGGGTCCTCGGGACCCCCTTGCAACCCCCGGCCCCGGAAACGAAGCTTGTGCGGTGGATTCATCGACGACACAGCTCATCGGGACGGCCGTCAGCGTCCTTGCCGTCACGCTCTCGCTACTGGGGCTCGCTTTCCAGGTCAGGCAACAGACCCGCACGTTGCGCGCGCAGAACTACGCTCAGGCCCTCGCACGCCTGGCAGCCGTCCAGGCTCGCCTGTCCGAGAGCGAGAGGCTCGCGAACGTCTTCGCCCGTGGTGCCATGGACACACGCCTGCTCACCGTCGAGGAGCGCATCCAGTTCACCTGGACCTTCTACGAGATCTTCGGCGCGATCGAGTTCATGTACGACCAGATGCGCTCAGGTGCCCTGCCCTCTCATGTGTGGGAGCGCTGGGAGCGGACGCTGGCGTGGTGGATCGCTCAGCCAGGCGTGGCCTCGTGGTGGCGAGGGAGACCGACGCCCTTCAACGACGAGTTCACCGCCCTGGTCGAAAGTCGGCTGGCTGACCCGGGCATCGACCTCGAGCGCCTCGCCAGGTGGGACGAGTACTTGGAGAACCCTCACTCGGTACGCGAGCCTGCCGAGGTGCGACCCGCCACCTGAGCGCGCCCGGATCCCGCAGAGCGCGTGCTGGCGCCGCGACGATCAGTGATGTGCCTCAGTTCCCGGTGTACATACCCGCTGCCGCCGCGACCTCCGCGGCCACACGGTCGCGTACGGCGACCGGACCCATGACCTGCACCATGGAGCCCCAGCCGAGGATGAACGACAGCAGTTCGTGGGCGTCGCCATCCTTGGAGAGTCGCCCCTTGAGCCTGACGTCGAGGGAACCATCGGGGCGGCGACCCGCGACCTCGACGCTCCTGTCTACCTCTTGTTGCTCCAGGAACCAGCTCGCCACCGAAGGGTGAGCCCACAGGCGCACCTCGACAGGTTCACCCTCCACGGTGATCCCCCAGGCGCCCTCGAGGTACTCGAGCGGGTCGAAGTCGGGCGGGATCTCGTAGCGGTCCTCGAGGAGCGCGGCGTCGTGCATGCGCGATAGGCGGAACGCCCCGACGCGCTTGAAGTAGAGCCTCTCCCTGGCGATCACGTAGGGTTGGAGGTTCCGGCGGTTGAGCTCGTAGAAGTAGATCTCGTACTCGTGGCGGTAGCGCTTCTCCGAGCTGGCTGGTCGGTAGTCGCAGCGCAGGACGCGGCCACCGAACCAGGCCTGAGCGACCAGGTCGAGCGTGCGGTCGTTGCGCTTGGTCTCGAGCCCGTCCACAGCGGAAGCCAGGGCTGTCCGCGCCGGCTCGGGGAGCTGGTGAGCAAGCTTGCGCAGGGCGCTTCGGTAGTGCGACTCGCCCACGCCCGTGTGGACCAACAACCGGGTGGCGCTGTGCACGGCCAGAGCCTCGACCGCGTTGAGGGCCGAACCGGTCGCCCGGACCCGGTACCGGGGCCCGTCCTGATCGAGGGGGGTCGTCTCCCGCAGGTCGCCCAGGTCCCGCTCGATCGTCCGGCGCGACACGCCGAACTTGCCGGCGAGCTCGGAGACGGTGTAGGGCTTGAGCGCGAGGAGCTTCTCCATCTCCTTGAGCCGGTTCGCCTTGTTGAGCGTCCTGGTCACGCTTCGAGCAGCCTAGCGCCCCGTGGGAGGGCTGCTGTGTTCGAAGTTCACCTCGGTGGGACAACCATCACCTGATGACGAGCCAACGCCGACGTGGTGCTTCAAGATGGGCGCATGGAACCCAGCGGGCTGCATCACGTCACCGGCATCACCGGCGACGTCCAGGCGAACGTCGACTTCTACGTCGGCCTGCTGGGGCTGCGTCTGGTGAAGCGCACCGTCAACCATCAGGATCCCGCCACCCTCCACCTCTTCTACGGGGACGCGGTCGGGAGCCCTGGCACCGTGCTCACGTTCTTCGCCTGGCCGGACACCGCAAAGGGCAGGAGGGGCATCGGTCAGGCGGCCGAGGTTGGCCTCATCGTGCCGAGGTCGCATATCGGCACCTGGTACGAGCGTCTGCTGGAGCGTGGCGTGCGGTTCGGAGGTCCTGCCGCCAAGGGCGGCCTGACCACGCTGTCTTTAGAGGACCCCGACGGGTTGCCGCTAGTGCTCGTCGGCATCGAGAACCCTCCGCCCCCTGTAGGCGCGGTGCCCGGCTCCGACGTGCCGAACGAGGCGTCCGTGCGGGGTCTGCACCACGTGACGTTCTGGTCTGACACCGTCGAGGAGACGGCCAGGGTGCTCACGGGCCTACTCGGCTTCGATGCGGCGGAGGAGACTGACTCGGTTCGAACGTTCCGGTCGGCCGCCGGACGCGGCAACACCGTGTACGTGCGCGACGCCTCGGGCTTTTGGCCGTCCTCCGGCGGAGTGGGAACGCTGCATCATGTCGCCTTCCGCCGCGACATGGACGGGTTCCCGACCAGGCTCAGAGAGCATCCGGAGCGAGGTCTGCTCGGGCTCAGCACCCTGCGTGAGCACGGCTACTTCCGTTCCGCGTACTTCAAGGAGCCGTCGGGGGCGATCATCGAGGTCGCGAGCGACGGGCCCGGCTTCACTGTGGACGAGCCGCTCCCATCGCTGGGGGGCTCTCTCGTGCTGCCTCCCGACCTGGAGGCGCGGCGCGGCGAGATAGAGGCCGTGCTGCCCGCGTTCGCTTTGCCGGGCGAGCCGCGCGCACCGCGTCGCGAACTGTCGTTCGTGCACCGGTTCGTGGCAGGCTCGTCGCCCCGGACCCTCGTCCTGCTCCACGGCGAAGGTGGGGACGAGACATCGCTTCTGGCGCTGGCGCGGGAGGCAGACCACAAGGCTCCGTTGCTGGCGCTGAGGGGACACGAGCTGGAGAGCGGTAGGCCGAGCTTCGTCAGGCTCGGTGCCGACGGGTCCCCGGACATGTACGACCTGCGACTGGCTGCGCGGGAGCTGGAGTCGACCGTTGCGGAAGCCGCTGCGCTCTACGACTTCGACGCCGCCGGCGTGGTGTTGGTGGGACACGCCGGCGGCGCGCTACTGGCGCTGACGGCTCTGCAGGCCTACCCGGGAACGTTCGCGGCTGCCGCGCTGCTACGGCCGCGCACCGCGCCGGCGCCCGCCAGCGGCGACGGTGCCGTGCTCGAACACACCCGTGTCCTGCTCGTCCTCGGGGAGAGCGACCCGGCCCTTGCCGAGGGAGAGTCGGTGGAGGCCGCGCTCCGCCAGGCAGGTGCCGAGGTCACCGTGGAGCGCGTGCCCCTGGGTGAGATGCTGTGGGACATGGACACAGAGGCGCTGCGCGGGTGGCTCGCGGCCGGCACCTAGGCGATCTCAGCCGCTGGGCTGCGGGCGGTCCGTCACGACAGGGAGGAACGCCGCCCAGGGGCCGATGTCGTCGCGGTAGCGCTTGGCCATGACGCGGGCGATCTGGGCCAGGTGCCCCAGGTCATGCACGGTCCAGGTCGAGAGCAGCTGGCGCAGCGTCACCTCGCCGAACTGAGGATGCAGCGCCGTGGCGGCCAGGTCCTGGGGGCCAAGGTCCCAGGACTTCACCTCGGTCAGGTTCTGGCCGCGCAGGTCGGCGAACCGGTCCAGCAGCTCGGGCAGCGCCGTCCCGGCGTACAGGCGGCGGTGAGCGTAGCGGTCGAAGGGTGGGAAAGGTGCGCTCGGGTCGCCCGCCCTTATGACCCGCGCCCGGGGCAGCCAGTTCGTGACCTCGGCCTCGAGCAGATGACCCACGACCTCGAAGGGGCTGAAGGTTCCCGGACCCTCGTCGGCGTGCAGCCAGCTGTCATCCAGGCCCAGGAGAAGTTGACGCAGGGTGCCCGGTGTGCGGCTGAGCACTTGCATGGCGTGCGCGATCTCGAAGGACATGCCACCTCCGCCCGACGGGGCGCCGGGGAACTCGTCCCCGACGCCCTCTCGGATGCTCCCCCAACCATAGGCCAGAGGCTCAGCGCGAGGCGCAGGGTCTTGGGCCGGACCGCCTGCCGGCCAGCATCACGCCGCCAGTTGGACGGCCAGCTCCTCCATGCGGTCGTAGGAGAGCTGCATGCCGCTCTCCATGCCGCTGTCGAGGATCATCTTGAGGACCTCGGGCGAGAAGCACTCCACGTGGACATGCAGGGTCGTCACGCCGTCCCGTTCGGTGATGACGTTCGTGTTCAGCGCCCCGCCCTCCTCGGTCTCGGGCGTGACGCCGGGCATTCCCTCGTAGATCTCCGTGTTGACGATGCGTCCCGGTCGCACGACCTCTTGGAAGCGGCCGTGGAACGAGACCTCCATGTCGCCCTCCTTGGCCGAGTACCGCCATCTGCCGCCGGCCCAGGGCTCGACCGTGCACTCCAACCACTGGAACGAAGGGAAGCCCCACCAGCGCTTCACGAGCTCGGGCTCCGTGTGGGCCCGGAAGATCAGGTCGGCGGGCGCGTCGAACTCCCTGACGATCTCGTAGGCGGTATCAGACACGACTGTGAGCTTGGCGCTGCCTTTGCGGTCGATCCTCGTCATCTAAGATCCCTCCTCTTTCAGCTCGGTCACCAGGTCATCCAAGCGGTCGTAGCGCTCGTTGACGGCACCGAGGAACTTCTGGGCCCAGTCGATGACCGGCCCGAGAGCGGGGCCGTTGACGCTGTAGAAGCGCCACTTGCCCTCGGGCCGGACGCGTACCAGCCCGCTCTCGCGCAGCACGGCCAGGTGCTTGGACACCTGGGGCTGGGCGATGTCGAGTCGCTCCACCAGCTCGCTCACCGTCGCCTCGCCGTCACCGATGGCCGCGATCAGGTCACGGCGCACGGGGTCGGACAGGGCGGCGAACACGTCGTTGGTGGTCGGCGTCCTCGCCATCGCCGAGCATCATATTCCATTTTCGGAATATGTCAACGCCCGGGCCGCATCGATGTCATCGGCCCTGGTTAGAGTGGTCGCCAGCATCGAAAGGGGCACCCATGGCACGTCGCATCGCCACTACCTTCTCGAGCCTCCTGCTCCTCACGCTCCTCGGCATCGCCGCTGCGCAGGCGGAGCTTCCCAGCGCGCCCGGCGACCTCGTCGACGTGGGTGGCCACTCCCTGCACATCTACTGCCAGGGCGAGGGCAGCCCGACAGTGGTGCTGGAGGCCGGCCTGGGGGACGGTTCCATCAACTTCCGGGCGTTGCAGGACCGCCTGGCCCGCCACACCAGGACGTGCGCCTACGACCGCGCCGGGTACGGTTGGTCCGAGCCAGGCCCGGCACCGCGCGACCTCGCGACGATCGCCGCCGAACTTGACGCCCTCTTGGACGGCGCGGGCGAGGCGGGCCCGTACGTGCTGGCCGGCCACTCCATAGGCGGTCTGTACGCGCTCGGCTTCGCGTCAAGGAACCCAGAGGACGTAGTCGGCATCGTGCTCATAGACTCCTCGCATCCACGTCAGATGCAGGCGCTGACAGCTGTGCCCGCGGTCGTCGACGTCCAGAACATGGAGATCGAGGGGCTGGCCGGGGTCGTGACGATGGCCGAGGAAGGGAACCTGCCAGCAGACCTCGTGAGGCCCAACGCGCCACCCGTGTTGCGCCCCGCCCTGCAGGACGAGTGGGCCCAGCTCTTCGTCCAACCCGACCAGTTGAAGGCCGCCGTGGCCGAGTACGACGCCATAGGAGCGACGATGGAACAGGCGGCCGCCGCGTTCGACGTCGGCGACACCCCCGTCATCGTCCTGTCGCGCGGCATCGGTCTGGAGGGCCAGCTCCCGGCGGAAGCGCTCGAGGCGCTGGGCCTCACGCCCGACGTGCTCGCTCGGTTCGACGAGATCTGGGCTGGGCTGCAGGCCGACCTGCTCAACGTCTCCACGGACAGCAAGCAGGTCGTCGCCGAGCTGGCCACGCACTACGTCTACTACCAGGCGGAGACCCTCGTGGAGGCGGCGATCTGGGAGCTAGTGCGGGAGGCCCGCTGAGACGACGTCCCTCCTGGTGCCGGCGGAAGACCGGTCGGCCGGAGCCGTAGCGCCCCGGTCCCCCGCCCTGAGTCGCCCGGGAGACCAGTCAACGGTGGCCGCACCCACACTCTGAGGCGTGTTCCAAGGGCGCAAGGTCCTCGCCGTCCTCAACCCCAGCAGTGGCTCCAGCCGTGGGGAGGAGCTGGCCGCGACGCTGGCCGGCTCCGTCATCGAGCTTGGCGCGGAGACTTGCGACGTGCGCGTGACCGAAGGCCCTGACGACGCTCTCGAGTGGTCGACCGCCGCTGCGGGCGAGGGCTACGACATGCTCATCGCGGGTGGTGGCGACGGGACGGTTACCGCGCTGGCCCAAGGGGTGGTGGCTTCTGGCTCCCGGGCTCCGATCGCGATCCTGCCTCTGGGCACCGGCAACGGTTTGGCCCGCGTGCTCGGCCTGCCGCTCGAGCCGGCCGAAGCCCTGGCGGCGGCGGCATCTGGCCGCGCCGTGCCGCTGGACGTTATCGCCGTCAGGAGCCATGACTGCGTCTCGCTGTTGTTCTGCGGCGCCGGCGTAGACGCCGTCATCAACGCAGCGGCCGACCGCGAGGCCAAGGACAGGCTGGGCATCTTCGCCTACATCTGGGCCGCATACGTGGCAGCACGCGCAGCCCGGCGGAGGCGCGTGACGGTGACGATCGACGGTCGCCAGGTGAGGACCAACGCCCACTCCGTGCTGGCGTTCAACGCCACGCGGCTCGAGGTACTCGGGCTCAAGCTGGGGCCCGACGCCTCGCCGCACGACGCCAGGATGGACGTCGCCATCCTGCGCACGACCGGCGTAATGGGCGTGCTACGCAAGGCGCTGCGGCTCATGGACAGGACGGCCAGTCGGACCGAGCTGACGCCGGCTTCGCGGCTGCGGGTAGAGGCGACGCCACCCCTACCCGTGCAGGTCGACGGTGACCCGCTCGGCGAGACGCCCCTAGAGCTCGAGGTGCTGCCCGCCGCCGTGAC
>JBDZWC010000185.1:0-3554 GCA_040256005.1 Deinococcaceae bacterium | reverse complement strand
ATCGGCCACTCACGGCTCCTCTCGCCTGGTCTCGACTGGCAGCAGCGGAGACTCTGGTCTCTAAGGAAGGGAGCCGGGCGCTTGCTGTGCCCGGCCCCCTCTTCAGTGCTCGATGCTTCGGGTTCCCGCGGCGGCTACGGCTGGCCGGTCTCGAGCCCCGTGAGGTCCTGGATGTCGAGCTCGGCGATCGCGAGGGCGTTCGCGGCAGTCTCCTGGCCCGTCAGCACGCTGTGGACCGCCGAGGAGAAGATCCGTGAGACCTCCGCGTAGTTGGGGGAGGTGACGGTGGACGGACGCGCCACGGCGTTCGTGAAGACCGTGTAGAGGCTCTCGAAGAACGGCACGGCCTCGAGGACCTCGGGGTCCTCGTAGAGCGACATGATCGTCGGCGTGTAGCTGCCTTCCACGGCGCGGATCTTCTGTTCTTCCGGCGACGCCATGAAGAGGGCTACGTCGGCGGCGATGTCCGGGTTGTCGCTGTACTTGGAGACGCCAAGCTGCCAGCCGCCGAGCGTGCCGGTGGACTCTCCGCCTTCACCGGCGGGCAGCGGGGCCACGTCGAACTGGCCGGCGATCACGCTGTCTGCGGCGTTGCCGAGGCTGTAGGCGTACGGCCAGTTGCGCATGAAGGCGGCGTTGCCGGCCTGCCACATGTTGCGGGCCTCTTCTTCGCCGAAGCTGGTGACGCCGTTCGGCGAGATGGTGCCCACCCAGCTGGCGGCCCTGTCGACGGCCGCGATGGCGACGTCGTTGTTGATCGTAATGACGCCGTCGGGGCTGACGATCGTGCCGCCGCCTGACGAGTAGATCCACTCCAGCGCGTCGCAGGTCAGGCCTTCGTAGGAGTTCCCCTGCCAGACGAAGCCCCAGAAGTCAGGGTTGCCCTCGGCACGCTCGCCGTCCTGGATGGCCTGCGCCATCTCGGTCAGTTCGTCCCAGGTCGTCGGCGGTGCGTCGTAGCCGTACTTCTCGAGCAGGTCCGTGCGGTAGTAGAGGAGCCCGCCGTCCGTGAACCACGGGATGCCTATGAGGCGCCCGTCAACGGTGTTGTTCTCGATGATGGCGGGGAAGTGCTGATCCACGACGTCGCGCGCGCCGTACTCGTAGAGGTCTACGAAGTGCTCGGCGAGGTCGCCCGGCCAGATGACGTCGATCTGGTAGATGTCCACGTCCGGCGACTGGGCCTCGAACAGCTGCAGGTACACCCCGAGGCGGCTGTCAGCGAGATCGGGAGTCTCGAGGACCTCGACGGTGACATCGGGATGGGCGGCCATGTAACGCTCGGCGGCCGCGCGGGTGAGTTCGAGCTCCTGACCTACGGCGCCGGTCGCGAACGTGACCGTCGTCTGCGCTAGTGCGACGCAACCCATGAGGACGAGCGTCGCGGTTGCGATGAGGAACCTCTTCATGCTGACTCCCTTCGGCGTCCGCCCTTGGTGGGTCGGACAGCGCCAAGGCCGGAATGCGCCGCCGCCCCTGTGCGACCTTCTGACTACAGAGCACCAGTAGCGACAGGCAGCACACCTTCCACCTGGCGCACGGACGGACTTTTGGCTCCGTGATGATAGCAACGACCGTGAGATGTGGCAAACCTCACGTCTTCACGGTCGGCGTCTACGACGCGAAGAGCCGCCTCGCCGCGAGTCGTTCCGTGGCAGCTTGGGAGCCGGCGTCAGGTGGCTTTGCGACCGACGAGCCTACTGACAAGCTCCTGGAGCCTGAGCTCGTGGAACGGCTTGGTGAGGGTCTCGGCGCGCGGCAGCCGGCGGAAGAGGCCGGACTTGGGCATCTCGTCGACCAGCACCAGCACTGGCAGGTGGGAGTGAGCCGGGCGCTTGCGCAACTCCCTCACGACCTCCCAGGCCGAGCCGTGCTGGTCGTCGTCCACGACGAGAGCGCTGGGGTGGTGCTCGTCGAGCGCCTGCTCCGTGTCC
The DNA here is from genome assembly GCA_040256005.1 of Deinococcaceae bacterium. Lineage (GTDB taxonomy): Bacteria > Deinococcota > Deinococci > Deinococcales > Trueperaceae > DASRWD01. Next base: position 1,620 of record JBDZWC010000185.1, on the reverse strand, counting down.
TCGTACCGGTAGGCCGCGGCTGCCGTGAAACCGCCCCGCTGGAGGCCGAGACGGATGAGCCTCTGGAGCGCCGAGTTGGGGGAGACGACGAGCACCAGGGGATCGTCGGCCACGATCGGACTGCGTTCGATGACACCCAGCCTGGTCAGCTCCTGGAGCAGGTAGTACACGTGCCGCTCGGTCAGGTCCAGCTCCGCGGCGATCGTCCGCGCCGACCGCCTGCCGTCCACGGAGGCGAGCAGCTCCCAGCCGCCGACGGGCATGTCCACCTGGGTCGGGTCGCCGGTGCGGACGAACACCGAGTCCGGCGTCACGTCCACGCCCTCGTACTCGGCCTGCCTGGCGGCGAGCCGGATCAGCAGGTTCATGGCGTCGACCGAGTGCTCGAGCGGCTGGTGACTCGCGTCCACGGGCCGGTCTGTGAAGAAGAAGCGGCCCTCCGACCAGGTGAGGAGGTCGGCGATCACCTCGAGCACCTGCCTATCGATGGCGGCGTGCAGGTCCTCCTGCTTGAGCAGCCCCAGGCGCACGGCCATCTCGCCGAGCTGCGTCCCAGGGTTCTCCGAGTGCTGGCGCCTGAGCAGCTCCTGCACCTCGTGGGCCGTGAGCAGGTCCATGCGCACGAGGATCTCGCCGAGGTGGACGCCCGGAGCGACGTGCGCGTACCCGATGCGACCCTGATCGAAGTAGATGCGGGCTCGCGCCGAGCCCCGCTGGACGGTGAGGACCCCCGACTTCTGGCCCGTGGCGATCACCTGGAAGATGTCGGTGACCGGGACGTTCCGCAGGCTGCCCTCGATCACCTGTGGTCGCCTCCGGGCCGTTCGGACGCGCGCTGCCTTCCCAGCGACCGGCAGCTCATCCCGTGCCCGCCTCGAAGAGCGGTGCCGGCCCGGCCGGCACCGGCAGGCCGAGGTGACGGTAGGCCTCCTCGGTGGCGACACGCCCGCGCGCCGTGCGCTTGAGCAGCCCCCGCTGGATCAGGAAGGGCTCGTAGACCTCCTCCAGGGTGGTCCGGTCCTCGCCCACCGCCGTCGCCAGCGTGTCCAGGCCCACCGGCCCGCCCACGAACTTGCCGACGATCGCGTCGAGGATGGCTCGGTCGCGGCGGTCGAGGCCGGCGTCGTCGATGCCGAGCGACTCCAGAGCCTTGCGCGCCCGCGCGAGCGTGATGCGGTCATCCCCGGCTACCTGGGCGTAGTCGCGCACGCGCCTGAGCAGGCGCTTGGCGATGCGCATGGTGCCGCGCGAGCGCCGGCCTATCTCGAGGGCGGCATCGTCGTCGAGCTCGAAGCCGTTCTGCTCGGCGTCGCGCCTCACCCCCTCGGCGAGCTCCTCGCCGCTGTAGTACACCAGGTGCACGATGATCCCGAAACGGCTGCTCCCTCAACGGCTGACCTACCGGCCGATCGTCGGTCGGGGCAGTTTCGGCCCGATCTACGACGACCCGGTCACCATTCCGGCGCGGGTGCAGTTCACCGCCAAGGCGGTCCGCAACGCCAACGGTGAGGATCTCGTCGCCGCCGCGACGATCTATGTGCAGCCCGGCGAGAACCTGCCCGACGTCGGCGACATCGTCACGTTGCCTGACGGTAGCGTCCGCCCGGTCATCGCCCGCTC
>JBDZWC010000184.1:0-3576 GCA_040256005.1 Deinococcaceae bacterium | reverse complement strand
CCCAGCAGGTAGTCGTAGTTGCCGAAGTCGAGGTCCACGTCCTGCTGGAACTGCTTCCCCTCGAACAGGTAGACAGCCTCGTAGTCCGGGTCGTTCTCGTCACGGTCCACGGCGTTGAAGTGCCACCAGTGCCACTCCAGTGTCGAGTACTTCCCGCCCCGCCCCGGGAACTTGAACCCCGTCCAGGCGCGTATCTGCCTGGGTTCACCGATCTGCTTCGTCCTGTCCTGCGGGTCCATGGGCGTGGCCATGAAATCCTCTTCCTCGTCCCCGCCCAACCGGTGACTGAGGACGATGTCGGCATAGACCTGCATGCCGGTCGCCTGTGCCGCCTTGATCGCCCGCAAGTACTCGTCCTTGGTGCCGTACTTGGTGCGCACCGAGCCCTTCTGTTCGAACTCCCCCAGGTCGAAGAGGTCATAGACCCCATAGCCGGCGTCGTGCTCGCCCCCCGTGCCCTTGTAGGCGGGTGGCAGCCACAGCGATGTGAAGCCTGTTCGCGCCAGCTCCGGCGAGCGCTCCTCGAGCTGTCGCCACAGCTCGCCGTCAGCCGGTAGGAACCAGTGGAAGTACTGCAGCATCACGCCGTTGATCTCGCTCACGCTCTCGCCTCCAGCCGGCAGAGGATAGGGCCCGAGCGTGAGATACGGGCACATGCACCCAGCCGTGGCCGAGTACGAGGCGGCGTACCCGGACTCTCCTGACCGGATCGACGAGCAAAGGTCGCGAGCGGCATGGACGTGGTGGTCCTGTCGCCGGACGAGAAGTTCGCTTACCTGATCGTGTTCGACGGTCCTACGCCGCCCGGCCCGACCTAGTCCAGGCGGACCGAGTCCCCTCGCACCGTCACCAGCGCACCTCCGCAGCCAGCAGCCCGTCGAGGGTGACGTCGAGGCCGTCGCTTCGGTGCGACAGCAGCATCGGGCTCGCTCCCGGCGGCTGGATGACGTCGGATGCCCACCACTCGTCCGCGGTCAGGCCGAACGCCGCGCCGATGTCGACTTGGTCGCCAGCTCCCGCTGTGTTGGTGAGGGAGAGCGTGGGGCCTTCCACCGCGACCACGAACCACGGTTCGCCCTGCGCGTCGTGGAGCAGCCACGTCCCGTCGCCTGTCTTGGTCAGCAGGAAGCGCGTCGCGTCCGTGTAGATGCCGAGGCCCTCGACAACGTAGCTGTCGAGCGTGACCGACTGAGCGTGGTCGGGCGCCAGGTTGAGCGAGATAACGAGGAAGATCGCCAGGATCGGTCCCACCAGGTTCCTCCAAGAGAGTTCAGTAGTGGTGCGCATTGTAACTTGGGGAACTTTCACCACGTCTCGACGGCAGTCCCGCCCTCCCAGGCGTGCGAGATGGACTAACTTGTCCCGGTGAACTCGGAGCCGGACGAGGTAGAGCCCATCGACGAGAACGCCACCGACCAGATCGCAGACGACGCGCAGGCGCCCCGGCGTCCGGCTGGATCGGAACGAACTGACCCGAAACTCAGCCCTCGTTCGCCCGGGTACGGGCGTCGACTATGGCGCCTGTTCCTGGCCTTCGTTCGCGTCGGCTCGTTCGGGTTCGGCGGCGGGCCGTCGATGATCCCGCTCGTGCGCATCGAGGCGGTCAAGACCAACCGCTGGCTCAGCGACGAAGAGTTCATGGAGATATACGCCGTCGCGAGCTCGCTGCCCGGGCCAATCTCGACGAACATGGCCGGCTACTTCGGCTGGCGGGTCGCGGGGCTGGCTGGGTCGTTGGCGGCGTTGTTCGGCCTCACCCTTCCATCCGGCATCGCGATCGTGCTGCTGGGCGGGCTGTACCAGGCCACCAAGGACTCGAGCCTCGTGCAGGACGCGTTGGCTGGTGTGCGCCCCGTCGTCATCGCGTTGCTCTTGGGGGTGGCGATCGCGTTCGCTCCCAAGGCTTTGGCCAGCCTGCGTGGTGCGACAGGCCGAGCCTTGAGGGTCACGCTCGTGGTGGCCGCCTTCCTGGTGGCGGCGTTCACGCCCGTGCATCCGGCGCTGCTCATCGTCGCCGGCGCCGCGGTCGGCCTGGGGCTCAGGCGGGCGTGGTGAGCCAGGTGTCGACGCTTCTAGACCTCTTCGTCTCGTTCGCGCGCGTGACGCTCTTCGGCTTCGGCGGCGGGCCGTCGATGATCCCCCTGGTTCGCAGCGAGGTGATCGAGGTTCGTGGGTGGTTGACGCCCGAGACCTTCCTGGACGCCTTCGCGTTCGGCAACGCGCTGCCGGGTCCCATCGTCACGAAGCTGGCCATGTACGTGGGCCACCATGTCGCCGGATGGCCGGGCGCCGTCGCTGCGCTGCTCGGCGCCACCCTGCCCACGCTGGCGCTCATGCTCCTGGTCCTGCGGATAGTGATCCGAGCCAAGAACAACCAGGCGCTACAGTCGGCGATCACCGGCATCCGGCCGATCGTGGTCGCGCTCCTCTTGCTGGTCGCCTGGGACTTCGCGCCCAACGCGCTCGGTGGCGTCGGCCAATTCGGGACCAACTGGCCCCGCTGGGTGATCGCCGCCGTGAGCCTCTACCTGACGGTGCGGCACGACGTGCATCCGGTCCTCTTGATCATCGCCGGCGCCGGCGTCGGTATCGTGTTCGGCTTGGCCGCGTAAGTAGTTGGGCCCTGTACCGCTGGCCGCGCGAGGAGACGATCAAGCTTTCAACGAACGGACACGCTCAGCCGGCCACCCACTCGAACAATTGGGTGAACGTCCCATCCCGGTTGTCCCGCAGCTCGCCTTTCTCGAAGCCGGACTTGAGCAGCACCCGATGCGACGCCACGTTCGCTGGTGCGGTCGTGGCTATCATCCGGCGTAGCCCGTGGACGCTCGAGCCGTACTCCACAACACCGCGCACCGCCTCCGTGGCCAGCCCCTTGCCCCAGTGCTCACGCGCGAACGCGTACTTCACCTCGGGCTCCGGCTGGCCGCCGGGGTGCACGATGCCGATGAAGCCGACGACCTCGCCGGTCTCCACGCTCTCCAAGGCGAGCATCCCGTAACCGCGCTTCTCGTAGTTGTTCCGGGTGACGATCAGCCACCGGCGGCCCTCGTCTTCGCTCAGTGGGCTGCCGTCGCCCACCCAGCGCATCGCGTCCGCGTCGCCGTAGATCGCGAGAAGGGCGGAAAGGTCCGAGTCACTCCACCTACGAGCGCGCAACCGCTCGGTAACGAACACCCGGTCGCTGGCGCCTGCGCCGCCCATGGGCACGAGTGTGCCATGGCGAGCCCAAGGCGGGCTGACCTGCCTCCTAGGAGGTGAGCGGCAGCTCGAGCACGATCTCGTCCCTGTCCAGCCTTCCGGTGTGTCGGAAACCAGCTCGGAGATAGACACCCTCGGGGCTGCCCTCGCCCGGGACGAACGACAACTCGAGCGTCTCGAAGCCGCCCTTGTTTCGCACGTGGTCGATGAGAAGACGTAAAGCGATCGATCCCACGCCCTGGCCCTGGTAGCGCTCGTCGACCATGAATCGCCAGAGCCAGATCTGCGGTTTGGGTGGAGGCGGCGACAGCAGGCTGTCATCGGAGAGCATCACGAACCCTACCGGCGTCTCATCGAGATAGATCGCGCGGTACC
>JBDZWC010000080.1:0-14180 GCA_040256005.1 Deinococcaceae bacterium | reverse complement strand
CATGCGGAAGGCGCGGCGTCCCCTGTGGCTGTGGCTGGTACTGTTCCTCGTGTCGTGTGGGGGCGCGCCTCCACCGCCTCCCCCTCCACCGCCACCACCTGACGATCTCACCAGCTTCCAGCTGATCGATGCGGCTCTGCTGGCCGGCGAGATCGACTCCGACACCGCGCTGGCCTACAAGGTCTTCGCGACCTTCGCGGACCCTCGTCTACCGGAGGAGTACCTGGGCGACGATGCCGGCCGGGACGGCACGCTGCTCATGGCTGAGCTGGCCCGACGCCTGGACTCCCTCCCGCCCGACCTGCGCACCGACCTGACGCCGTTCCTGCTGCCGCCCGCGCAGACCGGAAGTTGGTACGAGCGGACGCACGCGAACGCCCTCTCGCCTGAGCAGCTCACCTGGGGCACCCTCACAACGCAGAACGACAAGGTCAAGGTCTGGTGGGCGACGCAGCGTCCGGCCGACGCCGCCAGGGCCGAGAAGTTCGTGGCTGAGTTGGATGCCCGGATATGGCCGTCGCTGACGGGGTTGATGCGCGAGCCGCTGCCCGACTGCGGCGAAGCGTGCCCCCAGGGCGGCGGCGATACCCGCATCGACATCTACCTCGTCCCCGTCAGCCGCAGCGCCGTCACGGGCGCCTCAGCGACGGGCGCGGCCTCCGCCTACATCATCTTCAACCCGCTCGACTCGTTCGCCATCCTGGCCCACGAGTTCATGCACGTGATCCAGTACGCCTACCCCATGGCCTCGGACGACGAGTACGACTGGCTGTTCGAGTCGACGGCGCAGTGGGCGATGGACTACGTCTACCCGGCCACGAACGGTGACCCGGACGTACCTGCGACGCACGAGGAACAGGAGGCGGCCGGCGCGTTCCTCGGCAACCCGGAAACATCGCTCGAGGTGACGAACGACGACCACGAGTACGGCGCCTACGTGTTCCCGTTCTTCCTGGGAGGAGCGGGCAAGGACGGTTCGGCGGTGAAGGGCATCTGGGAACGGGCGGGCATGTCCAGCAGCCTGGCGGCGGTCAACGCCGCGCTCGCGGCGCGCGGCGGGTTCGACGAGGTATGGCCCCTCTTCACCATGCGCAACTGGAACCAGGACCCGGTGGGCGACTACAAGACCTGGGACGAACTGACGCCCGGCGCTCCCACGAAGGGCAACTTCGTCATCGGCCTGCCTGGCAAGGACCCTCTCGACTCCGCGGTCCCGCATCTGGCGGCCTTCTACTATCGTTTCACTTTCGAGAGCGAGAGCGTGAAGTCCGTCGTGATCGAGAACCCGTACTCCTCGGGCGGTGACCAGAGCGCGCACCTCTGGGTGCTCGCCAAGGTCGGCGGACAGTGGCGGCAGCCCGAGGACATCACGCGCGTAGAGAAGAAGCGCTACTGCCGCGAGCAGCCCGAGGAGCACGTCGAGGAGCTGATCGTCGTGGTCAGCAACAGCGCCTGGCAGGACAGGGAGCACACCCTCAGCGGAGGGAACATCGTCGTCGACTCACGGGCGCTCGGCTGCACCTGCGACGCCCTGCAGGAGGTGACCGAGTGGGCGGGGACTGCCGGGTTCTCGTACGAGTCCCTCGCCGACGACGGACAGCACAGGCTGGAGTTGGCGCTGAGCGCTGCGGTGGGGTCTCAGTTCGGCGCCACGATCTCCGGCGGCGGCGGTCCGGCCACGGGGACGACCGCTATCGACAAGACGCTGAGCGGCTACGACCAGGAAGGCGTGCTGCATTTCCTCTCGAGCGTCGAGGGGTCCGGCTCTCCGGTACCGGCGCCCGTGCAGGGCGACGCCTCGACGGTGGTGCTCGTCATCGACCACGCCGCCTGCAGGTACACCATGGGAGCCAGGACGTACGTGAACGCCATCGCGACCAACATCGAGGGCGAGACCACCGATGTCGTAGTGCCCACCGGCAGCTTCTCCACCGCTTGGCGGCCCATACCAGACGACCTCAACCTGACCGGAGGGGGCTCGTTCCCCGTGCATTCGAGCCAGTACATCCTCGGCCAGGACGAGCTGATCGACGCCTTCCTGTACGACGACTTCTACCTCAAGTCGATCCTCGGGGAAGAAGGCATGGGCTCCGCCAGCGTGTCGTGGAGCTTGTCACCGGTGCCGAAGGGCCCGTGAAGCAGGCGCCCTGCGAGGCGGGCGACGGAACCTCGCGGGCCCCACCAGACGTGCGCCTCGAAGCGGTCGTGAACCGAGCGCGCTCCGGGCTCCAACGCCCGGCCCAGCGCCTCGACCTCGCCGAAGTCCCCGAACCGGCCGTCGTCGTTGTAGACGTAGATGCTGTCGCCTTCGTGGCCCGGGCTACCCGGCGGCTCCTCGAGGTAGCGCGACGACGGCGCGTCCTGGAAGTAGCGCACGAGCAGCGTCGCGGTGTCGCCCGGGCCTTCCCGCCAGGCAGCCACCGTGCCCACGTGCTCGCCCGTCCGGATACCCACCTTGAACCGGCGCCGGCCCGAGAGGTCGATTCTCAGGCCGCTCCGGCTCGCTCGGAGATGCGAGTCGTCCACCGGCTCGAAGTAGTCCGTGACCGCGTCGGGGCCAGCCCTCGGCACGAGGACCGTGGCCGGCGCCTGGACCTGGGCGAGCACCCAGGACTGGCAGGCGACGCTGCCGTCGTCGCCCTCGCCCCGCTCCAGCGTGACCTCCCGGCTCCAGCCCAGGTGGCGCAGACCGGCCGACTCCTCCAGGCGCCGTGCCGGGTCGGCCGCCGGCGCGACCTTCTGCCGCACGTCCAGACCCAGCCGGCCGGCGGGCTGGCTGGCGGAGAGGCGCATGTGAGTGCTCAGCAGTGCTTCGGCGCCCTTCGCGTCCAGCGACCAGTCTCCTGGGTCCATCGCCGGGCTGAGCGCGTAGGTGCCCAGGAATTCCGCGCGGTCCCCGACCATGAGGCGCCACTCCGGCCCGATCCACAGGCGCTCCGCACCCAGGTTCCAGGCGCCGGTGGAGGCCCACGCTGCCACGGCGCGGCCGGGGAGTGCCTCGGGGGCGAGCCACAGCAGGGGCCTGCCCTCGTCGTCGAACGGCACCACCCGCGCGCCGCGGCGCAGGACGACGAACGTGCCGGCGCCCGCGGTCAGGACGGCCGGGCCCAGGCCCGCCGCCGCCCACGTCTCGATGTACGACTCCATGCCACTGTTCTCCGAACTCTCAGTCAACTGATGTCTCCGTAGTGCATCATGACCCCGCAGACCCCTGCTCGCCGCCCGCGCCATACGGCGAACGGGTTCGTGACCCTCATGGCGCATCTCATCCCGTAGCTACGGAGGTGAGTCGGGACCATGCCGCATACTGCCGCCAAGATGGCAGTGTCCACGCCGCAGCGCCTACCTATCTCCACCGCTCTGCGCAGCGCGTTCGTCGGCTACTGCCCGAACTGCATGCTGGGCAGGCTCTTCAAGGGTCTCCTGCGGCCCGCCGACTCCTGCAGCGTGTGCGGCATGCCGTTCGAGCATCAGGGCGGCACCTGCACCGCCACCGCGTTCATCCTCTACATGCTGATCTGCTTCGGCCTGGCCGTCGAGGGCGTGACCCTGGGGCTGATTTTCGGGATCTTCCCGGGGTTCATCGCCGTCATGACCGTCAGCGCCGCCGCCCTCTTCGTCATCCTCCACCGACCCGTCAGGGGCCTGTGGGTGTGGTGCCTCTGGAAGATGGGTTTCTTACAGTGAGCCGCCACAGAGGGGCGCGCAGCTAAGCGAACCAGCTCCCCGAACCAACGCCGATTACCACGTGGTGCACGGGACTATGCGCCCGCCGCGCTGGTCGCGTGCCGGTGGTCTTGGCTGACGCGCACAGCCTCTCGATGTGAACGGTGAGATTCCTGTAAGAGAACCGATGCGACCCTCTCCCCCGCACGGCTTCCTGAAGGAAGTCGAAACCGCCAGCCCCAAGGGGGAAGTTCATGAAGCGACTCGGCGCGCTCGCCGTCGTCCTATGCCTGCTCGCTGCCTGCACGACTCAGCAGGAGCCAGCCTCACCCACCCCGGACGCTGCCTCGTCATCGGTCGAGGCCGCTGCCTTGACGTCGGACCTCGGCAAGGCGGTCAAGGTCACCGTCACGCTCAGAGGCGCCGAGGGCGAGGCCGTGACCAAGGCCGACCACGCGGTCGCCTTCTACGCCTCTGCCGGCACCCTCGGGGCCGCCGGCAAGGTCGCTCCGGCCGCCTCCGCCGCCGGGGCCTCGATGGTCATCCTCTCCGACGCCAACGGCCAGGCCAGCGTGTTCATCAACTCCACCGTGGACGGCGTCGTCACGGTCACGGCTCATCTGGGCGATGACTCGTCCAGCGAGGAGATCGGCTCCGTCGACGTCACCTTCGGTGACGGCGGGACGGCACCCGGCGACGAGGACCCCGGCGACGGGGATCCCGGCGACGAGGACCCAGACGACGATGGTTCGCCCGCCCCGCACATCAAGAACTCGGAGCTATGGGCGTCGGCCACGCGTACCGCTACCGGTGCCACCGAGTCGGTGACGGTGCAGCTCAACGACCGTTACGGTGACCCGCTCCCGCTCGCCGGTGAGCCCGTCACCTTCACCACCGACCTCGGCCAGCTCTCCATGGACGGAACGGAGTTCGGCGCCGCGGGCGACGCCTTGAGCGTCGTCACGGACGACGACGGCCGCGCCACGATCTTCGTGTCGAGTGCGGTGGACGCCGCTGTGCACGTGAGCGGCCACCTGGGGGCAGACGACTCCGCGCCCGAGCTCGGCCAGGTCACCATCACGTTCGCGTCCGTGATCCTCGACGACCTCACCGTCACCTACGACGGGCAGCCGCACGCTCTCGAGGCCACGTTCTCGGCCGTCGCTGCCGGCGAAGGCGCCACCTACACTTACCTGCGCCAGGCCGACGAAGTGGTGCTCGACCAGGCTCCGTCCGACGCCGGCGTGTACACGGTCACGGTCACGTCCGGTGGTGGCTTCCCCGTGTCGGCGTCAGCGACCCTGACGATCGAGCCCCGTGAGCTCGCCTTCGACGCCGAGGTGGTGTTCGCCGACAGGGCCTACGACGGCAGCAGCGTGGCCGGCTTCGAGCACGTCGCGCTCGCTCCGGCTGACATCGTTGACGGAGACGCCGTGGCGCTGGCGGAGCCCGCCACCGGCCAGTTCCAGGCGTTCGACGGCAGCGAGTGGGTTCCCAGCGCGGTGGTCGGTGACTACCTCAACGACGGAGCGACCCGCGTGGTCGGCACCCTCGCGCTGACGGGGGCGGACGCCCACAACTACGTGTTCACTCAACCGGTCGGCGCCGCAGCGATCGCGCCGTTGGAGCTGACCTTCGCCGCGGGCGTCGCGGCCGCCGACAAGGAGTACGACGGCACGGTGGAAGCCGTCGTGACAGGCGACCTCCAGCCTGCACCCGTCCTCGGGGACGACATCGGCTTCGTGGCTCGCTTCGCCGCGCCGAACGCCGGCAGCGACCTGCCCGTGACCGTCCAGTTGACCGGTGCCGACGTAGACAACTACGCCCTCGTGGCGCCGGCCTTGACCGCCGCCATAACCCCGCGCCCGCTCACCATCACCGCGAACGACCGGCAGAAGGTCTACGGCGACGAGCTGCTTCTCGGCGATAGCCAGTTCACCGTCGAGGGCCTCGTGGAGGGCGAGGGCATCGACAGCGTCAAGCTCGGCAGCGCCGGCGCAGCCGCGGACGCCGACGCCGGCTCGTACGAGATCGGTGCGGATCTGGCCCTGGCCGCCGAAGGCACGTCGCTCGACAACTACGAGGTCACCTACGTGGCGGGAACCCTTACCGTGTCGCCGCGCTTGCTGACCATCACGCCGGATGCCGACCAAGGCAAGACCTACGGTGAGGCCGATCCGGAGCTTGGCTACACGAGCACGGGGCTCATGCCCATGGACGTCCTCACCGGCAGCCTCGGCCGCGCCGCGGGCGAGAACGTCGGCAGCTACGCTTTCACCCTGGGCGACCTGGTCGTCGACGACGGCAACGGCGGCGGCAACTACAGCCTGGCCCTCGCCGAGAACCTCCCCCAGTTCACGATCCAGCCGCGTGCCCTGGTCGTGACCCCGGAACCCGGCCAGTCCAAGACCTACGGCGACGAGGACTACGTCTTCCGCAACACGGTTACCTGGGGCCCGCTCGTGGGCGACGACATGATCACAGGCAAGCTGGGTCGTGAGCCCGGCGAGGACGTGGGGGCTTACGCCTTCACGCTCGGCACCTTCAGCGTCGCCGACGGCAACGATGGCGCCAACTACACGATCACCCTGGGCGCGTCTGACCCGTTCACGATCGTCGCCCGCACGGTGACCATCGGTGGCAGCATGGTCATCGCCGACCGCCCCTACGACGGCACGGCGAACGCCCAGGTGGAATCGAACGACCTGGAGCTGCTGAACGCCGTCGAGGGTGATGACGTCTCGGTCGCGCCCGTCGTCACGTTCCAGGACGCGCACGTCGGGACGGACAAGCTGGTGACCCTCACTGCGGCGACCACGCTCCAGGGCGATGCGGCCGGCAACTACCTGCTCGACATGACAGGCGCGCCCACCGCCACGGCCGACATCGTCAAGGCCAGCGTGGCCTTCGACATCACGAACGACGAGCTCACCTACACCGGCGCCGCCCAGGGCATCGTGGTCGTCTCCGACCCCGCTCCGGTCCCGGCCGACGAGCCCGTGATCTACACCGTGAAATGGAAGCGGGTGCTCACGCCCTCCGGCGAGCAGATCGAAGAAGGCGTGGCCGGGATCCTGGACGCCGGTCAGTACCGCGTCACCTTGACGGCGAACGACCCGCGCTACACGGGGTCCAACGACGTCATCGTGACGGTCGGCGCGCGGCCCATCACACTCACCACGGATGTGACCGGCAAGGTCTACGGCGAGGCCGATCCCGAACTGCCGCCGAGGCTGGCAGGCGGCACCACCTTGGGCGCTGGCGACGCGCTCAGCGGGCTGCTCACCTTCACCGGCGTCGCCGCCGGCACGTACGACCTGGACCTCGGCAGCGTCGTCATCAAGAACGGCCGCGACGAGGACGTAACCGAGAACTACGCGATCAGCCTGGCCGGCAGCTTCACCATCCAGCCCGCGCCGGTGTCGTTCGACATCTCCAACGCCGACTTCACCATTGACGGTGTCCACGTCTACGAGCGCGACGGCGACACGATCGTGGGCCTGACCATCGTGGCCGACCCGGCCGGCATGACCGACTACGTGCTCTCGTACCGCCGCACCCACGACGGGTCCTACCAGCCCATACCGGCCGGACAGCAGACCGTCTCAACGATCGAGGCGCTCGGCACCTACGTCGTGACCATCGCGTCCACCAGCCCGAACTACGCCGGCATCAGCGACCGCACCGTCTGGGTCACGGACGGCTTCGACCTGGTCGGCGCACTCCCCAGCGAAGAAGAGGGTGAACTGCCCTCGTACGTGCTGCCCGTGAACTGGCCCAGCACGGGTCGCATCCCGCTGCAGACATCCGGCGGCGACCCGCTCTCCCTCGGCCCGGTTCCCGTCACGTTCGACCTCACCGTCGAACCGGCCACCGGCCTGAGGTTCCTCGACCCGGAGACGCTCGAGCCCATCACATCCGTGACCGTGGAACCTGGCGCCACCCTCGTCGAGATCCCCATGGAGACGAACGCCCTGAGCATGGAGCCGTACACGGTGACGGTCACTCCCTCGGGACCCCTCGCGGGCCTCTTCACCGGCGTCTCCTTCCAGATCGTGCCGGCGGCGGAGATCGTCATCGTCGGCGGCGGCATCGAGGTCGGCGAGGACGCGAACTCGCCCATCATCTCGGTTCAGTTGAGAGACGAGAACGGCGCCCCGGTCGAGGCCCCGGCCGATATCGCACTCACCCTGCAGGGTGACGCCGGCCTGGCGTTCGTGGCTGCCGGCTCGGACGACCTCGTCGGCGGCGTCGTGATCCCCGCCGGCTCGACCTCGGCGAACTTCCGCGTGCGTTCAGCAGCGGCCGGCGAGTACGAGTTCTACGTCGAGTACGGCGCCAAGATCCCGGCCCTCAACAGAAGCCTCTACGAGAAGGTCACAGTCAACCCCAAGCCGACCGTGAGCTCCGTCAGCCCGAACGAGATCCAGGTGGGCGAGACCTCTCAGTTCTTCATCGACGGTACCGACTTCGTCCCCGGCGCGACCGTATCGCTCGGTGGCGGGCTGACCGTGGGCGACGTGACCGTGGACTCCGCCAGCCGCATCACCGTCGAGGTGACGGCGACTCTCGGCGAGGTGGACCTGGGCGCGGCCGCGGTGACCGTCACCAACCCCGACGGCGGCATGGGCACGCTGGACGCCGGTTTCACGGTTGTCAAGCCAACCGTCACCGCTAGTGACGACCAGGCCAACATCGTCGAGGGCGGCAGCATCGACCTGCCCGTGACCACGCTGCTGGCGAACGACTTCGCCAGCACCGGCCTGAGACTGACGCTCGTCGCAGTCGCCGACCAGCAGAACGTCACCGTCGTCGACAACGGCTCCACGCTCAGGGTCACTTCGTCGGGCCTCATGGGACAGGTCGCCTCGTTCGACTACACGGTCGAGGATCCCCTCGGCACGCAGGCGACCGCCACCGTCACCTTCAACGTCACGCTGCCTCCGCAGGACGCCGTCGTCTTCACCGCGAGGGCTGACCTGGAGGCCTACACCGCCGGCTACGAACCGCCGACCTTCCAGGAGGTCTTCGACACCTGGCCGCGGGCCAGCAACGGCAACTACTACCCCGACCCGAGCCAGGAGATGGGCGGCAACGCGGACGACTGGTTCATCGACCCCGTGACCGGCAGCATCGTGCAGCCTCAGAACACCAGCCCGCACGAGATCATCGTGAGCCCCGAGGCCGACGCTCTCGAGTACTACGAGTTCGAAGCGACGCTGACGTCCAACAACGCGGACGACGACGCCATCGGCCTGGTCATCGCCTTCACGCGCGACGCCGGGGGCAACAAGTACCTCGTCGCGCTACGGACGCAGGGCAACAACGGCTCCCACAAGGGTTGGGGCATCGCCTACGTCGAGAACGGCACGATCACCTACCTCACCAACGTCCAGGTCGGCGCCACGTCGGCCGCCTGGAGCAACAGGCAGTCTCGCGTCAGGATCGTGCGCAACGGTGACCTCGTGACGGCCTGGGCCAGTTACTGGGGCGACCTGAGCAACTACGGTGGGGAGATGGTGATCGACCTCGACGCGAACACCATCAACGGTGCGGTGGTCGGCAAGGACCTCTCGGTCTTCAAGGGCGAGAAGCAGTACGGCTACTACACGCAGAGCCAGCCGTACTCCACCTACCTCGACATCGTCCTCACCGGCGGCCTGGCACGGGACCTCGCGTACCTGCTCACGAGCGGCACGGATTCCGACGCCACCCCAGGCGACGACACCTGGACCGGCAGCGAGGTCTGGAAGTTCAACGCCGAGACCCTCCTCTGGGAACAGCAGCTGGGGCGGACCATCCAGGACGACCTACGCTTCCCACGCGTGGTGACATCTGTAGCTCCCGTGGACCCGTCCGACCCGGACAGCCCCATCGTAGGCACGCGTTTCGAGGTCAGGGAGAACGAGGTCGTGTTGCTGCCGGATCTGCCATGAGTTCGGACCGCCAGGTCGGGCAGCAGTAGCCCAGGATGACGCGCGCCCGCCCGGTCTGTTCCGACGACCGGGCGGGCGTGTTCCACGTCTTCGGCTGGACGGGGTGACGTGTCTGGCAGCGGAGGAAAGTGCCCTTGCGTGACCATGAACCCATGGCACCACGCCTAGGGTCGTTAGGCTTACCGAGGGGCACTCAGATGAGCGGGGCCCGTGCCGCACGATGAACGTGCCGCGGTGCCCGCCAACTGGAAGGGGGCAGGGCGTGACAACCACCTGTCGATGGGGGACGGTGGCGCGACGGGCGATCTCCGGATGGGGTAGCCGCTTGGCGGCTCGGGGGACCTCGGAGGCATGACGGCCGTCACTACCGATATACAAGCTCGAGTCGAGCAGCAGCGCGTGACGGTGGTGCAGCGTCTGCTGTGGGTTCTGCTCGTGGTGATCGTCGCCAACCTGGGGCTCAGCGTGGCGCGCGCCGGCCGCGAGATACTAGCCAACCCCGCGTTCGTGCCGAACATGCTGGCCATACCGGTCCTCGGTCTGGCCCTGTGGCTCAACGCCAAGGGGAACTTCAGGCTCGCGATCCTGATCGTCATGGGCCTGACGCTGGGGTCCGCCACGCTGACGCTCATGGCGGTGGGGCTGGGCGGCAACCCGGTGAGCATCCTCTTCTTCGCCGTGCCCATCGTGCTGGCCGGCCTGGTCCTCAGCCGTCAGGCGCTCATCATCACGACCGCGTGGGCGGTGGGGTCGCTGCTCCTGGTGCCGATGATGACCGAGCTGGACCTGCTGCTGGTGCGCAGCGCCCGCGCTAACCCCGAGTGGCAGATGGCGTTCGAGAGCATCGTCATGTTGCTGCTCGTGTCGTACTTCCTCGACCGTTTCGGCATCGTGCACCGCTCGACCCTCACGGACGCGCTCGACTACCAGGTGCGGCTCAAGGAGCAGGCCGACGAGCGCGCCCGGGCGCGTGAGGAACTGGAGGAGGAGCGCCAGGTGACCGACGCCATCGTGCAGGGGCTGCCCGGCATCTTCGCCCTTATCGACGAGCAGGGCCACTTCACGCGCTGGAACCGGAACTTCGACCGCGTGCTCGGGTTGTCGGACGAGGAGATGGCGGCCGTGAGCCCCGAGCAGCTGGTCACCGTCGCCGACCGACCCAAGATGCGCGAGCACTACGCGAAGATCTTCGAGCAGGGGAGCGCGATCACCGAGCTCAACCTGTTGACGCGCCAGGGCGAGGAGCTGCCCTACCTGCTCAACGGTGCCCGCATCAAGCTCGGGGGCAAGGTCTACGCCGCCGGCGTGGCGCTGGACCGCAGCGAGATCGCCGCCGCCCGCAAGAACATCGAGACGCTCAACGAGGAGCTGCAGGAGCGGCTCGAGCGCATCACGTCTCTGCACGAGATCGACCGCGCCATCACGGGAAGCCTCGACCTGAGCCTGACGCTGGACGTCGTGCTGCAGCAGGTGACTAGGCGCCTCAAGGTCGACGCCGCCTCCATCCTCCTCGTGCAGCCGGCGAGCGAGCGGCTCGTCTTCGGGGCCAGCCGCGGGTTCGAGAAGGACACCACGCTCCACGACACCTCGCTGAGGATGGGTGAGGGCATGGCCGGGCGGGCGGCGCTGGAGCGCCAGCGCATCGTCATCCAGGACCCGGACGAGTTCCGTCGCGCCTTCGAGGACTCCGGCTCCATCGTCAGGCAGGGTTTCCAGAGCTACGTGGCGATGCCGCTGATCGCCAAGGGACACCTGCTGGGCGTGCTGGAGCTGTTCCATCGCACCCGCCTCGACCCGACCGACGACTGGTTCTCGTTCCTCGCCACGCTCTCCACCCAGGCGGCCATCGCGCTCGACAGCGCGACCATGTTCGAGAGCCTGGAGCGCTCCAACACGGAGCTACGGTTGGCCTACGACCGCACGATCGAGGGTTGGGCGCGGGCGCTCGACCTCAGGGACGAGGAGACCGAGGGCCACAGCCGGCGCGTCACCGACATGACGGTGTCGCTGGCGAAGCGCATGGGCGTGCCTCGCGACGACCTCGTTCACGTCCGCAGAGGGGCGTTGCTGCACGACATCGGTAAGATGGCGGTGCCCGACTCCATCCTGCTCAAGCCGGGCAAGCTGGACCAGCGCGAGTGGGAGATCATGAAGCGGCACCCCACATACGCCGCCGAGCTGCTCGGCCCCATCGATTTCCTCCGCCCTGCGCTGGTGATACCGCTCTACCATCACGAGAAGTGGGACGGCTCCGGTTACCCCCACGGTCTCAAGGGGAAGCAGATCCCCATGGAG
This sequence comes from Deinococcaceae bacterium, assembly GCA_040256005.1. Taxonomy (GTDB): domain Bacteria; phylum Deinococcota; class Deinococci; order Deinococcales; family Trueperaceae; genus DASRWD01. The sequence continues at coordinate 2,283 of JBDZWC010000080.1, read as the reverse complement.
GCGCGGATCTTCTCGGTGGTGGACGTGTACGACGCGCTCACTAGCAAGCGGCCCTACCGCGAGGCGTGGCAGCCGCAGGAGGCCAAGCGTTACATCGAGGAGCAGGCCGAGTGCCACTTCGACCCCACGGTCGTGGGCACGTTCCTGGAGATGAAGGCGATGCAGGGCTGAAGGGCTAGAACGGCCGGCTGACGGCACGGACAAACCGGCGGAACGTACATAGCATGGCCTCATGCTCAAGGTGCCCAGACCTCTCCTTGGCGTCGGCCTGTTGCTGGCACTAGCCCTACCCGTGACTTTCGGCCAGGCCGCGTCCTGCGCCGCACCCACGGACACCGTCCTCTTCCCGGACCGCGGGCTGGCCGCCGCCGTGAGGGCGGCGATCGGGCTGCAGCCCACCGAGGTGGTCACCTGCGGCGCCGTGGCCGAGCTCCAAGAGCTGATCGCCAACGACGCCGGCATCACGGACCTCACCGGCATCGAGCAGGCCGTGAACCTGCGCCGCCTGGAACTGAGAGGCAACCGGGTGGCCGACCTGCGGCCCATCGCCGGGCTCGCGCGTCTGACCCGGCTGGACCTGTTCGACAACGACCTCAGTGACCTGAGCGCGCTCAGCGGCCACCCGTCGCTGCAGCGCCTCGACGCCAGGCGGAACCGGGTCTCGGACCTAAGCTTCGCGGCCACGATGCCGGAGCTGTCGCGCCTGGACCTGCGCGAGAACGGCGTAAAGGACGTCTCGGCGCTGGCCGGCAGCGCCAGCCTGGAGTACCTCTACCTCTCGAGCAACCTGGTCGCCGACCCCAGGCCGCTGGCGGCGCTCGCTCAACTCGAGTACCTCGACCTGGCGAACAACCGCATCACGAGCGCCACGGGCCTCGGGTCCATGGAGAACCTCGAGTTCCTATCGCTGCGCGACAACGACATCGGGAGCTTGGGGTTCGTCCTGTTCCTGTTCAGCATCGAGGAGCTCGACATGCGCGGCACCGGCATCGTCGACCTCGCCCCGCTCAAGGGCCTGACCACGCTCGAGACGCTGCGCCTGAGCCGCAACCAGATCACGGACATCACGCCGCTGGCCGGGCTCACGGCGCTGCGCACGCTGGACCTGGCCAGCAACGCGGTCGCGTCCTTGGCCCCGCTCTCGGGTCTGCGCGACCTCGAGTTCCTGAACGTCGACAACAACCTCATCACTGACTTGGCGCCACTCCGGGCGCTGACGAAGCTGACCTACCTCAACGTGAACCGCAACCAGGTCACCGACCTGGGTCCCTTGGCTGCCATGACGGCCCTCGAGGAGCTGAACCTGGCCCGGAACCAGGTCGCGGACCTCACGCCGTTGACCGGTCTCACGCGGCTGCAGCGTCTCGACCTGGGCCACAACATGGTGGTCGACCTGACGCCCTTGGCAGCCATGCGAGACATGCAGGTCCTGGACTTCAGGTCCAACCAGGTCACGAACATCCAGGCGCTGCGGGCCATGACGAGGCTCACCAGCCTCGACCTGAGCGCAAACCAGGTGCGGAACCTCGAGCCCATCGCCGCGATGACCGGGCTCATCGACCTCGACTTCTCGGCCAACCAGGTCGCCGATATCGGGCTCCTGCGTGACTTCACGCGGCTCGAGTCCCTTGGCCTGGCGGAGAACGAGATCGCCGACCTGAGCCCCATCGCGGACCTGACCTCCCTCAGGAGCCTGGCGGCGGACAACAACCTGCTGACGGACCTCTCGGCCCTGCGCGACCTGTCGGGCCTGACGTCGCTCACGGCACGCCGGAACCAGATCGCCGACATCAGCGTGCTGGCGACCATGCAGGACTTGGAGAACCTCGACCTGCGCTTCAACCTGGTGGCCGACGCTGGGCCCCTGGCGAACCTCACTTCGCTGACCAGCCTGCGCCTGGGCAGCAACCAGCTGACGGACGTTGGGTTCGTGGCCGGTCTGCGCGCTCTGGAGCTGTTGGACCTGAGCAACATGGGCCTCGCGGACCTGTCCCCGCTCTCCGGGCTGACGCGCCTGAACACCCTCGAGGTCTCGCGCAACCAGGTAGCCGAGGTGAGCGCCTTGGCGGGCCTCGGCGCCCTCGAGGAGCTCAACCTCGCGCGCAACCTGGTGGCCGACGTGTCCCCGTTGACGGGTCTGGGGCGGCTGGAGACGCTCGACCTGTCGCGCAACCTCATGACGAACGCTGCGCCGCTGCTCGACCTGGCCGGTGTCCAGACGTTGAAGGTGGAGCGCAACTGCCTGGCCATCAGCCCGTCCGCGGCGACGGTCTTCGCACAACT
>JBDZWC010000079.1:0-14248 GCA_040256005.1 Deinococcaceae bacterium | reverse complement strand
TGCCGCTGGCGTTCGAGCTCGACGACGTGGCTCTGGAGTACGTCTACCGCTCGGAAGACGGCGACCTGCACGTGTTCGACGCGCCCCTGATCGAGGACGGTGCGCCAGCGCGGGAGTCCAGCGTCGACGGTGAGGCCGTGACCCTCATGCGCGTCCAGCTGACCGTCGCGGCCAGCGAGCTTAGCTTCGGAGGTCGCGAGGTGGCCCGCTCCTACACCGGCCAAGTGGAGCTCTCCTCGAACCCGAGCTTCCAGATCAACAGGGTGGTGGACTGTGGATAGACGCAGTCAAGGCATGGCCATGCTCTACGCGCTTCTGTTGATGGTTGTGGTCGTGGGGGTTGGCGCGCTCATGTTCGCCCGCACGGTCGCCGAGATCCAGCACAGCGGGGACGACGCGGCCATCGTCCAGACACTCCTCCTGGCGCGCGGCGCCGCCAACATGGGCGGCCAGACCCTGCAAGGAGTGGTCAGGGAGGAGCTGCACCAGATCGTGGAGGCCAGGTCGTCCACGACAGGCAGATGGTCGTTCGGCAACAGCGGCTCCTCGACTTCCAGCACAACGCCCAACGCCCGCTCGGTGGTGACCGACCTGACGGCCGTGGCCGACGAGCTGCAGGACGCGATCGACGACGACCTATGTTCCAGCACGACGTTCACGCCATCGACGGGCGGCTCTGGCAGTTTCATCGTCTACTTCACCACTGAGGCATGCGGCCAGCCGCTGCCCGCCGGGGTGAGCCTGCCAAGCGGCAGGTTCGTGGACGGCCTGCCGCGCGGTGGCACCAGCGCCTCCGCCGAGCAGACCTACGCGATCCCGTTCGTGATGGTGGCCGAGGGCGACCTGGCCGAGTACCGGCGCAACGTCGTCCTGCAGGGCGAGTACCGCTTCACGGTCGGCAGAGGTTCGTTCGCCAAGTACGCGCTGTTCACGAACGTGCACCGCATGAACTCGAGCTCCAACTCCGAGATCTGGTTCACCGATGACACGCTGTTCGACGGGCCGGTCCACACGAACAACTACTTCCGCTTCTACCGCAACCCGTGGTTCGGCGGGAAGGTGACCAGCGCCGGCTGTAGCGACCCGGGCGACACGTCTTGCGACGGTCGTTTCACCCGCCGTGGCGCTGAGTTCTACGGCGAAGGCTTCGTAGACCACGACGACATGAACCCCAACGAGTCCAACCCCAGGTACCGGAACGGCTACGGCACGCATGCTCCGGACATCAACGAGGTCGACTGGCGGGCCGGGTTCGTGCCTCTGCCTGGCAACAACCAGGACCAAGAGCAGGCGGCGACCGACGCGGGCCTGATGTTCGGGGGAGACGTGGATCGGCTCCGGATGTGGGCGGCAGATGCCGCCGGCAACCCGCTCACGCCGGATGGTTCCGGCGGGTACTCGCCGGCTTCCACTTATCAGTACATCCAGGCCGAGTACGAACTCGAGTGGTGGGACCCCAGCTGCGGTAGGCGCGGCTGCACTCGGACCGACGACGTCACCCAGACCTTCCGCTACCGCTCGGACGGCCTGATAGAACGCTTGGACGTGGTCGGCGGGCTAGCCACCTGGCAGCCGCTCGGCTACAAGTTCAACGGGGTGATCTACGTGGACGGTGAGGTGGAGCGCCTCACCGGGCCGGACCGCCAGCCCGCGAACAGCAACGACCATCGCAAAGCGCCGCCGGCTCTGGCGTCGTTCGCGCAGATCACGATCGCCGCTGACGATGACATCCGCATCACCGGCGACCTGAAGTACGAGGACCCGCCGTGCACTGGCGTGCCCACCCGCAACTCGGACGGCTCGGTGACGCCTGCTACCTGCGACGACCTCGACGCGGTCAACGTACTGGGCGTGTACACCCAGGACGGCGACATCGAGATCGGCAACTACAACGACAGCAGCCTGAACGCCCCCTACGACGTGACCATCCATGGCGTGCTCATGACCAGTAGTGGCCGTGTGGAGGTCGAGAACTACGACCGCGGCAACCCACGTGGCGCCGTGAACCTCATGGGCGGCATCATCGAGTACTACTACGGGGCCTTCGGCACCTTCGACGCCAACTCGGGCAACCAGTCATCCGGTTACGACCGCAAGTTCACCTACGACCAGCGGATGAGCATGGGCATAGAGCCGCCGTACTTCCCGACGGTCACGGAGGACGGCGTGAGGGACGTCATCGTCTTCAGTTACGGTCAGCGCGAGCAGATCTACTGAGGCCATAGTCGCTGGTGCGCGGCGTCGGATCGACCCCCGACGCCGCGCCGCCTTCGCCCTCGCAGCGCTCGCCTACGTCGCCTTCGAGGGACTTCCCTCGACGACCGCGAACTCCACGCCCTGAGGGTCCCTGAAGACCGTCACGGCTTGCCCCGACGCCGAGACCCTCGACTCCAGCTGAGTGGCGCCCGCCGCCTTCGCCTCCTCGGCGAAGGGCTGGGTGTCCTCGATCATGAAGTAGGCGCGCCAGCGGGGGCGCGTGTCCATGGTGGCGTTGCCGTCGCTGTCGTCACTCAACGGCCCGTCTGGGGTGCCGCTGGTGCGAACAGCAAGCGGCACGACGCTCGCCATGACCCGTTTGACCCCTATCTCGTTGCGCTCGAGGTTGATCGTGCCGCCGGGCGGGCCGTGGTCGCTGGACCCTTCGACCGGGACCGATTTGAGGTCCCACATCTCCTCGTAGAAGCGCGCGGCGGTCGCAGGGTCATCCGCCAGGAGCTCTGCCCACACGATGCCGCCGTGCGAGCCGTGCAGGGCGCCAGGGTTGATGTTCTTCGGCTGCCACAGGGCGAATGAAGCACCGGCTGGGTCCGTTACGGTAGCGATCTGACCCAGCCCCTCCACCTCCTGGGGCCCGTTGACGGTCGCACCCAGGTCCTCGGCCTTCCGCGCGCCGGCGGCCGGCTCGGGTGAGGCGAGGCAGACCCACCACATCTTGGAGCCCAGGTCCAACGGGTCCATGAGCCCTATGCCCGCCGCCATGCGCCCGTTCTTCAGCGCCTTGAGATGGCCCTCGCCCTCGAACTCCCAGCCGAACACGCGCCCATAGAACCGAGCGGCGGCCTGCACGTCGTCGGTAGCCAGGTCGACGCAGAAGGGGTCGCCGGGGGCGTACTGACCTTCGATCAATCGCAGCGGCATCGCAACCTCCTGGGCGGTCTCAGTCCAGACCGAACCGTGGTTCGACGCTAGCAACGTGGGATGAGGAGGGCCGAGCGTGACGGACTTGGTCGAAAAATCAGATGAGAAGTCCCTCATTTCCTCGTAAGCGCACCGTAAGGTTAGCATTGTAAGCGGCCGCTCACTCTGCGGACCAACTTGGGCCCGCTGGTCGGGCGTGGCCGGGAGGCCGACCGATGATGCTGGTTAGCGAGAAGTCCAGCGAGACTGCTGCGACAACGACAGCAAGGCGAAGGCGCCTGTGGCGTGAGGGCGTTGCGATCGTATCAGCCCTCTTCATCATGGCCGCCGTTTTGATGGCGGGGGTCGCCACAATGGTGCTCACCCAGACGAACCTGGGCATCACCCGCAACCTGCAGGCCACCACGACAGCGGAGAGCAACGCCATCTCCGGGATGTCTGCTGCGTTCGCCTACCTGCAGGACTACTACGCGGCCAACGGGTCACTACCGGCCAGCTTCACCAACGCACAGCTGCCGGCGATCCAGGGAAAGTCGTACACGCCCGCCTACTCGCTCCAAGCGTACGACCGGCCGAACGCCAACTCGGCTCGCATCGCTGTCGCAGGCACGGCAGGTCTAGATGCTGAGTACGTGTCAGAGGCGCTGATCAGCTTCAGCTCGACCAGCGGGCTGCCGGCCTATTTCGCTTACGGCATCGCCAGCGAGGGCGTGATCACGGCGAGCGGGAACGCGGCCTACGTGAGCGCTGGGATCCACGGGAACAAGGGCTTCTCGCTGAGCGGGAACCAGGGTTTCTACGTCTGTACCGCGCGAAAGACGAACGGCGAGTGCCGGACGTTCGAGGAGATCGATCCCGCCATGGTGCCTGTCACCGCCTCGCCCGGGGCCACGACCTGCAAGGTCTCCGGCACTGGCAAGTTCCCGATATGCGACAACGGGGTGCCCGTCAACCTGACCGACCCGGTGACGATCACGCCCGACTACATGACTAGACAAGCGGCGGCCCTCGCGGACGTATCCCGGGGTGCTCTCCATTCCGCCGTCTTTGACATCGACTGCGACATCATCTACTCCTCGACACCGAACCAGAACACGTTCAAGTCCGCCGTCGCTTCGGCCATGGCCGGAGCCACCATCTGCGTCGAGGGGACTGGCGACCTCCATCTCTCAGGCAACTACGACGTCTCGGACGTGAACATCGTCATGCAGGGCTCCATACAGTTCTCTGGCAACTACACGACGTCCAGCCTCACGATCATCTCTACCGGTGGGAGCATCAAAGGCAGCGGCAACAACGACTTCGAGTCGATCCGCTTCTTCGCCGCGAAGGACATAGACTTCTCCGGCAATCACGACATGTTCGGGATGTCCACCCTTGCTGCTGGCGGCGACATAGACATATCCGGTAACGCTTCGCCGTTCGATCTCGACGGGACCCCTACCGTCGGCACCGTGATCGTCGCCGAAGGGAACATCGACATAACCGGTAACTCCAAGCTCTTCATCGCGGCTGTCGCCGGCGGTACGTTCCGAAAGTCGGGGAACGCCGAACTGTATGGGCGTATCGCGTCCAAGGGCAACCTGACCATCTCCGGCAACTTCGACATCGATTCCGGCTTCCAGATCGTCAACGAAGACATCGTCGAGGCCAGCGATCCGGTGCTCCGCGTAGTGAGCATGAGGTAGGTGCCGCCTTGAGTCGTCGGTGGGGCTTCACCCTCATAGAGCTGTTGATCGCGCTGGCCATCATCGGGATCCTTTCGGCTTTCGCGGCGTTCGCGTTCAGAGCGCCCGCGTCGCGTCACGCGGCCAACGCGTTCTCCTCGCTCATGCAAGACGCGCGCATCGAAGCCGTGAAGCGCAACCGCGCGGTACTGGTCACGGTCGACCCAGGTTCGTCGACCGTCACGCTGCGTGCACTGGACGCCTCGGGATCAGTGAATTGCGCCGGCGCGTCATCTCTCGTTAGGTCCCTTGGGTTCGAGGACTATCGCGGCGTCACCGTCTCGACAGACATGCCCTCCAACCAACTCCTGTGGTTGCCGAACGGACGTACACAGAGGTGCAGCGGCGGGTTGGTCTCGAACACGACTAGCTTCTCGACGAGCGACCGCACGTTCGACGTCGGTGTCTCGACGATCGGCGAGATCACGGTGGAGGAGAGATGACACGGTCCCCCACGGATGGGCTGACGCTGGTGGAGCTGCTGATAGCCCTCATCGTGCTGGCTGTAGGCGTGCTCGGCGCCTTCGCTATGCAGGCCAACGGTCTCCGCGGCACGCGCACGGCGGCCGTCATGCAAACCCTGTCGAACATGGCGGAAAGCGAGCTACAGCTCCAACGCGAGTTCGAGAGACACGTGACCAGCCCGGTCACGGGCGAGAGCTGCCGCTCCGAGTTCAGCGCAGACGGCTTCACTTGCGAGGTAGATGTCTACCCGTGCGCGTTCGCCTCAGGCCAGCTCACCTGCACCGACACGTCCGTTGGCGTCGCTGTCGCCAGGCAGATAACCGTGCGCGTCGAGGCTCCGGGCGGCTCCAGGTACGAGGCGGCCGTGGTGGTCCGCTGAGCATGCGTCGAGCCAAGGGATTCACCATCATCGAGCTGCTCATCGCCGGCGCGATCCTCGTCGTGCTGCTGGCCGCTTTGGGGCGCGTCTACGTGGGAAGCATGCGAGCGTACCGAACGAACGAGGCTGTCTCCACGGAGCGCCAGAACCTGCAGGCCGTCACGGAGCTCTTGCAGTACGAGATAGGCTTGGCGGGCTACCGCTGCGCTGACAGTGTGTCCGCGGCACTGAACCGAGTCTTCTCCGGCCCGCCTCTGACCGCGTCCGACGGAGCCTCTGGCGGACCCGACACCATCACGATCAGGTACTACGAGGATCGCTACGCCAGCGGCAGCTGTGACGCGGCCACGGTCACCTACTTCGTGCAGGACAGCGTGCTGTTCCGAGAGGTGAGCGGCAGCGCTGCGGAACCAGCGGTCGAGGGAGTGGCGGACCTGCAGGTGATCTCGTGGCTCAACGGAGCCAACTCGGCGTTCTACGTACCGACCACCTCAGCCAACCTCGGAAGGCCGGACGCTCCTGACCTGGCGGGGATAAGCCTGAGCCTCGGTCTGCTACGTGACGACGGGACGACCCGGGAGCACATCGTGACGATCGGTTTGAAGAACCCGCAGTGCCAGAACGCGGCTGACTGCCTCTAGGACCCCTGCGGCGCGTCGATCGGGCGCAGTTCGCCGAGGATTGTGAGATACCCCCCAATAAGGTGTGTTCAAGAGCACCGCGTCGGCAGCAGAATCCAATGAGAATTACATGAAGAACGACTGGCGTCCTGTAAGGGGCTTGTAAGGTTCGCGTGGCAGTCCGCCCAGCCCGAGGTCCCGCCCGGAGTCTTCTTCAGCCCCCCCGATGGAGGTGGGGATGTTGCGCAGCTATTTCGGGCTCACCCTTCTCGAGATCCTTATCGTCGTGGCGGTGATCGCTGTCATCGCCGCCATGGTGGCGCTCAACGGGCGCCGCGTCCTGCAGGGCCAGGAGGCCAGGGCCGCGGTCACCTCGCTGCAGCAGTCGGTCTGGCAAGGCGCCACCGCGGCGGCGGCCCGCGGGGTGGTCACCCGCCTCACCAGGACCGGCGACGTCTTCACGTTGACCGACACTGCTGCGGGCATACCGCTGCGCCGGTTCGAACTGCCCTCCGGCGTCAGCACCAACTGGGGCGATGGGCAGTCGCTGGACTTCCTGCCGCCAGGCAGGCTGGACGTCGACACCCTCGACGCACTCCCGAACCCTCTCACGGTGACCGCGAACGGCCGCACCACTGCGCTGGTCGTCTCGCTCATCGGCGAAGTGAGAGCGGTGACGCAATGAGGCCGCAGGGGGGCCGTTGCGTGCGGGCCATAGCCTCCACCGTGAGTGCCACTCGCGCTACTCACCGCGAGTCGGGCCTGACGGTCGTCGAGGTCATCATCGCCCTGGTCGTCATCGCCATCGTCACAGCGGCGGTCGTGACCACGTACGTGAGCAGCATCAGGAACAACGCGGATGCTGGCAGGCGCACGCAGAGCGCTCAACTCCTCAACTCCCTCGGGCGGCGCGTGGCCGGCGCCGACGCCTCGGTCCTCGCCCACGAGGACTCGCCCCTCGAGTGGGACTACGGGGAGCTGGGTGCCAGCTTCCCGGAGCTGACGGGCGACGGCGTCTCGGAGCCCGGGCTCTACCGAGCGACGATCACCAACCTCGGTGAGGTGTCGTTGGCGGGGGCGGCGGCCGTGCGCTACGAGATCGTCGTCTGCACCGGCGCCACGGGGGAGAGCGGTGAAAGGTGCCTGACGGGCTTCACCGCCGGCGTGGAACCCAGCGCGGCGGCCGGCGGCGGCGGACTGCCGGGGATCAACTGATGCGCAGGCAGGGTCTCTCGCTCATCGAGGTGCTCATCGCTATCGCGATCCTCGGCATCCTCATCGCCATCGCGTACGCCGCCATAAGCCAGGGCCTGCGCGTGCAGTCCACCCAGGAGGCGGTCACCTCCACCCAGGCGCGCCTGAGGCGCGTGGCCGAGGTCTACACACAGGAGCTGCGCAGCGCCGTTCTGGGTGCGGTGTCCGATCACCCGTACGCCTCCGACGAGCACAGCGTGTCGTTCACCCTGCTCGACGGCGGCGCCGGCTACCAGGTCTCGGCCATCGACGTCGCCAACAACCGCTTGTCGGTCGTGAACGACACCGGGCCCGGCATCGCCGTCGACGGTGACCAGGTGATGGTGGTGGACGCGGGCGGTACCGCCGCCATCTTCGAGCTGGCGAGCAACCCGCAGGCCACAGCCTCGGCCGGCGTGTTCGACGTGGTGCCCACCGGATCGTCCTGTTTCGACGGCATGGTCGCCGCCGACTCCACGCTGCGGAACCGCAACGCGTTGCTCTTCAGGGTCAAGACGCTCGGGCTGCGCTACGACCCGGACGACGACATCCTCTACCTCACCGAGGGCAGCACGGGGGAGAGGCCTTTGGCGTTCGACCTGTCGGACGTGACCATCGGCTACGTCTACCGGGAGGCGGACGGCACGCTCCACGTGCTGGACGGCCCCATCCGCGTCGACGGCCATCCCGCGCGGAACGCGACTATCGGCGGCGAAGAGGTCGAGCTGGTGAGGCTCCAGGTCCAGCTCGACGGCGAAGGGCGGTCGATGACCGGTGACGTCTCGCGCAACTACGTGAGCCAGGTCGACCTCGCCTCGAACCAGTCGTTCAGCGTCAAGGCGGTGTCATCGTGCTCGTAAGCAACAGACGGCAGAGCGGCGTGGCGATGCTCCTCGCGCTCCTGACCATGGTCGTGGTGGCGGGGATAGGCACGCTGCTGTTCGCCCGCACCATCAACGAGATGCGGCACAGCAGGGACGACGCCGCCATCGTTCAGACCCTGCTCCTGGCTCGCGGGGGCGCCAACATGGGCGGTGCCCTCCTCACGGGCTCCATCCGCGACGCCTTGGACGCCATCGTCAACGTGCGCTCAAGCACGACCACCTGCTGGTCGTTCGGGCAAGGGTCGTGCAGCAACCCGGCTCCTTCTCCCGGCTCCGTCGTGGCGGACCTGACCGGCGTGAACGCGGTCGCCAGCGAGCTGCAACGCGACATAGACGCGCTGCTCTGCGGCGACACCCTCGACGAGATGCAACCCGGAGCCTCCGTCTCCGTGCGCGTCTACGTCACCTCCACGGCGTGCGGTGTGGGACTGCCTCAGGGGGTCTCGCTGCCGCAGGGCAGGTTCGTCGCCGGCGCGCCCAGGCCGGCCGATCAGGAGTACGCCATCCCCTTCGTGATGGTCTCCGAGGCCGAGTTCAACGAGTACAAGCGCAACGTCGTGCTGCAAGGCGAGTACCGCTTCACCGTCGGGCGGGTCACGTTCGCCCAGTACGCCCTGTTCACCAACGTGCACCGCACCTCCGCCGGCGGCAGCGACGTCTGGTTCACCGACAAGACGTTGTTCGACGGGCCGGTCCACACCAACGAGTACTTCCGCTTCTTCGCCAACCCGTGGTTCGGGCACAAGGTGACGTCCGCCGGCTGCCCCACGAACCGTAGGGACGTCAGGGAGAACCCCTCGACGGGCTACGACGAGGAGTACTGCACGCGGCACACCTACGGCGCGTACTTCATGGACGCTCCGGACACCCTCCGCACAAACCTGGGGCCCAACCCGTCGTTCGGCAACAACCCTCGCAACGAACCGGAGCTCACCGGCGGCGTGGACTGGCAGTCCGAGTACATCCCGTTGCCGCGGAACTCCTTCGAGCAGGAGAACGAGGCGCTGAACGCCGGTATCCACTTCGGGAACGGCGTCGACCTCTCCCGGCTGACGTTGTGGGCCGCGGACGCGAACGGCAACCCGCTTCAGAAGGTCAACGGCGAGTGGGGGCCGCGGGCGGTCTACCAGTACATCGAGGCCGTCGAATGCGACGACATCGACTTCTACTACTGTGATGAAGACGGCGACACGATCCGCTACCGCGTGCATGAGTCCGGACTGCTCGAGGTGGAAGATAGCTCCGGCAACTGGGTGACGGCTTTGAACGCCGCCGGCGTGCCCATCACCAGGTTCAACGGGGTCATATTCGTGGACGGCGAGACTCTCAGGTTCGGGGGCCCGGCCCGCCCGTCGCTGAACGACCCTGGGTCCGCCCCGCCCGCCATAGCTCACTTCACGCAGATGACGCTGGCGACCGAGGACCAGGTGCGCATCACGCAGGACATCAAGTACGAGGACCCGCCCTGCAGCTCGGCGCCGCACCGCGAGAACAACGGCACGGTGACCCCCGCCACCTGTAACGACCTCGACGCTTTGAACGTCTTCGGTCTGTACACGCAGACCGCGGACGTGGTCATCGGCAACCAACACGGCCGCACCTCGTACAACGCGCCAAACGACATCCACATCAACGGCGTGCTGATGAGCTCGGAGGGCCGCGTAACTGTCGAGGACTACGACGAGGGCTCGACCCGCGGCTCGGTGAACCTGCTGGGCGGGATCATCGAGAACTACTACGGCGCCTTCGGGACGTTCAACTCGCGCACCGGTGAGCAGACGCACGGCTACAACCGGACGTTCACCTACGACCCGCGCATGTACTCGAACGTGTCGCCGCCGTTCTTCCCGACGATCGGCCTCGACCGCGTGAAGGACGTGCGAGCGTTCAGCTTCGGCCAGAGGGAGCAGGTGTACTAGGGGTTCTGTTACGGGGCCGCGCCCCTGGTTCCGCCCGCTAGGGTCGCGCCCCACTCCCGTACGTCTCCTGGTAGTACGCCTTGTAGCGCTGGGCGTTCTCCTCGGTCGGCTCGCCAGGGGCGCCCATCTGCAGGGCGAGGAACTCGAGGCAGTAGTGCCAGCCGGCCAGCACGTCCAGCGCTCCCTCCAGCGCCTGGATCTCGTGGGTGAAGGTCAGCACGCTCTCGTCGTCGTGCCCACCGCGGCTCGCCTCCATGCGGATGAGTTGCTCGCCGATCATGCCGGGGTACTCGGCCTCGGCGGGGCCGTGGACGCGGTACTCGAAGACGTGCGGCGGGTCGTAGGCGGTGAGCGTGCTCGGGGGAGTGGGCTCGGGCGGGGTGCCGTCGGTGCTCTCGAAGGTCTCGGTCACGGGGTTACCGACCACGCCGTCTGTCCTCAACTTCGTGGGGTACCAGGTGTCGAGGAGCTCTGGCTCGGTGATCGCCTCCCACAGGTCCTCGACGGGCCGGTCGTACGCCCGCACGAACCTGACCACGTACGGCCCGCCCGGCGTGCGCGTGAGGGTGCCGGCGCCTTCGATCAGAGTCGTCTCGTTCATGGATCGAGCCTAGGGCTCGTTCGTGAGGCGGGGTCTAGGGCCGGGCCTTCAGGCGCTCGACCGCGCCTCTGAGCGGGCGAAGGCCGTTGTCGACCGTGGCCCCGATGATCGCGATGTCGGTACCGAAGTAGCGGTGCGTTAACTGGTCGCGCATCTTGGCGCTATGACCGCGGAGGCGATGTCCTCGAGTCGCTGTAGGTCACGCCGACTCAAGTGGGATGGCCTCGCGTAGGATCTCGTCGCGTATCCCAGTTTTCAACCCAGCCCTGGGGACTACGTCGACCTTCCGGCTCAGGATCCGCTCGAACTCCTCTTCGAGGCGACTCAAGCCCACGAGGCCCACGTTGGGTTCTAGGTCGACTATGAAGTCCACGTCACTGCTGGAGCTGTCATCGCCTCGGGCCACGCTACCGAAGACGCGGACTTGCCTGGCGCCACATCGCTCGGCGGCGGCCAGTAGTTCCTGCCGCTTCTCCCGCAGGAGTAGCCCGGTAGCGGAGGAAGGCAGTCCCTTGGGTTCCTCCATATCAGTAATATCGATGCCCCGTCATCGCTGATCGGTTGCCCGCTGAAGCGCCGCGCTCAGCTCGGTGACCGTGAGGAGCCGCGTGGCGGCCTGGTCGTAGACGATCTGCGCCTCCGCCCCTGCCGCGTCGTATAGCTCAGTCCAGCGGTCCAACTCTTCCAGGCCCGCGTTGAGCCTCACCACGATCGCGCCTTCGAGCGCCGAGCCGAGGTCCTCGGCCGTCACGGGATCTGGCGAGTGGTCCTCACCGTTGCCGAAGACGATGAGCACCTTCTCGTGGTCCGGCGGGGCGTCGCGTAGGTAGAGGGCCGCCGTGCGCAGCGCCTCGCTCAAGCCCGTGCCCCACTTCTCGTCGACCTGCTTGGGTAGTACGTTGCGTAGCTCCGCGTAGAACGCGTAGCGGTCTAGCTGGCTGCCCGGGTACTCGGCGTTGAACAGCGCCGCGTAGACGGTGTCCAGTTCGCCCGGTGCCCGCACGGGGATGACGATCAGCCTGTCCGAGCGCTCGAGCAGCGCCAGTTGCGGCGATGGGTCCGCCCAACTGAGCACCTTGCGGTTGGCGTCCTCCAACCGCGACTCCTCGCCACCCGACGCGTCCTGCAGGACGACGTACGTGGTCGTGGCATGCGCTTGGTGGGCGCCCGTGGCGATCGCGCTGGCAAGCGCGATCGCCAGCACCCCACCGCCTCGGCGCCCGGCGGCGGGCTCGTGCGCCGCGCCGTTGCCGTCGGGGCCCAGGCCGGGAGTGCGGGGACGCCGCCTGCCCCAAGTGCCGATCCAAGCGAACAGGCGACCGAACACTCGGCTCAGGAACAGCACGTACGTGCCCACGAGGATCGACATGAACGCCCAGGCGCTCTGCGCGCCGCTCTGGAACTTAAGGAGCGCCCGCCCGATGGCCGTGACGGCCATGACGTAGAACCGCGTGAGGCCGCTCTGCAGCTTGAGAGCCGTGCGCCCGATGGTTATCGCCGAGACGATCCACCCCTGCCGCAGCCCGCTGGCGAAGACGCTGAGCGAGGAGCCGATGAGGTCGATGATGCCCGCGCCCTGCCGCAGCCCATCGAAGCCGCGCCCGGCGACCTTGATCCCGTACCGCGCGATGACGCCGAGGAACAGGACCACGACGCTGAGGCCGAGGGCCAGCACGACGGCGCCCCACTGCGCGACGCCGAGGTAGGCGGCCGGCAGATCGGCGTCCAGGCCGAGAGACAGCCGCACCTGTCTGTCTGCCGCCTCCGCGGCGCCGCGGAGCCACGCCAGCCACATCTCGACGAGGAAGATGCCGATCAGCGCCGCGTTGGCGGCCAACCAGGCGCTTGCGCCCGTGACGATGCGCTCCCTGAGCGGCTTGGGGGCCCGCGCCTTCTCGAGCAGATGCTGCGGCTGGAGCCCAGGCGGCAGCTTGTCGGTGGAGAGGACGCTGACGAGCCCGCCTTCACGCTCGAAGACGAAGTAGTTGGTGCCGAGGGTCCTGGTGGGGTCGTCCGCTCCGCGCGCCGCGCCGAAGACGCCGGCCCGGCCCTGTGCGACATCACGCTCGGCAGAAGCGACCTCCTCGTCGCGCGCCTTCTCGGCGGCGCTTCTCGGCTGCAACGCCTTGGCGAGGAAGATGCCCAGCAGTGGCAAGATGCCTATGACGCCACCCACGCTCGCCTCGGGCAGCGCCAGCCACGCCGGCAGGGCGAGGGGGTCCTCGCACGAGGGCAGCGTGACGACCTTGCACGTGAGCGACTCGTAGAAACCGCCCACCAACCCCAGGAAGTAAGCGGTCGCGTAGAGGATGAGCGCGAACAGCCCGAGGCCGGCGACCAGCCGCACCGCGGACCCGAACGTCAGCGAGATGACCTCCCGGTGCCTCGCCGCGACGCTCCGCGCTGCCAGTGTGCCCAGCAGCAGAAGCGCGACGACGAGGTAAAGGGTGGCGAGGAAGCTCACTAGAAGAAGTTGCGCCAGACCAGGTAGCCGGCCAGCACCAGCAGCGCCAGCGTCAGGATGTTGACCCCGACGCGGAACGCCAGCCGGTCCTCCGGCTCCACGTGAACGCGCTGCACCTCTTCGCTGCGGCGTGCCATATCGACGGGCACCACCGTCTCGCGGCTCTGCTCCATAGGTGGCCTCCTATGACCAAGATTCTATGGGCGCGAGAGGGCGAGCTATGGGTCGTTGGGCCACCGGCGGGTTGACCTGGCGCGGCTGCCGGGTGGTCGAATCCACTGCCAGATAGAGGGCCTGCCTCGAACGCTGTCCACGTGGGCCCCGTCGATCACGCTGCCGTACCAGCGGTCATCGACGTACGCACCCTTCTCCCTGAAGCGTGTCTCTCGCCAGCCTGCTCCGGGAGATGGGCGTTCGAGCGGGATGGCGCGGCGCGCGAGCCCGCGGCCCCTGGCCTCGCCAACCGTGGCGCGGTCCACGACGTCGGCGTCGATTCGCATGCGTCGGTCCAACGTGGCGCGCAGCTCGCTCGTTGTGCCCGTCCCGGTGGGATCTCCGCTCACGAGCAGTTGCGGACGATAGTTGGGTGGCCCTGGCCCGACGATGCTGGGATCGAACATCCCGAGCTCGTGGACCGCGTTGAGTAGCCGTTCCCGGTGCTCGGCGATGCCACGCGCCCACGGCTCCGCTGGCAGGCTCGGCCAGACATAGGGTTCGAGCACCACGGTCAAGCGAAGCCCGCACTGTGCGACCAGCCACTCGACATCCTGGAAGTTGGGCTCGGTCCTGTACCGCTCGAAGTTGCTGATCGCGGTCTG
>JBDZWC010000183.1:0-3626 GCA_040256005.1 Deinococcaceae bacterium | reverse complement strand
CCGCGCCCCGGACAGGCCCGTCTCCGATGCCGACCCGCGCCCCGTCAAGACAGAGAGAGAGGCGGCCGCAACGGCCGCCTCTGCTCTTCATGGTTCGCGGGTGGGCTTGTAAGCCGGGTTCTGTGACCCCTCGCGGGGCCTCTGGTCATCTATCTGGGACGCGCGTCGCCGCGCGCCTCTAGCGGTCACCTGGAGATGTTGGCGAGCCGGGCAGGCTCTCTCTCCCTATCGGACCTTGCACCGGGTGGGGTTTACCTAGCTGCCCCTGTTACCAGGGGCACTGGTGCGCTCTTACCGCACCCTTTCACCCTTGCGCCCCGCCCTCGCGGGCGTAGCCCCGCCCTCGTGGGCGTATGGGACGCGGTCTGCTCTCTGTTGCACTTGCCGTCGCCTTACGCGCCCAGCCGTTAGCTGGCACCCTTGCCCTTCGGAGCCCGGACTTTCCTCGGCGAGCCTCGCGGCCCGCCGCGACCAGACCGCCCACACCGCAACGTAAGAGTTTAGCACGTGAAGGCGCCGCTCCCCCTCGTCCACGAGGACGTTGGGAGCGGCGCCTAAGCCGACGAAGCCCGCCGGCTGTTCAGGTCAGTCGATCAGAGGGTGCGGTAGTCCGTCACCACGATGTCGCCGTCGATGATCTGCTGCTTGACGTCGTTGACCTCGTCGACCAGGTCCTGAGGCAGGAGCGCCTGGTTGTACTCGTCCAGAGCGTAGTCGACGCCCTCCTCGGCCAGGCCGAGGTTCAGCAGGCCGCCCTCGAACTCGCCGTTCACGACGTCCATGATCGCGTTGTACGCGGCCACGTCGACGCGCTTGAGCATGCTCGTGAGGCCGTGGTTGAGCGTCGTGGGGTCGCCGTCGGTGTCGCCGGCCGGGTTCTGGTTGCTGTCCACGCCGATGTAGAAGATCGGGGTGGAGTTGGCACCGCAGGTGGACTCGAAATCGGCGGGCTTGGCGACCTGGTCGAGCTGGGCCACGAGCGGCGAGTCGCGCAGCGGGACGCTGGGCTGGAAGCACTTGGTCTGGTTGGCGAAGTCGATGACACCGTTACCAGAGGCACCGGCGGCCGCGAAGATGATGTCGGCGCCCTGAGCGTTCTGGGTGGAGGCGAGCTCGCGAGCGCGGGCCGGGTCGTTCCAGGCGTCGGGCGTCACGCCGACGTAGTTGCTGATGATCGTGCAGTCCGGGCAGGCCGCCTTGACGCCCTCCTGGTAGCCCAGGTCGAAGGCGTGGATGAGCGGGATGTCCATGCCGCCGACGAAGCCGAGCACGCCGGTGCGGGTGAGCTTGCCGGCGATGTAGCCCACGAGGAAGCTGCCCTCGTGCTCCTTGAAGAGCACGCTTTGGACGTTGGGGTTCTCGGCGACGGCGTCGATGAGCACGAACGCGGTGTCCGGGAACTCGGTCGAGACGGCCTGGATGGCGTCGGCCTGGAGGAAACCCGGGGCGATGACGATGTCAGCGCCGTCACCGGCGATGCGGCGCTGGCCCTCGGCCGCGGTGTCGGGGGAGCCCTCGAACTCGACTAGCTCGATCTCGTAGCCTTCGGTCTCGAGGTCGCCCGCGGCGCGCTGGACCCCGTTCCAGGTGCCCTCGTTGAACGAGCCGTCGAACTTGCCGCCGGCGTCGTAAACGATGCCCAGCACGTAGTCCTGAGCGGTGGCCGCGGTCAAGAAGAGCGCGGCGACCAGGATAAGCAGTTTGCGCATGTGCCTTCCTCTCGTCATGCCAAGTGAACTACTTCACCCTGTGGTGACGGGCCGACTATATCAGGGTCGTCGGTGGTCGCAGATGGCCTCTCCCAGCCGGAGGTTAACCGTGTGCTAACCGCCGCTCCGGGCTCCTGATCTGGCCTCAGAACAGGATGCGGGACCAGTCCAGCTCGTCGAGGCTCTGGAAGACGTCGACGTGCTCCAGCAGGATGCCGGCCGACTGGTTGCGGAACATGGCGCACTCCACATGCTTGCCGAGGCGCTTGATCGCTTCCACCAGCTCGGCGTAGTCGCCGTCGCCGGAGACGAGCAGGGCCGTGTCGTAGGCGTCCTGGTAGCCCAGCGAGAGCGCCTCGACCGCGATGGCGACGTCGATGCCCTTCTCGACCAGTGTGCCGTCGTTGCGGCGGTGGAGGGTGCCCAGGCGGACGGTCACGTATGGAATACGCCGCAGCGACTCGAAGAACCGCGCCTGCCCATCGCGCAGCTCCTCGTCGTAGTCGTCGGTGAGCATGGAGTTGTAGTAGTACGTGCGGAACACCGGGCGGTCACGCAGGAGCTGCTGGATGAGCTCGGCGAAGTTGACCCGAGTGCTCCTCAGGTTCTCCTTCATCCCGTTGTAAAGGTTGCTGCCGTCGATGAAGATCGCCACCCGCTCGCCCTGGGCGAAGTTGCGGGCGTGGGCGTAGCGCCTGGCGGCTACCTGCTCGCGCTGGTCGGGCCGCTTGGAGCGGGGAGAGCGTCCGTTCGAGTCGTTCGGCTCCATGTCAGACCGCAAGTGTAACCTTAGGCCCATGGGGTCCGGCCGCCGACTGGAGTCATTCGAGCTCGACCACACGCGGGTGCGCGCGCCGTACGTGCGCGTCGCCGGCCGCTACGCGGGCGAGCGCGGCGACGTCGTGACCAAGTACGACCTGCGCCTCGTGCAGCCCAACCGGGCCGAGCTGCCGACGGCCGCGCTGCACACGATCGAACACCTCATCGCAGGCTACTTCCGTGACGCGCTGTCGGAGCGGGACCCGGCACAGGTCGTGGACCTCTCTCCCATGGGCTGCCGCACCGGCTTCTACCTGACGGTGCTCGGCGAGCCGCGGCCCGAGGACGTGCTGCACGCCACCCAGACCGCGCTGAGCGCGGTCGTCGCACACGAGGGCGAGATACCGGGGTGCAGCGAGGTGTCGTGCGGCAACTGGCGCGACCACTCGCTTCCCGGCGCGAAGGCTTGGGCGCAGAGCGTCCTCGAGGGCGGATTCATCGTCCAGGAAACCGTTCCCATCCAGCGCTAAGGTCGCCACGTAAGCCCGTCGTGGACGGGCCAGATGTCTCTCATGAGAGCGCGTGGCATAGTGCCGCCATGGAACGAAAACCCATGATCCTGATTGTCGAAGACGAGAAGGAGATCGCCAAGTTCATCGACCTCGAGCTCCAGGCGGAGAACTACGAGACCGTGGTGAGCTACGACGGCGTGACCGGTCTCTCGAAGTTCCGCGAGCTGAACCCCGACCTGGTGGTGCTCGACCTCATGCTCCCCGTCCTGGACGGGTTGGAGGTCGCCCGCCGCATCCGCAAGACGAGCAACACGCCCATCATCATCCTGACCGCCAAGGACTCGGTGGACGACAAGGTGACGGGTCTGGACTCCGGCGCAGACGACTACCTCGTCAAGCCGTTCAGCATCGAGGAGCTGCTGGCCCGGGTGCGCGCGCACCTGCGCCGCGTGAACCCGGCCGTCACGGGCGAGGTCCGGGTCGCCGACCTCGTCATCAACCTCGAGGGCCGCGAGGTCTTCAGGGACGGTAGGCGCATCGAACTCTCGGCGAAGGAGTTCGAGCTCCTCGAGCTCTTCGCGCGCAACCCAGGCAAGGTCTTCAACCGCTTCGAGATCGAGGAGAAGGTCTGGCCCGAGTACACCGG
>JBDZWC010000078.1:0-14351 GCA_040256005.1 Deinococcaceae bacterium | reverse complement strand
AGGTGGCGGCTGATCTGGATGTGGTGCAGAAGTCCGGGTCGTGGTTCTCGTACGGCGAGACGCGCTTGGGTCAGGGTAAGGAGAAGGCGGTGGAGCTGCTCACCACCAGACCCGACCTCGTCGACGACATCCGGAAAGCGGTCATGAACGCTATCGGCGCCGGGGCAGCGAGCCCGGTGCCGGTCGCCGGAGGCCCGGCGTGAGCGCGGCCCTGGGGATACTCCTGCTCATCGTGGGCCTGGCCGTCGGCGCCGCCGCCGTCTGGGTCCTGAGGCAGCGCCAGGAGACGGACGCCAAGGCCGAGGCCGAGAGGCTGTACCGAGCCCGCGTCGAGGAGGCCGAGCGCGAGGCCCGGCGCACTGTCGAACGAGCCCAGTCGGACGCCCAGGCCGAGATCGAGCAGGCCAGGCGCCGCTGGGAAGAGGACGAGCAGCGCCTGCGGCAACGGTTGCAGGAGGACCTGGAGCGCGAACGGGCCGCGGTGCGTGCCGAGATCCAGCGCAGCCGCGAGGAAGGCCAGCGAGAGCTGGCCCAACTGCGCGACATGCGCGAGGAGATCAGGCGCGACCGCGAGAAGCTCGAACAGCAGGAGGACAGACTCAACCGACGCGGCGAGCAACAGGACGCGCGCGCGCTGAGGCTGGACGAGGCCGAGGAGAGGCTCAACCAGCGGTCGGTCGACATGCAGGCGCGTGAGGACGAGCTGCAGGGCCGCGAGGCCCAGCTGACGGCCCAGCTGCACGAGGTAGCGCAGCTCACGCGCGAGCAGGCCACTCAGTTGGTCCTGGACCGGGTCGAGCGTGAACTGGAGCGCGAGAAGGCGGTCAGGGTGAGGGCTGCGCTCGAGCGGGCCGATGCCGAGTCTAAGAGGCGCGCGACCGACATCCTCTCCCAGGCGATCCAGCGCAGCGCTTCCGAGGTCTCGGCGGCGATCAGCGTCTCGGTGGTGCCCATCCCCAACGACGCCATGAAGGGCCGCATCATCGGCCGCGAAGGCCGCAACATCCGGGCGTTCGAGGCGCTGACAGGCGTGGACCTGATCATCGACGACACCCCCGAAGCGGTGCTCCTCTCGTCCTTCAACCCGATCAGGCGCGAGGTCGCGAAGCTCGCGCTCTCCGAGCTAGTCACCGACGGGCGGATCCACCCGGCGCGTATCGAAGAGGTCGTGCACAAGGCGCAGCACGACATGCAGAACTACATCCGCGAACGCGGCGACGAGGCGGCCCTCGAGGCCAACATCGTCGGCCTCAAGCCGGGCCTGATCCAGCTGCTCGGCCGCATGCAGTTCCGCACCAGCTACGGGCAGAACATCCTCAAGCACTCGGTGCAGGTGGCGCACCTGTCCGGCATCCTCGCGGCCGAGCTCGGCGTCGACGAGAGCATGGCGCGCCGGGCGGGCCTGCTCCACGACATCGGCAAGTCGATAGACCGTGAGATCGAGGGCACCCACACCGAGATCGGGGCGAACCTGGGCCGCCGCTTCGGCGAGCCGCCCGAGGTCATCGACGCGATCCTCAACCATCACGACCTCGACCGCGCCGAGACGCTCTACCCCATCATCGTCAACGCCGCCGACGCCATCTCGGCCGCGCGTCCGGGCGCCAGACGCGAGACACTCGAGAGCTACATCAAGCGCCTCGAGGGGCTCGAGAACATCGCGACGAGCTTCCCGGGCGTCGAGAACGCCTACGCCATCCAGGCCGGACGCGAGGTGCGGATCATCGTCCAGCCCGACAAGGTCGACGACGCCTCAGCCGTGCTGCTGGCACGTGACATCGCCAACCGGATCGAGCAGGACATGGAGTACCCGGGCCAGGTCCAGGTGACCGTGGTGCGCGAGTCGCGGGCGGTAGAGTACGCCCGGTGAGGATCGGCGAGGACCTCAAGCTCTTCCGTGGCACTTCGACGCCGGTCCTGGCGTCATCGGTCGCGAAGCATCTCGGCGTACCTCTGGCCAGCGGCACGGTCTCCCAGTTCCCGGACGGTGAGACGCGCATCATGATCGAGGAGTCGGTCCGCGGCGCCGACTGCTACATCGTCCAGTCCACCTCAGCGCCCGTGAACCACAACCTGATGGAGCTGCTGGTCCTCATCGACGCGCTCAGGCGGGCGTCCGCCTGGCGCATCAACGCCGTCATCCCGTACTTCGGGTACGCACGTCAGGACAAGAAGGTTCAGGCCAGGGAGCCCATCACCGCCAAGCTGGTGGCGAACCTGCTCGAGACCGCCGGCGCCGACCGTGTCATCTCGGTGGACCTGCACGCCGGGCAGATCCAGGGCTTCTTCGACGTGCCGTTCGATCACCTCACGGCGCTGCCGATACTCGGCGACCACCTCAAGCAGACCGATCTCGAGGGCTCGATCGTCGTATCACCGGACGTGGGCAGGGCGACAGAGGCCAGGCGTCTGGCCCAGTACCTGAACCTGCCGCTCGCCATGCTCTACAAGCGGCGCACCAGCCCCACCGACACGCAGGTCACGCACGTCATCGGTGACGTGGAGGGCATGCGCCCCATCATCATCGACGACATGATCAGCACTGCCGGCACGATGCGCCAAGGCATAGAGGCGCTGCTCCGACTGGGAGCCGAGCCGGACATAAGGGTCACGGCCACGCACCCGGTCTTCACGCCGCCGGCCCAGGAGCGCCTCACGCATCCGGCCATCACCGGGCTCTACGTGACGGACACGGTACCGCTGCGCCAGGACGTCACCAACGCCACCGTCCTCAGCGTGGCGCCGCTGCTGGCCAAGGCCATCCGCAACGTGCACCAGCACACCTCGGTGAGCTCGTTGTTCACGACCTGAGCGACCCCGGGTTCCGCGGCCCTTCCCGCTCCGCTTGGGCGCACTGGCCTGCCGGGAACTAGGTTCCGAGACTTCTGTTCGCTCCGCTCAGGGGGACTTGCCTCCTGCGACCGAGGTTCCTTCGTTCCTACGCGCTCCGCTTGGGCGCCCTGCACTTCCGGGCAGGGCGCCGGAACGTTATCGCCACGCCTCCCGTATCCGGCGTATGCGCGCGATGACCAGCGGCAGCCGGTAGTCGCCATGCGCCAGGCTGGCGCGCGCCGATTCCCACAGCTCCAGGTCGTCACCCTGAGCGGTAGCGAACTGGATCAGGAGGTCTGGGTCGCTGGCCGCCATGACGGCTCGCCGCAGGCACTCCTCGACGTGGAGCCTCAGGTCGACGACGCCGGGCGCGAACGAACCCGGGAGCAACGGGCCCGTGTACTGCTGCACCGCCCGGTGAGCCTGGCCGGTGGCGATGAAGGCGAGCACCTGCTTGAAGTCGCACTCGAACGGCGCCAGCAGTCGGTACGGAGCGGCCGAGATGGGCACCAGCTGCCTGAGCCGCGACACCGTCGACTTGACCGTGCCCGGATGGACGTCCGAGCCGAAGACCAGCTCGCGCAGCTGCCCCACCGTGACGCCGGCCTCGCTGTCGCACAGGATCGCCAGTACCTCGCGCTGCCGCGCGGTCAAAGGGAGCTCGCGGGCCCGGTACTCGACCGACGGTGAGCCGAGCAGCCTGACCTTGAGCGGGCTCCCGCCGCCTCGCCAGAGCGCGATCAGTTGGGCGTACTGCGGGTCGCACGCCATGAGGAGCCGCCAGCCGGTCTCGGAGAGCTCGCGCAGGCCGTCAGCGCCGAGGGCCAGCGCCCTGGCCGCCTCGTCCACCCTCCCCTGCCTGACGTGGCACAGCGCCAACCACATCGCGGCTTGCGTCTGGAACAGCTGGAAGTTGGTCTGCTCGAACTGCCTCGCGGCCGTCTCGAGCAGGGTGGTGGCCCGCGGTAGGTCGCGGTAGCTGAGGGCCATGCCCATCCCCAGCGTCCCGATCGCGGCCTGGGCGCGCGGGGCGCCGCGGCTGAGGGAGAACGCGTACTCGGCCGAGTGCAGGGCGGCCTCTACGTCGCCGATGGCGAGGTGGCACTTGGTGACGTCGAGCGACGCCGAAGCCACCTGCGTGAGGGGCGACGCCCGCCTCAACATCGTGAACAGACCCAACGCCTCGTCGCAGCGCCCCTCCAGCAGGCTCAGGTCGGCGGACGTGGACACGACGGCCTCGTAGGTTGGGATGCCGAGCTTCTCGGGCTCGATCGCGACGTGCGCCAGGGCCGCCCGCGCGGCCGGCAGGTCACCGAGGAGCATCTGGGCGAAAGCCAGCGTGGCCGCCGCGACCTCGCGCCTGTACGCCTCGAGCAGGTCGCGGCGCTCGTACTCGTCCAGCGCCCACCTGGCCCAGTCGCGGCCGCTCTTGTAGTGCCCCAGCGCGAGCTCCTGGTTGGCGACGTCGATCGCGCAGGCCACCACGAGGTGACTGGCGTCCGAGTGCTCGGCGAGCGCCATGGCCCTCCTGAACAGCAGGATGGGCGAGTGCCGGTCACCCTCGAGCGCCAACGCGAAGGCCCTGGCCCTGATCGTCGTCGCGGACTCGTGAGCCTCGAGCGCCCTGAGCGTCTCGGCGCCGGCGTCGGCGCCCGGCTTCGTCACGGCGACCGCGGCACGCAGCTCCGGTGCGGCTGAACCTCCGAGCACGGTGGACACCAGGCCCATGACCTCGGCCTGCCTATTGACCGCCGTGGCCGTGACGTACAGCCAGTAAGCGACCGCCGGCTCGCACTGGACGCTCTCGGGCAGGGCGCTCAGCTCCCGCCACAAACCCGCGAAGTCCCCCTCGTTGAACGCCCTGTTCCCGGCCTGGTCCACGACCTCGGTGGCCAGCTCCGGCGCGTGGTGCCGGCACGCGGCCAGGGCATCGCGCCAGGACCCATGGCGCAACCGAGCGGCCACGGCCTCCCTCGCCGACTCAAGGGAGTCGCCGTCCATCATCGCCATGGCCCCCGCCCGCCCGCCCGGCGCTACACCGGTACGACCGCGCGACTCCACGTCATGCCCGCCCGTCGACGTGCTGCCCACGCTGGCCCCCTGTTCACTGAAGGGTGACCAGCATAGCGCGCCGGGCGATCGAGCCGGCGCTTGCCTAGGCAAAGACCCAGCTTGTCGGCGGCGCCAGAAAGACCCGCAGGAACCCCGATGCGCGCGGTAGACGGTATGTACGCGCTCTCGCGACAGGACCGCCCGTCATGCCGGTCGATCCGCGCGGGAAGCCGTCCAGGACAGCGTTTCAGGGCCGAGTAAGAACTTTGTAAGGGCCAGCCGCTAGCCTATGTACCTGAGGACTGAGGTAACCCTCCCATTACCTCTTCCCATCCTCTTCCGAGAAGACCCCGCGCCTCCCACGCGGGGTCACTTCTTTGCTGGGACCGCGCCTACCGCAACTACCCGGCAGCCGAGGGGCCTCATGCTCACGGCAGCGCTTCATCCGAACCTGCCGGAGACGTACCGCTCGGTCAGCTCCTGCCGCGGGTTCGTGAAGATCAGGTCCGTGGGTCCCTCCTCGATAAGGCGCCCCAGATGCATGAACGCCGTGCGGTCGCTTACGCGGCCGGCCTGTTGCATGTTGTGGGTGACGATCAGGACCGTGTAGTCCCTCTTGAGGTCGGTGATAAGGCGCTCGATCCTGTCCGTGGCGATCGGGTCCAAGGCGCTGGTAGGCTCGTCCATGAGGATCACGCTGGGGTCCGAGGCCAACGCCCTGGCGATGCACAGGCGCTGCTGCTGGCCGCCGGAGAGCCCGAGGCCCGACTCGCGCAGCTTGCCGGACACCTCGTCCCATAGGGCTGCCCCCCTCAACGCCCTCTCCACGAGCGCGTCCATGTCGCCCCGGAAGCCGGTCAGCTTGGGGCCGAACGCGACGTTCTCGTAGATCGACTTCGGGAACGGGTTGGGCTTCTGGAACACCATGCCGATCCTGCGCCGCACCTCGACCGGATCGACGTCCGGCCCGTATAGCTCCACCCCGTCGTACCGCACGGCCCCGCTGACCCTGACCCCCTCTACGAGGTCGTTCATCCGGTTGATCGACCGCAGCAGGGTGCTCTTACCGCAGCCGGACGCGCCGATCAGCGCCGTCACCTGGTTGCGGGGGACCGTCAGGGAGACGTCGTAGAGCGCCCTGAAGTCGCCGTACCACAGGCTGAGGTCCTCGATCACGACGGCCGCCTCCTCGGCCGGGACCGGTGAGCTGCGCACCGTCTCGTCAGCGATCTTGTCGGCGTCCGTCACGTCTCACCTTTCCGTCGCCGCCTAGCGGCTCGCGAACCTGCGCCTGAGGTAGTAGGCGATGCCGTAGAGGACCGCGAGCACAGCCAACAGCACCACGATCGCGGCCGAAGCGGCGTGCGTGAACTCCACGTCGTTCTCGGATACCCATGAGTAGATCTGGATCGGGATCGCCGTGAAGGTGGACAGCAGCCCGTCCGGCGGTCGCGGTACGAAGGCGGCGGCACCGAGGACGAGAAGAGGGGCGGTCTCACCGATCGTCCTGGCTATCGCGAGCACCACGCCGGTCGTGATGCCCGCTACGGCGTTGGGCAGGACGACGCGCAGCACGACCTGCGAGCGCGTGGCTCCCAGCCCGTAGGCCGCCTGCCTGAGGCTGGGGGGCACCGACCGTATCGCCTCGCGAGCAGCCACCACGACCACGGGCACGACCAGGAGCGTCAAGGTCAAAGCGCCGGCGAGGACGACGGGACCCAGGCGCATGAGCCTCACGAACACCGTGAGGCCCAGGATGCCGTACACGACGCTGGGCACGCCGGCGAGGTTGGAGAGGTTGAGCTCTATGAGCCGTGCCAGCCTGGTGTCCGAGGCGTACTCCTCGAGGTACACCGCCGTACCCACGCCGATCGGCACCGCCAGGAGGATGACCAGGCCCACGAGCAAGAGGCTGCCGACGAACGCGGGCAGCAGACCGGCCACGAGCGGGCTGCGCGAGGCGTTCCTCAGCACGAACGCAGGGTCCAGCCACGCGTTCAGGACCACGACCTGGCCGGGCTCGGCGGCGGCCAACAGCTCGCGGCGACTGGCGAGGCCGCTCCACAACGGCCGGTCGGCCACCAGCTCGTCGCTCACCGTCGTCACCAGCCAGCGGAAGGGCCGGCCATCGACCCACGGCATGAACTCCACCCGGTTCCTGGCCTCGAGGACCCTGCGCTCCTCGGGAGCGGCGAGGAGCGGTTCGATGTCCTCAGCCGGCACGCCGCGCGCCGCGAGCTCGAGCCGCATGACCCTATCCCACGAGCCGAAGGGAGCGAAACCCTCGGCGAAGGCGAAGCTTCGGCCGGACCCGGCGGGCGCGAGCACCTGCCACGACAAGGTGTCAGTGATCACGTCGAACAGGAGCGCCCCCAGCAGCAGCAACGCGAGCAGGACAGGCATCGCTACCGCCGCCTCCACGGTTCTCACGGTGCGCCTGCGACGCCTCGCCTGCCGGCCGCCGACGTCCAGCATGTCGGGAAGGTCGATCCGCTCCGGACTTCGCACGGCGCTCACTCGTAGCGCTCGCGGAAGCGCCTGACCACGATCTGCGACACGAGGTTGAGGGCCAGGGTGATCGCGAAGAGCGTCGCAGCCACGGCGTACAGCGATCGTGCCGCCAGCGAGCCGGCAGGCTGGTCCCCGCTGGCCGCCTGAACGATGAACGAGGTCATCGTGGCGATCGTCTCACGGGGGTCGAGCGTGAACAGCGGTCGTTGGCCGGCAGCCAAGGTGACGATCATCGTCTCGCCGACGGCCCGCGAGAACGCGAGTATCACGGACGCGACTATGCCCGACAGGGACGCCGGCAAGACGACACGCCAGATCAACTGGACCTGCGTGGCTCCCATGCCGTAGGCGGCCTGCCTCAGGGCGACCGGAACCGCCTGCATGGCGTCCGTCGAGATGGAAGACACGGTCGGCAGGATCATGAAGCCCATGACCAGGCCGGCGGAGAGCGGGTTGAAGAGGTCGAGGCCCGGCACGAACCGCTGCAGGAGCGGCGTGACGAACAGCAGCGCGAAGTAGCCCAGGACCACGGTGGGGACACCGGCGAGGAGCTCGAGCACGAACGTCACGCGTCTGCGCCTGCGGGCCGTGGCGAACTCGGAGAGGTAGACGGCGCTCATGAGCCCGAGGGGAACGCCGACGACGAGCGCGATGCCGGTCACCATCATGGTGCCGGTCAGGAGCGGGAGGATGCCGAACCGCTGGTCTGCGAAGAGCGGCGTCCACTGTCTGCCCGTGAAGAACTCTCTCAGGCTCACCAGGGGGTCGGAGAAGAACGTCGTCGCCTCGAACACCAGCACGGCGACGACGCCCGCCGTCGTGAGCACCGACAGGCACGCGAGGGCCAGCAGCGCTCCGCCGAACAGGCGCTCCCTGGCACGCGCGCCGGCCCTCAGGCGCATGTCTCGGCCTTCCTCACCGCGCCCGCACGGCCCCCAGCACCGAGTCACCCGGCTCGAAGTCCTGGAACGCGGAGCCCGTCACGCGGTTCGCCAGGCGCGCCGTCGCCGCCTCGTAGACCTGGTCTGGATACGCCACGTAGCCGCTGCCGGAGACGAGCCCGCGAGCCTCGTCGCTCAGGTAGAACGCGGCCAGCTCGGCGGCGGCCTCCTTCTCCAGCGATCGGGTCGCGACGTAGACGAACAGGGGCCTGGACAGCGGGCTGTAGGAGTTCGCCTCGATCGTCTCCGGCGTCGGAAGCACGCACCCGTCGCCGCCGTCCACAGCCACCGCCCTCACCGCACCTCGGTTCTCGGCGTAGTGGGCGAAGCCGAAGTAGCCCAGAGCGAACCTGTCGCTCCTCACCCCCTGCACCAGCACGTTGTCGTCCTCGCTCGGGAAGAAGTCGGTGCGGGTGGCGCCGGCTGACCCGTTGACGGCCTCCGTGAAGTAGTCGAACGTCCCCGAGTCCGCGCCCGGGCCGAACAGGACGATCTCCTCGTCAGGCCAGCCGGGCTCCACGTCGCTCCAGGTGGTCACGCTCGACCCGGGTTCCCATATGGCGCGTAGCGCGCCCAGGTCCAGGCAGTCCGCCCAGTCGTCCTCCGGATGGACGACGACCGTGATGGCGTCGGCGGCGACCGGCAGCTCGATGACGCCGATGCCGTTCTCGGCGCAGGCCGCCAGCTCGGACGTCTCGATCACGCGGCTCGCGCCCGCGATGTCGATCTCGCCGCGGCACAGCTTGCTCAGGCCTCCGCCCGTCCCCGAGAACGAGACCGAGACGTTCGCTGTCGGGTTCAGGATCGAGAACTCCTCGGCC
This sequence comes from Deinococcaceae bacterium, assembly GCA_040256005.1. Lineage (GTDB taxonomy): Bacteria > Deinococcota > Deinococci > Deinococcales > Trueperaceae > DASRWD01. The sequence goes on along the minus strand of JBDZWC010000078.1, from coordinate 5,194 downwards.
ACCGCCAGGGATATCGGGTAGACGGTCGAGGAGCCGTCGACACGCACGTCGCCGCCTCCGGCGCAGCCGACCAGGGCGACGAGCAGCAGGGCGCAGCCGACGACGAGCCTCACGTACACCTCCCGACAGAGGCTACCCGCATCCAGACCGCCTGTCGCCCGCTCGGGCGCCGCGAACCGCGAGGACGTGCATCAGCGCCCCTGCGGTATGGTCTGTCGGCAAGTGGGATCCTCAGGGGGCGCCTACCTCGTCAGGGGAGTGTCCGAGCTGTACACCCCCTTCGAGCGCATCCGTGGCGCGGCCTTCGTCGTTGACGGCGACAGGTTCGCATGGGTGGGCAGGGAGGACGACGTGCCGCCGGAGTACGCCGACCTGCCACCGGTGCAGCTGGGCGGACGCGGCGTCCTGCCCGGCCTCGTCGACTGTCACACGCACCTGGTGTGGGACGGCAGCCGCGTCGACGAGTACGTCGCCCGGTCCAGGGGAGCGGACTACGAGGAGGTCCTGGCGGCCGGCGGCGGCATCCACGCCACGGTGGCCGCCACGCGGCAGGCGTCGGAGGAACGGCTGCTGCATCAGGCGCGCATCCGGGCTCGCTCCTTCGTGCGCGGAGGTGTGACGACCCTGGAGGTCAAGTCGGGCTACGGCCTGACGACGGAGGACGAGCTCAAGCAGCTCAAGGTGGCGAGGCGGCTGGGCGAGGAAGGCTTCCAGCGCATCACGACGACGCTGCTGGCACACGTCCCTGACCCGCGCGTGGACCGCTCGGCGTACGTCGAGCGCTTCGCCTCCGAGACGATCCCGGAGGCCGCCGCCAGCGGCCTGGCCGACGCGTTCGACGTCTTCGTGGACAGGGGCGCCTTCGAGCTTGACGAGGCCAGGCGCCTGCTGGAGGCGGCGGCCGCAGCGAGCTTGCCCGTCAAGGGGCACGTCGAGCAGCTCACGCGGACCGGCGGCGCCAGGCTCCTGGCCGAGCTGGGCGCGCTCTCGGCCGACCACCTGGAGCGCGCGACGGAAAGCGACCTGGTGGCCCTGGCGGAAGCCGGCGTGGTGGCGACGGTGCTGCCCGGCGCCGCTGCGCTGCTCGGCGCCGGCCTCCCGTCCGCGCGGACGTTCCGCACCAGCGGCGTCAAGCTGGCCGTAGCGAGCGACCACAACCCGGGCTCGAGCCCCCTGTACTCGCTGCTGCCCGCGCTGCACCTGGCCACGGCGGTCTACGGGTTCACCGTGGAGGAGACGCTGGTGGGCGCCACGGCGCATGCTGCCGACGCTCTCGGCCGGCCGGACCTGGGCCGAGTCACCGCAGGCGCCAAGGCCGACTACCTGGTGGTGAGCGGCTCGGAGGCTCTTCTCCCGCTGTACGCGTGGGGAGACCCCCACCTATCGGAGGCCGTGCTCGGCGGCACGACGGTCTGGCGTCGCGAGGCGTAGGCAGCTCGCGGCCTACGGCTCGCCGTAGGTGAAGCGCCCGGCTTTCATGGTGGCCACCACCTCGAGGCCGTCGAGGCTGACCAACGGATCGTGTGACAGCACGACCAGATCGGCGTCATAGCCGGGCGTGAGCTTCCCCGAGCGCCCCTCCCAACCGATCGCGTACGCCGCCCCGACCGTGTAGGCAATCAGCGCCTCGTCCGGCGCCATCGCCTCCGCAGGAGCGAGACGGCTGCCGTCGGCCCCCATGCGTCGGCACGCCGCCCTGAGCCCCGTGGGGACGTCGGGCGAGGCCACAGGGGCGTCCGACCCGAAAGCCAGCCGCGCGCCCGACCGCAGCAGCGACCGGAACGGGTAGGCGCGCGTGACGCGGTCGGGCAGCAGCCGGGCGATGGCGACGGCGTCGAACGTCAGGTGGATGGGCTGCATCGAGGCCACCACGCCCATCGCGCCGGCCCTGGTGACGTCGGCGGGGTGCATGTGCTGGGCGTGCTCAAGGCGCGGCCTCAGGCCGGCGCCTTCCGCCTCGGCGGCCACCGTCTCGAACGCGTCCAGCACCGCTCTCACCGCGGCGTCGCCGATCGCGTGCACGACCGGCGCGAACCCGGACCGTACCGCCAGCGGCACGCGCTCACCGAGGACCTCGGGTCCATCGACGGCCATGCCCACGCCGGCGGACCCGGCGTAGGGCTCGAGCATCCAGGCCGTCCTGCTACCGAGCGCTCCGTCGGCGAAGAACTTCGCGCCGCCCACCTGGAAGTTGCCGCCACCCTGGCCGGTGGCGAGGCCTATGTCGGCCGCGGCCTCCAGCTGCGCGTGCGGGATGCAGGCCCACACCCGCAGCGGGTACTCGTCGACCGACGCCGCCGCGGCCAGCTCCCTGAAGTACGAGGGAGGCTCCGCGGCCATGTGGTGGACCGTTGTGATGCCGTGCGCGGCCAGGGAGGCGCCCGCGTCCTGCAGCGCGCGCCGCAACTCCGCCCGCGTGGGTGCTGGCAGGGCGTCGTCGGCGAGCGCCTGCGCCTTCTCGAGCAGCAAGCCCGTGGCGCGTCCGCTGTCGTCCCGTACGATCACGCCTTCGGGCGGGTCCGGGGTGTCGTCCCTGACACCGGCGGCGGCCAGGACGGCACCGCTGGCCCAGTTGGAGTGGTGGTCCTGGCTGCTGATGAGCGTCGTGCGGCCGCCGACCGCGGCCTCGAGGGCGTCGGCCTCCGCCCTGCCGATCGTCTCCAGGCCCCAGGTGTTGAGGGCCATGCCGGTGGCCAGCAGCGGCTCCTCGGGTCCCAGCGCTCCCGCCCTGGTGGCGAGGAGCTCCAGCGCCGCATCGAAGGTGGGTGTGCGGGACAGGTCGAGCTGCGTAGCCTCAAGCCCGTACTGCGTCAGGTGCAGGTGGGCGTCATGGAAGCCGGGCAGCAGGCAGCCCCGACCCAGCTCGACGACGCGCGTGTCCGGTCCGGCGAGTTCGTGGAGCTGGGTCGCCGACCCGACCGCGAGCACCTTCCCGGCCCTCACCGCGGCGGCCGAGGCCCGGGGCATCGCCGGGTCCATCGTCAAGACGGACCCCAGGAACAGGACGTCGGCGTACGCCACCCTCAGACCCCCTCGAAGCGCGGAGGGCGCTTCTCCCGGAAGGCCGTCACGCCCTCGCGGGCGTCGCGGCTCGAGGCGGCGCGGGACTGGGCGCCGGCTTCGAGCGCGAGCTGGGCCTCCAGGTCGTTGTCCAAGGTCGCCTGCAGCTGGCGCTTCACGAGCGCGTAGCTCAACGTCGGCCCTTCCGCCAGCCCCTTGACCAGGTCCCATACCGCCTCGGGGAAGCCGTCCGCCGGCAGCAGTCGCTCGACGAGCCCGATCGCGCGCGCCTCCTCCGCCACCAACCGCCTGTTCCCGAGCGCCAGGTCCATGGTGCGCCCGACGCCGATCAGGCGCGGCAGGTGGAAGCTGCTGCCGGCGTCCATCACCAGTCCGATGCCGGTGAAGCCCAACGCGAAGACGGCCGCTTCTGACGCCACCCTGAGGTCGCACGCCACGGCGAGGCTCAGGCCGGCGCCCGCCGCGACCCCGTTGACTCCTGCGACGACCGGCTTCTCGAGATCGACGATCGCCCGCACGACAGGGTGGTAGCCGCGCTCGAGGAACGCCCCTATGTCGCCGTCGACCGGCGTCTCGGCGAGGTCGGCCCCGGCGCTGAAGCCCCTGCCCTCGCCGGTGATGAGCACGGCTCTGACGTCGTCGTCGGTCGCCTGCGCCGACAGGACGGACGCCAGCTCCGCGAGCGTATACGGGCTAAGCGCGTTGAGCACGTGCTGCCTGTCGATCGCGATCCGCAGGGCGTGGCCCTCGCGGGTGACCCGCAGGTCCCGGTATGCCATGCGCGAGAGTCTACTACCGGTCCGGCGGAGCCGCTCCCGCCGCGAGCCGGGCGAGCGCGTCGAGGTCGTCCGGTTGGTCGGGGTCGTCGAGCGCCGCCTTGTTGCGGCGCACCTCCCCGCAGACCCGGCAGCGGTGCACGATGACCCAGCCCTTCTTGCCTGACAGCTCGGCTCCGACGGCGTCCATCACGCCGCCGCAGTCGTTGGCCCGGTCGCCCGGGTTGACGTCAACGTGCAGCGAGCTGAGGCAGGCAGGGCAGTGGTTGCGGTACGAGCCCTGTCCCAGCGGCCTCACGCTCGCCCCGCAGACGGCGCAGACGAAGCCTTCGTTCGCCCCACGGCCCACGAAGCGTTTCACGACCTGCCAGCATACGGTGGTGACCATGGACCGCGACCGCGGCCGCACGACCTCCCGGCTCTCCGCCCCGGGCCTGTTGCTCAGGGTCGCCGGCGCCGGGGTGCCGCGGCCCGGAGCCCCGGAGGCCCCTCCCCTGCTCTCGGGCGTGAGCCTCGAGGTCGTCGCGGGCGACAGGCTGGGCCTCGTGGGCCGCAGCGGGGCCGGCAAGTCCACCCTGCTGGCCCTACTGGCGCGGACGACGGCACCGGCCGAGGGCTCGGTAGTACGGGCGCCAGGCGTGCGAGTCGCCCATCTGCCGCAATCCAGCGCGCGCCCTGCGAACCTCACGGTCATCGAGGTCGCCTCGGCGGCCATGCTGGAGGTGCGAGCGGCCGAGGCCCGCATGCGCGACGCCGAGGCACGGCTCTCGCGCGGTCTGCTGGGCGCCGCCGCGGACCACGCTCACGCCCTGGAGGAGCACGAACGGCTGGGGGGCTACGCGGCGGAATCCGAGCTGCGTGAGGTGCTCCATGCCCTGGGGTTCCCGGCATCGTCGTGGGAGGCACCAGTCGCCGAACTGTCGGCGGGCCAGCTCCGGCGCCTCGCCCTGGCCACCGTGCTCGCCGCGCCCGCCGACGTGCTGCTCCTGGATGAGCCCACGAACCACCTCGACATCGGCGGTCGGGTCTGGCTCGAGGAGTACCTGGTGCGGCGGGCTCGTACCTGCGTCGTCGTGAGCCACGACAGGGCGCTGCTGTCTGCCGCTACGACGGAGACCCTGTTCCTGGAGGCGGGCGACCTGCGGCGCGTGAGTGGCGGGTACGAGCGAGCCGCGAAGCTACGGACCGCGGCGAACGCCTCCCGTCTCCAGCGAGCGGCTCAGGCACGCCGCGAGGCCGAGCGACTGGAGCGAGTCGCGGCCGAGCTGGCGCGCCACGGTAAGCGTGCGAGGGCGCGGGAGCGGCGGGCCGGGAGCCTCGCGGCGCGCGCCGCGGAGCTCGGGGCCGCGACCGACCGGGTGGCCCACCCGCGGCTGGCCCGGCCCGCGACCCTCGAT
>JBDZWC010000077.1:0-14376 GCA_040256005.1 Deinococcaceae bacterium | reverse complement strand
CTGGGTCATGCGGTACAGCCAGCCGAGCGGGGTCACGCACGAGAGCAGCCAGGACAGCTCCGAGTGCTCCCGCACGTGCGACTGCACGAAGATGATGCTGCGCTCGGGGTCCACGCCGGCCGCGAGGAACTGAGCCGCCGTCGACCGCACCCTGTCGCGCAGCGCGGCCGGGTCCACGGCTTCCGGGATGGTGAGGGCGTGCAGGTCGACGACGCAGAACACGTTCTCGCGCTGGTCTTGCCCCGCCACCCACTGCTTCAGGGCCCCGACGTAGTTGCCGAGGTGTAGCACCCCGGTCGGTTGGATGCCGGAGAACACGCGGGCCCGGTGGGAGTTCGCTTCCATGAGGGGCAAGTATAAGCGGGGCCGAAAGGTATGCCGGGGCGCGGCCAGGAGGGCTCGGCGCGAGCTCAGCGGTGGTTCTGGTCGGGGCGCAACACGAGCACGCTCAGGCCCGGCACGACGCCCGCGAAGGCCGCCCCAGAGACCAGGTCCGTGTAAGCGCCGGCAGGCAGGGCCCGGGTCTCGAGGTCGCGGGCGCCGAGGTTGGCGAGCACGTAGAGGGTCTCGGTTCCGGCGGTGCGCTCGAGCGCCAGGAGGGCCGAGGCGCCACTCGCGAGCACCCGCGTGTCGCCGCGATGGAGCGCCGGATGCTCGTTTCGCAACCCGATGAGCGTCCGGTAGTGCTCGAGGACCGAGCCCTGCTCCGCGGCTTGCTCCGAGACGCTGACGCCGGGCAGGTCGGGTCCAGGGTCGGTCCACGGTGTGGCCGTTGAGAACCCGACCCCCCGGCCGGGCTGCCAACGCATGGGGGTGCGCTTCTCGACGTCGAGCGTGCCGGGGCCGTCGGGCATGCCTAGCTCCTCGCCGTAGTAGATGAACGGCGTTCCCGGCAGCGTCAGCAGGAGCGACGCCGCCAGCCGTACCCGTCGCTCGTCCCGGCGAGGGATCGAGAGCTGCGAGGCCAGGCGGGTCACGTCGTGGTTGCCGGTGAAGGTCGCCCGCGCGGCGCCCTCCGGGTAGAGGGACGTCTCCTGCTCGAGCGCGAACGCGAGGTCCGTCGCGCTACGTCCCTGGATGGCCGCCCTCAGGTAGCGCCACAAGGGGTAGTCGAGCGACATGTGCAGGCCGGCGTCCCTGTGGTAGCGCACGATGGCGGGCATGTCGGTCTGGGTCTCCCCCATCACCACGGCGTCGGGCGCGACCTCGTGCACGAAGCGCTGGAACCTCTCCACCCAGGCGTAGTTCTCGGGGGCGTTGGCGATCACGCCGTCAGGGGACTCGACGAGGTGCTGGATCGCATCGAGCCGGAAGCCGTCTACCCCCAGGCCCAACCAGAACGCTGCGGCACCCAACACCTCCTCGACGACCCTCTCGTTCCGGTGGTTGAGGTCAGGCATCGACGGGGCGAACAGGCCCAGGTAGTGCGAGCCTCCGGCGCTGTGCCAGGCCGGGCCACCCAGCGCGCCGCGCCAGTCAGGCGGGTCGTCGGACCAGACGTAGAAGTCGCGGTACAACGGCTCGCCCGCCAGGGCCGCCTGGAACCACGGGTGCCGATCGGAGGTGTGGTTCGGAACGAAGTCGAGGATCACCCTCATGCCGCGGGCATGCGCCGCGTCGAGGAGGTCTTCGAGGTCAGCCAGGGTGCCGTAGTCCGGGTTCACCGCGGTGAGGTCCGTGACGTCGTAGCCGTGGTAGCTGGGGCTGGGGTAGATGGGCATCAGCCAGATGCCGCCGATGCCAAGGTCGGAGAGGTAGTCGAGCCGCCCGGTGAGGCCCCTCAGGTCTCCGATGCCGTCGGCGTCCGAGTCCTGGAAGCTCCTCACGAAGACCTCGTACCAGACGACGTGCTCGGGCGCCGGCTGGTCGGCCGCCACGGCGGTGGAGGCGCGCGTCGACTGCTGGGCCTGAGCCGCCCCGCCGCTAAGCAGCACCCCGGCCGTGGCCAACACCACGGCCCACAAGGTCACGGCCAGACCTTGTCCGCCCACAGCAGCGGGTTGCTGGGAGCGAGGTCGAGACGCATCTCCCAGTGCAGGTGAGGGCCGGTGGACAGGCCGGTGGTGCCCACCAGGCCTATCACGTCGCCCCGGGCTACGCGCTGGCCCGGCTCGACGTCGACGCGGCTCATGTGGAAGTAGTGGCTGTAGACGCCGAACCCGTGATCCAGCATCACCCAACCGCCCTTCACGGCGTACTGTCCCGCCACGACGACGACACCGTCGTTGGTCGCGTGCACCGGCGTGCCCATGGGAGCGGCCAGGTCCAGGCCGTTGTGGTAGGAGACCGGGCCACCCTCGGCGTAACGCCTGGCGTCGGCGAAGCCGCTCGTCTCGGTCCCGGTGATGGGCATGAGGAAGGGCTCTGTCCACTTCGGTGGCCCGCCGCCCGCGGCCACGCCCTCTTCCATCAGTTGGCGCTCCTGCGCCTGGGCCTCGGGCGTGACCGCGGACAGGACGCTGGCCGGGATCCGCAACTGCTCGACGCTGACCGGGAGCGGGTCGAGAACGACGTGGTGCGCGCTCGACACATGGCGCCCGAACTCGTCTGTCACGTCAACGATCAGGTCGGCCGCGCTCTCCTCCACCTCGAACGGGGTCGGGACAACGGCGCGGTAGCCGTCGGCCGTCTCGAGGAGCCTCACCGGGGCGTCGGCGAAGGTCGCGCCCACGCCCGTCACGCCCGCGCCGTCGTCGCTCACGTCTATCAACACGCCCAGCGGGTCCCCGGCTCGCACCCTCTCCGCGACGTCGACCCGCACTCGCACCGGTTCGATGCCGGTGATGGGCACGGTGACGACGGTCTCGTTGCCGGAGGCGTCAGTGGCGGCGACGGACGCCTCGTTGACGCCGGGAGCTACGTCCAGGACGAAGGTATGGTCCTGGTCGACCGCACGGAAGTCGTCGCCGGCGTAGCTCACCACGTACGTGACCGGCTCGTTGGCGCTGACGAAGAGCAGGGCGCTGGCGCCGACCGGGAGGCGGTTCTCGACCTCGTAGTAGAGGCGTGGAGGCTCGACGTCCCGGAGGGCGGAGGACACCGACAGGGTGGCCAGGGCGCCCGCCAGCAGCGCCAGCACCATCAGCGCCAGTCGCCTGGACCGGTACCTCAACGGCGGCCCGTGAGACGCATCAGCCCTCCTGGCTGGTGACGAACGGGAGGTTGCGGTACCGGTGGTCCACGTCGAGGCCGTAGCCGTAGACGAACGCGTCGTCGATCGTGAAACCGAGGTAGTCGACGGGCACGTCGACCTGGCGCCGTGACGGCTTGGAGAGGAGCGCCGCAACCTTCACGCTCGCGGGCTGGTGGTTCTGCAGGTAGCGCAGCAGGTAGTCCATCGTGATGCCCGTGTCGACGATGTCCTCGACGAGGATGACGTGCTTGCCGGCGATGGGCAGGTCGAGGTCCTTGATCAGCTTCACGCGCCCCGACGTCTTGGTGCCTGACCCGTAGCTCGATACCGACAGGAAGTCGACAGAGAGCGGCATGTCGATGGCGCGCACGAGGTCGGCCATGAAGATGAAAGCACCGTTCAGAACGCAGATCAAGTGGAGGTCCTGGCCCTGATGATCCCGGCGGATCTCCGCGCCGAGCTCCTGGATCCGCTCATGGATGTCGGCTCGTGAGATCTGGACTTGGCCGGGGCCCGGCCGGAAGTGGCTACCGTCAGTCATCTGTCGCTCCGGGGTGGTACTCGCGTCCGGCCGCGGCCGGACGCGGCGATCATACCAGGGGTTCCGTCGCTCCGAGGCGCTCGAGGTCTTCCGCGCCGAGCCGCCTGTGCCCGCCGGGCGGCAGGTCGCCCAGCTCCAGCGAACCGATCCGGGTCCTGACGAGGCGATCGACCTCGAACCCCAGGGCGGCGAACATCCTCCGCACCTGCCGCTTGCGGCCCTCCCGGAGGACCAGCACCGCGCCTCCCGGCACGCGCCTCGCGGACGCCGCCGCCGGCCCGTCTTCGAGATCGACGCCGGCCGCCAGCTTCGCCACGACCTCGTCCGGGACGTACTCGGGTGCGGTCCACACGCGGTACTCCTTCTCGTGCCCGTAGCGCGGGTGGGTGAGGGACAGGGTGAGGTCACCGTCCGTGGTGAGGAGCAGTAGGCCCTCCGACTCCAGGTCGAGCCTTCCCACCGGATGGAGGCCGGGAGATGACGGCACGAGCTCCATGACCGTCGGGCGGCCGCGCTCGTCGCTGGTGGTGGAGACGTAGCCGGCGGGCTTGTTGAGCATGTACGTGACGTGGTCCTTCGGTGTGGCCACCGGGCGACCGTCGAGCCGCACGTCGTCGCCAGCGCCCACCCTGTCCCCGAGGACGGCCACGCGACCGTTCACGGTCACCCTGCCGGCGGCGATGAGCTCCTCGGCCTTGCGACGACTCGCGATGCCGGCGCGGGCCATCACCTTCTGCAGCCGGTCACCTGTCACGCGGCATGATAGGCCGGTTAGCATCGCACTCGTGAGTCACTACAGCAGCGCTTCCCCCGTACGTCTGGCAGCTAGTGACGGCCGCCCTGTGGAGGCGCGCGCGTGACCGGGGGCCATCTGCCGCTGGCGGCCTACGCCCGGCTGCTGGCGGGCTACTGCGTGAGGGTCGCTCCCGGCGACAAGGTCATGCTGAGCGTGGACCTGGCCGCGGTAGACCTCGCCCGGCCGCTGTCGCGGGCCGTGCTGGAGGCGGGCGGGGAGCCGTTCCTGCGGCTGCATTACCCGCAGGCGGTCCGCGATGTGCTCGAGCTGGCAACGGACGAACTGCTCGCTTCGGAGGCGACCGTGCAGCTGCGCGAGATGGAGGCGATGGACGCCTTCATCAACGTAGCGGCGCAGACGAACTCGCGGGAGCTGCAGGAGGTCGACCGTCGCCGGCTGGCGGCTCTCGACAGGCGCAACGCACCGGTGGGCAGACGCCGTGTGGAGCACACCCGCTGGGTGACCACCCTCTTCCCCACGCCGGCGGCCGCACAGGAGGCGCAGATGTCATCGGACGCCTTCGAGCGCTTCGTGTTCGATGCGATGTTCCTGTTCGACGACGACCCCGCTGCGCGGTGGCTGGAGCTGGGCAGGCGCCAACAGGCCCTCGTCGACCGCCTCGCGAGCGCAGACGTCATCACGTTGCGGGGCCCAGGCACGGACCTGACGCTGAGCGTGAAGGGCCGGCCGTGGGCCAACTCCGACGGCCGACGCAACATGCCCTCGGGCGAGGTGTTCACGAGCCCGCTGGAGGACAGCGCCTTCGGCGTGATCACCTTCACCGTCCCCAGCGGTGTCAAGGGCTCGGTGGTCGAGGGCGTCCGCCTGCGCTTCGAGGCGGGCCAGGTGGTGGAGGCCACCGCCGACAAGGGCCAGGAGGTGCTCGACGCTCAGCTCGCCACCGACGCCGGCGCGAGGTACCTCGGGGAGATCGGCATCGGCACCAACCCACACATCCGCGTGCCCACCCTCAAGACGCTGTACGACGAGAAGATCCTCGGCACCGTTCACCTCGCCCTGGGCAGGTCCTACGAGTCGACGGGGGGCGTCAACGACAGCGCGATCCACTGGGACCTGGTCTGCGACCTCCGGGACGGCGGCAGCGTCAGCGTCGACGGCGAACCGTTCCTGGAGGACGGCAGGCTGCTATGGCTGGAGTGAGCGCTTGGCGGTCCGCCCTCAGCTCGCCGTCCAGCCCAGGTCGATGGAGTGGACGGTCCCCGTCACACCCCACGCCGCCTCGCTGACGAGGTAGGAGACGAGCCCGGCGACGTCGGCGGGCTCGAGCATCCGCTTGATGGCGACGGCTCCGAGGAAGACCTGGGCCTCGACCTCCGCCTCGGAGATGCCGCGCGTGCGCGCCTGGTCGGCCACCTGCGCCGTCACGAGCGGCGTGTGGGTGTAGGCGGGGGCGACGACGTTGCAGGTGACGCCGTGCGGCCCGCCCTCGAGGGCGGTGGTGCGCGCCAGCCCCACCAGCCCGTGCTTGGCGCTGACGTACGCCGCCTTGTAGGGGCTGGCGGTCAGGCTGTGGGCGCTGCCGACGTGGACGATGCGCCCCCTGTCGCTGGCGGTCAGGTGGGGCCAGGCGTGCTTGGTGAGAAGGAACGGCGCGGTGAGCATGAGCTCGAGCATGTGCCGCCAACGGTCCTCGGGGAAGTCGGGCAGGGAGCTGATGTGCTGGTAGCCGGCGCAGCAGACGAGCACGTCGAGCCTCCCCTTGGCTCCAACGGCTCGCTCCACGACCGCAGCGCACGCCCCCTCCTGCGTGAGATCGGCTCCCACGAACCACGCTCCGGCCCCCTCGGCGGTCGCGCGGCCGGCGTCGCCAGGCAGGTCGGTCGCGACGACCTCCATGCCGTCGCTGACCAGCCTCTCGACGATGGCGAGGCCGATCCCGCTGGCGCCTCCGGTGACCAGCGCGACGGGCCTGGCGGCCACGTCTTCCCTCATCGCGAGGCACCCACGCGAACGAGGATAAGCCGGGCCGACCGGCTTGCGGCGCCCCGGTACCGGCGTGGTACACTCCCTACTTGCCGGCGCGGCGGGCACGGCCCCTGGCTGCCGCCAGACCCGACCGGGTCACCGGCTGTCGCCCGCGCTCACCCGCGCGGCGGCGAGCCTGCCGAAGTGGCGGAACTGGTAGACGCGTACGATTCAGGGTCGTATGTCCGTGAGGACGTGTGGGTTCAAGTCCCACCTTCGGCACCAGCCAGACGCAAGACGAGCACCCCGGTCCTCCCGGGGTGCTCGTTCCTCGTGGCCTTCGGGTTAGACGTTCCGGCTAGCCGGCCAGGTGCTCGAGCGCCCCGAGGCGCCTCAGGGGGTGTACCACGGCCGCCAACAGCGCCAGGCGGTTGCGCCTCAGCTTCTCGTCCTCGGCCATCACCAGGACCCCGTCCAGGTAGGCGTCCAGCGGCGCCTTCAGGCTCAGCAGGTCGGACAGCCCCGGCTCGAGGGCGACCTCCACCGCAGTCAGCGCGCCCGCGCCGTGCGCCGGGTCGTGCGGCGGCAACGCGGCGACCGCGGCAGCCAACAGCGCGGTCGCGCCGCTCGCCCCGGCCGGCAACGCTGCCTGCAGCGCCTCCTCCTGCTGCGAGGCGAACAGCGTAGGATCGACGGCGTCCACCGGGTCCTCGTCGACGGCGCCCTCGTAGCGCTCGGCGAGGTTGGCGGCGCGCTTGTAGAGAGCCATCAGGTCGGTGAACCCCGCCGTCTCCTCGAGCCGCGAGAGCAGCGCGCCGCGCCGCAGCGCGCCCAGCACCGTGTGACTGCCCTCGACCGCCGCCCTTATCACCTGCGTCCTCAGGCCGCGCTCGTCGAGGAGCGCGGCGACGCGGTCCCAGACGAACCCCGCGACCTCGTCCAACGTGCCGGCGTCCACGGCCACCGGCCCGCCCCTGTAGGCCGCGGCCGCGGCCTCCACCAGGGTCGGGACCGAGGCGCGCCAGCCCCTGGCCGCCAGCACCCTCACGAGACCGTGGGCGTCACGGCGCAGTCCGAACGGGTCGGCGGAGCCGGACGGACGCTTGCCCAGGGCGAAGAAGCCGACGAGCTTGTCGAGGCGATCGGCGACGGCGAGCACGGCGCCGGCCTCCGTGGGCGGTAGCGGGTCGTCCGGCCCCTTGGGCATCACACCGCCCATCAGGGCGTCGGCCACCGGCTCTGGCTGCCCCTCCGCCAGCGCGTACGCACGCGCCATGACCCCCTCGAGCTCCGGGAACTCGTAGACCATCTGCGTCGCCAGGTCCGCCCTGAACAGCGGCGTGGCGGCGACCAGGGCCGCCCGCGCCTCCTGGCTCAGGTCGACAGCGTCCGCGACGGCCTCGGCGCCGGAGGCGACGCGGGAGGTCTTGTCCGCCATCGAGCCCAGGTCGCGCTGGAACGCGATGCCGGTGAGCGACCAGGCGTGCTGGGAGAGCGAGCGCTCGCGGTCAGCGCGCCAGAAGAAACGCGCGTCGTAGAGCCGGCCAGCCAGCACGTCCTCGTAGCCCCGCCTCACCACGGCCTCGTCCGACACGCGGTTGTTCGCCACCCCAACGAAGGCCGCGGCGAGCGACCCGTCGGCACTCCGGAGCGGGAAGAACCGCTGGTGCTTGACCATCACGGCCAACAGCACCTCGTCGGGCAGCTCGAGGTAATCGGCGGAGAACCGGCCCAGGATGGGGAACGGCCACTCGATGAGGTTCCCTACCTCCGTGAGCAGCGCCGGGTCTTCCACCGGCGTCAGCCCCTGCGAGCCGGCCAGCTCCGCCACGGCCGCACGCGTGGCCTCGCGCCTCTCGGCTTCGTCCGCCAGCACCCAGGCCTCGCGCAGCGCCTCGGCGTACGCAGCCGGCCGTGAGATGGCCACCTCGCCTGGGGCCAGGAAGCGGTGCCCCCGCGTGGCCCCGCCGGCCCCGACGCCGGCGGCCCGCACGGGCAGCGTCTCTTCTTCCAGCCGGGCCGTCAGCCACGCCACCGGCCTGACGAACGGCGTCTCGACGTCGGCCCACCGCATCTTGCGCGGGGCGGGCAGATCGGCCACCAGCGTCGCGAGCAGGTCGGGCAGCACGGCCGCCGCCGGCTCGCCCCCGCTGACCACCTGCGCGTAGACGTACTCACCGCGGTCGGTCTGGCGCCGCTGTAGCGAGCCGACGCTCACGCCCGAGGAGCTCGCGAACGCCTCCGCCGCCCTGGTGGGCGCGCCGGCTGCGTCGAAGGCGACCGCGGCGCTGGGCCCGCGCCGCTCCGTCACCCGCTGGGCGCTTCTCTCCGGGACCCCTGTGGCGACGACCGCCAGCCGCCGGGGCGTCGCGTAGACGGTCACCGCAGAGGGTCCCAGTCCCACCGCCTGCATCCGCTCCTGCAGCAACGCGCCGAGCGACCTCGAGCCGTCCGTCACGTACCAGTCGGGCAGCTCCTCGGTGCCGATCTCGAACAGAAGGTCGCGGCTCACGCGCCCTCCATGGCGGGCTCCCGGGGAGCGACGTGGGCGCGGGCGCTGGCTTCCGCCAGCCGCCTCACCCTCTGCACGTACGCCTGCCGCTCAGCGTGCGACAGGACGCCGCGAGCGTCGAGGAGGTTGAACGCGTGGGAGCTCTTCATGACGAACTCGTACGCGGGCTGGTGCAGGCCCTCCTCCAGCAGGCGCCGCGCTTCCGCCTCGTAGCGGTCGAACAGCTCGCGTTGGAGCTCTGGGTCGGACGCCTCGAAGTTGTAGCGGGAGTGCTGCACCTCGAACTCGCGCCGCAGCTCGCCCAGCGTCACGTCTCGCGACATTCTTAGGTCGAAGGCGTGGGAGACGCCCTGCAGGTACATGCCTATCCGCTCCAGGCCGTAGGTGAGCTCCACCGAGACGGGGCGGCAGTCCAGGCCACCCACCTGCTGGAAGTAGGTGAACTGGGTGATCTCCATCCCGTCCATCCAGACCTCCCAGCCCAGGCCCCAGGCGCCCAGCGTCGGCGACTCCCAGTTGTCCTCCACGAAGCGCATGTCGTGGTCGCGGAAGTCGATGCCGAGCGCACCGAGCGACTCCAGGTACACCTGCTGGACGTCCTTGGGTGAGGGCTTGAGGACGACCTGGTACTGATAGAAGTACTGGAACCGGTAGGGGTTAGCGCCGTAGCGGCCGTCGACGGGCCTGCGGCTGGGGGCCAGCCCGGCCACTCGCCAGGGGTCGGGACCGAGCGACCTGAGGAAGGTCGTGGGGTAGAAGGTGCCCGCTCCGACCTCGGTGTCGTGGGGCGGCGCGATGACGCAACCCCTGTCAGACCAGAAGCGGTCCAGGGTGAAGACGATCTCCTGTAGCAGCATCCGTGCCCCTGTACGTGGCGCCCGACGATTAGGTGTCGCTTAAAGCCGGACGGCGCAATCGTAATGAATGTCGTGCCCGGCTCACGGGCAGACGGGTACTATAGCACCAGGCCCGGAGGGCGCTTTTACAGCGCCGTGAACGTGTCCTCGCATTCGTAAGAGCGCCGGCAGCGCGGAGGATCGCTTGAACCGCTACGACGACAGAGCCCGGCTGGTCTTCCACTTCGCAAGAGAAGAGGGCAGCAAGCTGGGCCACGCGATGATCGGCCCGGAGCACCTGCTGCTCGGCCTGATGCGCGAGGGCGGCACCGCCTCGAAGGTGCTCGCCGAGTTCGGCGGCACGCTTGACGGCTTCCGTACGCAGGTCGAGAGCATGGTCGGCCGCGGCGACGGCCTGCCGCGTAACGAGGCCGCCTCCATCACCCCGCGCGCGCGCCGCGTCATGGAGCTGGCGGGCAGCGAGGCCCGCAGCCTGGGTTCCAACGTCATCGCCACCGAGCACATCCTCCTCGGCATCATCCGCGAGGGCGACGGCGTCGCCTATCGCATCCTGCAGGAGCTGACGCGCGACGTCGACACCGTCAGGTGGCGCATCCTGGCGGCCGCCGACCCCAAGAACCAGGCGGAGTCCGTCAACACGCCGTTCCTAGACGAGTACGCCCGCGACCTCACCAAGGCCGCTCAGGATGGCAAGCTCGATCCCGTGATCGGCCGCACCGAGGAGATCAGGCGCGTCATCCAGATCCTCAGCCGGCGGACGAAGAACAACCCCGTCCTCATCGGCGAGCCCGGCGTGGGCAAGACGGCGATCGTCGAGGGGTTGGCACAGGCGATCGTCGAGGGGCGGGTCCCGCCGAACCTGGGCGGCGTGCGCGTGCTGTCCATCGACCTCTCCAACGTGGTCGCCGGCACCAAGTACCGCGGCGAGTTCGAGGAGCGCCTCCGCCAGATCATCGAGGAGCTCCGCAGCGCCCGTGTCGTCGCCTTCATCGACGAGCTCCACACACTCGTCGGAGCCGGCGGCGCCGAGGGCACCTTGGACGCGGCCAACATCCTCAAGCCGCCGCTGTCGCGGGGCGAGATCCAGGTGATCGGCGCCACGACCACGGGCGAGTACCACCGCTACATCGAGAAGGACGCTGCGCTGGAGCGGCGTTTCCAGCCCGTCATCGTGCTCGAGCCCACGCCGGAGGAGTCGCTCGAGATCCTCGTGGGACTGCGGGAGAAGTACGAGGCGCACCACGGCGTGGTCATCCCGCATGAGATGCTGCAGATGGCGGTGCGCTACGGCGAGAGGAGCCTCCCGGGGCGCAACTTCCCCGACAAGGCCATAGACCTCATCGACGAGGCGGCCTCGCGCACGCGCCTGAACAAGTCGCTCGGCTTCCCCGTCATCGAGGAGGAGGACGGCACGCCCATCGTGGGGCGGGCCGACCTCGAGGCCGTCGTCGACTCCTGGGGCGGCATCTACGTCGACGACCAGGACGACAGCAAGCTCGCCAACATCGAGGAGGACCTCCGGCACAAGGTGGTCGGCCAGGACCGGGCGATCAAGGCGCTCGGCGCCGCCCTGCGGCGCTCCCGCGTAGGCCTGGGCGGCCGCACCCGGGTGGCCGCGTCGTTCCTGTTCGTGGGCCCCTCCGGCATCGGCAAGACCTTCCTGGCCAAGCAGTTGGCGTCGCTCCTGTTCGGCAGCGAGCGCGCGCTGGTGCGGCTGGACATGAGCGAGTTCCAGGAGTCCCACTCCATCAGCAAGCTGATCGGCGCACCGCCCGGGTACGTCGGGCACGAGCAGGGCGGCAGGCTCACCGAGGCCGTCAGGCGGCAGCCGTTCAGCGTGGTGCTGCTCGACGAGATCGAGAAGGCGCACCCGGACATCTACAACACCTTCTTGCAGGTGCTCGACGACGGCCGGCTCACCGACGGGCTGGGTCGCACCGTGGACTTCAGGCGCGTGATCCTGATCATGACCAGCAACACCGGGTTCAATCGGGGCGGCACCGTCGGCTTCCAGGAGGACAGCGGCCAGGGCCACGACGCCCCGCTCAAGAACCTCTTCACCCCCGAGTTCCTCGATAGGCTCGACGAGGTCATCGCGTTCGACACGTTCGCGCGTGACCACATCGTGGAGATCGCCAAGCAGGCGCTCGAGGAGATCAGGCACGAGCTCGCCGGTCGTGACATAGACGTGACGTTCGCCAAGGAGGTGGCCGAGTTCCTCGTCGACAAGCTGCCCGCCGGCGAGAGCGCCAGGCCGCTACGCGCCGTCATGCGCGAGTACATAGAGGACCCGCTGTCCCTCGAGATCCTCGCCCATGGCTCGGACGAGCCGCTCCTCGTCACGATCGAGGAAGGCAAGCCCGTCTTCGCACGCCCGGTACCGCTGGTCTGACGGCGCCCTGGCTCCACCAGTTTCTGCCGTCTCCACCACGGTCCTACCCCGACACGTTCGGTACGCTGCGCGGCATGCGACCTCCCACCGCCGGGGACGAGCCTTGGCCCGCGTAGCCAGCGCTTACGTCTGCACGGAGTGCGGCGCCAAGAGCCCAGCCCCGCTGGGCCGCTGCACCCGCTGCGGCTCGTGGGGCACCGTCGTCGAGGACGAGGCGCTGTCTCCCGCGCGGGGGCCACGGGACGCCGTGCCGGCGCAGACCCTCGCGCTGCTCGGCATCGAGGGCGACGCGCCGGCGCGCTTCCCCTCCGGCGCCGTGGAGGTGGACCGCGTCCTGGGAGGCGGCTTCGTCGCCGGCTCCGCCGTGCTCTTGACGGGCGAACCGGGCATCGGCAAGTCCACGCTCCTGTTGCAGCTGGCGGCGTTCGCGGCCGCAACAGGGGCCGACGTCCTCTACGTGGCGGGCGAGGAGTCTCCGCTGCAGGTGCGCCTGCGAGCAGACCGCCTGCGGGTGGGCGACGGCCTGGCGCTGACCCGCCAGACGGAGGCCGAGGCCGTAGCGGCCTACCTGCGGGCGCGGCGGCCCCGGCTGGCGATCGTGGACTCCATCCAGACCATGACGCTGGGTGATGGCGGCGTGCCCGGCGCCCTGGCCCAGGTGCGCGACTCCACCGCCGTCCTCATAGGCGCCGCCAAGGAGTCAGGCGCTGCCCTGGTCCTCATCGGGCACGTCACCAAGCAAGGCACCGTCGCGGGCCCGAAGGTGGTCGAGCACATGGTCGACGCGACGCTGGCTCTGGAGTCGGCCGGCGACCTCAGGGTCCTGCGTTCGCTCAAGAACCGCTTCGGCGCCACCGGCGAGGTGGGCGTCTTCGAGATGACTTCCGAGGGGCTCAAGGAGGTCGCGAACCCGTCGGTCGCGTTCCTGGCCGAGCGCCCGCACGGCGTGCCCGGCTCGGTGGTGGCCGCGGTGCTCGAGGGCCAGCGGCCGCTCCTGCTCGAGGTGCAGGCGCTGGCGTCGAAGAGCCCTTACGCCGCCCCCAGGCGCGTCGTCCAGGGCCTGGACCAGCGTCGCGTCGACGTGGTGCTGGCCGTCCTGGAGCGCAGGCTGGGCCTGCCGCTCGAAGGACTGGACGTCTACGTGAACGTGGCTGGTGGCCTGCGCGTCACGGACCCTGGGGCCGACCTGGCCGTGGCGGTCGCCGCTTACTCCGCCGTAACGAACCGCCCCGTCGCCGAGTCCACGGCGCTGGTAGGTGAGGTCGGACTCGCCGGCGAGCTGCGCAGCGTGAGCCAGCTGGCGAGGCGTGTGCAGGAGGCCGAGCGGGCGGGCTTCCACCACGTGGTCGGACCCAGGTCTTCCGAGCGCGTGCGTGGTGCGGGTACCCTGGCAGAAGCGCTGGAAGCTGTCTGGGAGGGCTCGTGAACCGCGCGGCCGCCGAGCGTAGAGGACAGGGCGACGTGAGCAAGGGCGAGGAGCGCCACGTCGGCGCGTCGGACGAGCGCCTGGGCTCCGCCGTCGCGAGCGGGCTGTTCTCGCTGCTGGGGGCGGCGGCTGCCTACTTCATCAGCCTGACCCTGCTCGAGCCTCGGGGCCTGCTGGCGGGCCCCAACAACCTCTTCTACCTGACCGTGGTGGGCGGGCTCTCCGCGCTGCTCCTGACCCGCGGCCCGGCCCGCCGGGCGGGCCGCGCGTGGGCCCGGACCATGGACCGCGTGACGTCGCTCCGCCCCGACGTGGTGGTCGCGGTGCTCGTAGGCGCCACCGTTGGCCTCGTGCTGACCATCCTCGTCAACACGGTGCTGGCCGACATCCCTGGCTTCACCTGGTACTGGTCGGTCCTCATCGCCGTCATCGCGGTGCTCGGCTGCGCCGGGTTCTTCGTGGCGAACCGAAGCGTGCTGCCCGGGCTGCGGTCGGCCGGCGCTGCCATAGCGGCCTCTGCCGGGCCGTGGCACGACAAGGTCATCGACAGCTCGGCGCTCATAGACGGCCGCATCCTCGACGTCGCCGAATCCAACTTCGTGGACGGCAGGCTGCTCGTGCCGCACTTCGTCCTCGCCGAGCTCCAGCGTCTGGCGGACTCCGACGACCCTCTCAGGCGCCAACGCGGCCGCCGCGGGCTGGAGGTCGTAGACAAGCTCGTCTCGCACCACGACCTCCCGTCGGAGGTCGTCACCGTCTCCGACGACGCCAGGGTGCCGGTCGACGCTCGCCT
>JBDZWC010000182.1:0-3658 GCA_040256005.1 Deinococcaceae bacterium | reverse complement strand
CGCCCACCGGCGTGGCCGGGTTCGTGCTCGCCAACGGCTCGATGTCGTCGAACCAGTCGGGCGAGGGCGAGATCCGCAAGAACCTCATCGAGGCCGACCTCGTCGACTGCATGGTGGCGCTGCCGGGCCAGCTCTTCTACTCGACGCAGATCCCGGCGTGCCTGTGGTTCCTCGCGCGCGACCGCAGCAACGGCAAGTTCCGCGACCGCCGCGGCCAGATCCTGTTCATCGACGCCCGCAAGCTCGGCCGGATGGTCGACCGCACTCGGCGGGAGTTGACCGACGAGGGCATCGCGCGGATCGCCGATACCTATCACGCTTGGCGTGGTGAGGCGGAGGCTGGGGAGTATGCGGATGTGCCCGGGTTCTGCAAGAGCGCTGCACTCGAGGAGGTTCGTAAGCACGGTCATGTGCTTACGCCGGGCCGCTACGTCGGCGCCGAGGCGGTCGAGGAGGACGACGAGCCGTTCGACGAGAAGATGAAGCGGCTCGTAGATACGTTGCGGGAGCAGCAGGCTGAGGCTGCGAGGCTTGATGCGGCCATTGCCGCCAACCTGAGGGAGCTTGGGTATGGCGGGTGAGTGGGCTGAGGCGCCACTCGATGAACTCGTCGATGACATTATCGACAGGCGCGGAGTCACCCCAAAGAAGCTTGGGTCGGAGTTCACGACCTCGGGCTATCGCGTGATCTCCGCTAAGGGAATTAGAGGGCGCCGAGTTGACCTGTTAGCGGACGAACCTCGGTTTGTCGACGAGGCGACCTACCGCAAGTGGATGAAGACTCCCCTCAAGATCGACGATGTGATTCTCACATCAGAGGCGCCTCTTGGCGAACCGGCTTACGTGGCGAGCTGCCAAGAGTGGTGCCTTGGTCAACGGCTGTTCGGCATTCGACCCAGAAAGGGCAGGCTGAGCGGTCGGTACCTTTACTACGCACTGCAATTCGAGGCCGTGCGTCACGACCTCCAGTCGCGCGCCACGGGAACCACCGCGCAGGGAATCCGCCAGTCTGAGCTGCGACGAGTGGTCATCCCACTACCGGGAATGGACGAACAGCATGCCATTGCCCACTTTCTCGGGACACTGGACGACAAGATCGAACTGAACCGGCAGATGAGCGAGACGTTGGAGACGGTTGCGCGGACGCTCTTCAAGTCGTGGTTCGTGGACTTCGACCCCGTCCGCGCCAAGGTCGAGTGCCGAGACACCGGACTTCCCCAGCCACTCGCCGACCTCTTCCCTGATCGGCTCGTGAGTTCCGAGATCGGTGAGATCCCAGAGGGATGGGAGCCGGGGACACTTGCAGATGTGTCGGAACTTAATCCGGAAGCGTGGTCGAAGCAGACTCGCCCGACTGATATCCGGTACGTCGACCTTTCGAATGTCAAATTGGGCCGCATCGAGGCCGTCACGGAGCATGCGTCTGACGATGCGCCGAGTCGTGCGCAACGGGTTCTTCGACCGGGAGATACGATTGTCGGCACCGTGCGGCCTGGAAACGGCTCGTATGCCTTGATCTCAGAACCCGGACTGACAGGGAGTACTGGGTTTGCAGTGCTACGTCCAAGGACGCCTCAATACACACAGTTCACCTACCTTGCAGCTACGGCCACTGAGAACATCGACGCCCTCGCTCATCTCGCCGACGGTGGTGCATACCCAGCGGTTCGCCCAGGAATCGTCGCTGCCACGCCGGTGGTGCGACCGAGTAGCACGGTGATTGACCGATTCGCCAACGGTGCTCGTCCTCTCCTCGCGAGGATGGCTCACAACCAGCGTGAGTCCCGCAACCTCGCCGCGCTACGCGACACGCTGCTCCCCAAGCTCATCTCCGGCGAGCTGCGGGTAAGTGATGCGGAGCGACTCGTAGAGGGCGCCGCCTGATGCCCGAAGCGCCCAGCACTCAGGTCGTCGTCTACGAAGCCCCCGACGGCGTGGTTAAGGTCGACGTCCGGCTCGACCAGGAGACCGTCTGGCTGACCCAGGCGCAGATGGCCGAGTTGTTCGGGCGGGAGCGCTCGGTCGTGACCAAGCACATCCGCAACGCCTTCCGGGAAGGGGAAGTGGACCCAGAGGCAGCTAGTGCAAAATTTGCACATACTGCCGCAGACGGGAAGACGTACCAGGTCGACCACTACAACCTCGACGTCATCATCTCGGTCGGCTACCGAGTCAAGTCTCTGCGCGGCACCCAGTTCCGCATCTGGGCGACCCGGACCCTTAGGGATCATCTGCTGCGGGGCTACACGTTGCACGAACGGCGGCTCGCCGAGCGGGGAGTGGCCGAGCTCGAGCAGGCCGTGGCGCTCCTGTCGCAGACCCTGACAGCCCACGCCTTGGTCACGGACGAGGGACAGGCGGTCCTCGACGTCGTCCAGCGCTACACGCGGTCGTGGCGGCTGCTGCTCGAGTACGACGAGGAGCGGTTGGCGGACAAGCCCGCGCGCCCTGTCGCCCCGTCGGCGAGCCTGGACTTAGCGGACGCGCGCGCCGCAGTCGAGAGCCTGCGCGCCGAGATCGCGGCACGTGGAGAGGCCGGAGACCTCTTCGGTCAGGAGCGCGGCGACGCGCTGGCTGCCCTGCTCGGCGCCGTCGAGCAGACCTTCGGCGGCGAGCCGCTCTACCCGAGCGCGCAGGCTAGAGCTGCGAACCTCCTCTACTTCGTCATCAAGGATCATCCGTTCTCCGACGGCAACAAGCGCATCGGCACCTTGCTCTTCCTCGAGTACCTGCGGCGCAACGACCTGCTACTACGTCCGGACGGCACTCCGCGCCTCGCCGACAACGCCATGGTGGCGCTGACGCTGCTGATCGCCGAGAGCCAGACAGCGCAGAAGGACCTGATGGTCCGCCTAGTCCTGAACCTCCTGGAGGACGGCGGATGAGCGCCGCGCGCTTCGCGGAGTCGACGGTCGAAGACGCAGCCCTCGCCTGGCTCCAATCCGCCGGCTGGAACATCGCACAAGGCCCTGCTATCGCGCCGGACATGCCCGCCGCGGAGCGGACGGACTTCGGCGAGGTGGTGCTCGCACGGCGCCTTAACGACGCGCTCTGTCGTCTCAACCCGGAGCTCCCTACGGAGGCCATCGAGGACGCGTACCGCAAGCTGACGCGCCTCGAAGGCGCGGACCTTATCCAACGTAACCGCGCGCTCCATCGCCTGCTCGTCGACGGCGTCACGGTGGAGTACCGCGACGCGACCGGTAGGGTCCGCGGAGCCCAGGCGCGAGTTCTCGATTTCGACGACCCCTCGTGCAACGACTGGCTGGCCGTCAATCAGTTCGCGGTCGTCGAGAACAAGCACGCGCGGCGGCCCGACGTCGTGCTGTTCGTCAACGGCCTCCCCCTCGCGATCCTCGAGCTCAAGAACGCAGCCAACGAGGACGCGACGATCTGGAGCGCCTACCAGCAGATCCAGACATACAGGGCCGAGATCCCTTCGCTGTTCGCGAGCAACGCCGTCCTGGTCGTGTCGGACGGCGTCGAGGCGCGCGCCGGGACGCTCACCGCTGGCCGCGAGTGGTTCAAGCCGTGGCGGACCGTCTCGGGTGAGGAGCTGGCCGACACGGACATGCCCGAGCTCCAGGTTGTGATCGAGGGGCTGCTGGCGCCGCAGCGTCTCCTCGACCTGGTGCGCGACTTCATCGTCTTCGAGGAC
>JBDZWC010000076.1:0-14484 GCA_040256005.1 Deinococcaceae bacterium | reverse complement strand
CTACAACCTCTTCTGACGGTTAGACTCGCCGGCATGTCGCGGCCCATCGTGCGTGCCCTCCTGGCTCTCCTCGCGCTCGCCGGCGCGTCTCTGAGCTTGGCCCAGGTGTGTCAGGAGGAGCTCGTCAGCAGCGTCGAAGGGGGCCAGTTGGACCGGCCGGCCACGGGCCTCGACGCCGCGCTGCTCATGCATGCCGCGGTCTCGCTCGTGGAGCCGGCGCTGCCGGCCATGATGGTCCCGAACGTCAGCCTGCCGGAGGACCACCCCGACCGCGCCGTGGTGCGCCAGGTCGCCGGCTGGGGGCTGCTCCCCAACACGTGGGCGGCCGACGGGCTGGACGCCCAGACCTGGCAGCAGATGAACAGGCGGTTCCTGCGCTGGTACAAGCAGGATGGCCCGCTCCCTTCCGACGTCGGGACGGTGGGCGACCTCGTCGAGGACCTCGCCGTCACGCTCGCCAAGGTGTCAGAGGTCGTGCGCCCGGCAGCCCTGCTGGCCGAGGACCAGGACGGCGGCGGCGAGCTGTCGTTCATGGCGATCATCTGGAACTGGACCGTGTACCCGCGGCTGCTCGTGTTCCGGCCGCAGCGTGGTGTGGACCTGCACGGGGCGCCGCGCGACGTCCTGCCGCACCTGAGCAACTGCGCCGTCCACGTCAGCGCCTACCTCACGGCGCCTGAGGAGACCGCTCGCGACCTGTTCCTGGCGCACAACGACTCACGCATGTACGTGGTGGCGACGGAGCCCCAGGTGGACGGCCTGCCGCTGGAGGTGCCCGCCGGGGACGAGCTTGACGCCTTCGCCTTCACGCTGCAGGGGCTGGGTCGGGCGGACGTCTACGCGGCCGTGTTCGACGGGCCGGAGGTGGGTTTCGCCACCCTCATCGGCTTGCTGTCGCGTGTGAAGACGAACGTCTCCCCGGTGTCGATCATGTCCTACCTGCAGACGCCCTGACCCCGGCGGCTAGAGCGGACTCGAGCTCATCGCGCATCGCGCTCGCGGCGGCCCTGGCTCTCGTGCCCAACTCGGCGAACGTGCCCGCCTGGTCGAACCCGGCGCCGTACGTGAGCGTGCGGCTGGCGTTCACCACTGCGCCGAGGCCGGAGCCATCGAAAGCCGGCAGCACGTCTCGCGCTTCCGAGCCCTGCGCTCCGTACCCCGGCACCAGCAGGGGGGAGCGCGGGAGCGCGGCCCTGACCGCAGCCATGGCTCCGGGGTCGCCGGCCACGGCGCCCAGGCACGTGTAGCCGTCCTCGTCGGTCGGCAGGGCCTCCGCCAGCCGGGCCAGCCGCTGCGCCAGGTGGCCGGCGACGGTGCCGCCGGCTGCCAACGCCAGGCCCTGAAGGTCGCGACTGCCAGGGTTCGACGTGCGCACCAGCACGTAGACAGCCCTGCCGCCACCTACCGCCGCGGTCACGAACGGCTCCAGCGTGTCGAGGCCCAGGTACGGGCTCACCGTGAGAGCGTCGGCAGCCAACGGGCCTGCGCCGAGGTAGGCCGCGGCGTATGCGGTGGCAGTGGTACCGATGTCGCCGCGCTTGGCGTCGAGGATCACGGGCACCCCCAGCCTCCGGGCGTGCGCCATCACCGCCGCCAGGACCTGTATGCCGCCCGGTCCCAGAGCCTCGAAGAACGCCGCCTGCGGCTTGCAGGCGGCGATCACGTCGCTTGTCGCGTCCAGGATGGCCGTGCAGTACTCGGTCACGGCCGCCAGCACCGCGTCGTCCCACGGGTGTGCTGCGCCGAGCCGAGCCGGATCCGTGAGCGGGTGCGCGGTCGGGCGCGGGTCCAGCCCCAGGCAGACGGCCGTGCCCAGCCTGCGCCGGCGCGCATGGAGACGCGCCGCGAAGCCCGTCGTGAGCCCGTCGCGCGAGGTCAAGCGGTCAGGCCGCCCTCTAGGCCGCGGTGCGGCCGTGACAGTGCTTGTACTTCTTGCCGCTGCCGCACGGACAGGGGTCGTTGCGCCCCACCTTCTCCTCGACCCGGATGGGGGAGGTGGGTCCGCTGGCGCGCTGCTGCGCCGGGCCTCCGCGGGGCCCCGCGCCGGCCGCCGCGGCCGCGGCCACGCCCACGGGCTGCTGCTCGGCCGAGTAGCTCACGGCAGCGGGCCTGGCAGCGCGCGAGCGCCGTCCGCGGTCCAGGGCCTCGTCGGTCTGGACCTGGACCCGGAAGAGGAGCTTGGCGACGTTCAGGCGGATGTTCGCCTTCATCTCCTCGAACAGGTTGAAGCCCTCGAACGCGTACTCCTGCAACGGGTTCCGCTGGCCGTAACCGCGCAGGCCGATGCCCTGGCGCAGCACGTCCATGCCGTGCAGGTGCTCCTTCCAATGCTGGTCCACGACCTGCAGGACGATGAACCGCTCCAGCTCACGCAGGAGCGGAGCGCCCAGCTCTTGCTCGCGCGCCGCGTAGGCCTCCTCGACGACGTCAACGAGCGCGTCGGTGACGTCATCGGGCTGTTGGCCTCGGTACTGCTCCAGGTCCACCTCGCCCAGCGCCGGCACGGCGTCGGACAACGCCGCCGACAAGGCGCCGAGGTCCTGCTCCTCGCCCTCGAGCTCCGGGTTCAGGTAGCGCTGCACCTGGGAGTCGACGTACTCGGCGATCATGTCCTTGACGCTCTCCGAGACGTCGTGGCCCAGGAGGACCTCGCGCCGCTGCGCGTAGATGACCTCACGCTGCTTGCTCATGACGTTGTCGTACTCGAGCAGCTGCTTGCGGATGCCGAAGTTACGGTCCTCGACGCGCTTCTGGGCACGTTCGATGGCGCCGGTGACCATGCGGGCCTCGATGGGCTGCGAGTCGTCCATGCCGAGGCGGTCCATCATGCCCAGCACGCGCTCGTTCGCGAACAGCCGCATGAGGTCGTCCTCGAACGACACGTAGAAGCGGCTCGAGCCTGGGTCGCCCTGGCGACCGGAGCGGCCGCGGAGCTGGTTGTCGATGCGCCTGGACTCGTGCCTCTCCGTGCCGATGATGTGCAGGCCGCCCGCTGCGACGACCCGCTCGTGGTCGGCCTTGGCCTCGTCGCGGATCTTCTCGACCTGCGCGATGATGCCATCGGGCAGCCCCTCGAGAATGCGCGCGCGCTCCCTGGCCTCGTCCATCCGGCCCAGCATGACGGCACGGATGAACAGCTCGGTGTCGGAGTCGTAGCGTTCGAAGCCCTCGCGCTCGAGGAGCTGGCGCGCCAGCCACTCGGGGTTGCCCCCCAGGACGATGTCAGTGCCGCGGCCCGCCATGTTCGTCGAGATCGTGACGGCGCCGCTGCGGCCGGCCTGGGCCACGATCTCGGCCTCGCGGCCGTGGAACTTCGCGTTCAGCACCTCGTGCTTGATGCCGCGCCGCTTGAGCATTCCGGAGAGCCGCTCGGAGGCCTCGATGGTCACCGTGCCGACCAGGATGGGCTTGCCGGTCTTGTGGACCTCGACGATCTCGTCGACCACGGACTCGTACTTGCCCTTGGCGGTGCGGAAGACCACGTCCTCGTAGTCCTTGCGCTGTACGGGCTTGTTGGTGGGGATCACCAGGACGTCGGAGGAGTAGATCTCCTGGAACTCCTTCTCCTCGGTCTTGGCGGTTCCGGTCATGCCGGCGATCTTGTCGTAGAGCTTGAAGAAGTTCTGGTACGTGATGGTGGCGAGCGTCTGGTTCTCGCGCTCGATCTTCACGCCCTCCTTGGCCTCGATCGCCTGGTGCAGACCCTCACCGAAACGTCTGCCCGGCATGAGGCGGCCCGTGAACTCGTCGACGATCACGATCTGGCCGTTCTCGTCCTTCACGTACTGCTGGTCCAGGTGGTAGTGCTCCTTGGCGCGCAGCGCCTGGCGGAGCATGTGACCGGTCTCCATGTTCTCCGGGCTGAAGATGTTGTCGATGCCCAGGATCTTCTCCGCCTTGGCGATGCCGTCCTCGGTGAGGTGGATGTCCTTCGACTTGTCGTCGCCGGAGTAGTCGCCGGTGGCGGGTTTGTCTCCGTCCTTGGGCTCGCCGCGCGTGAGCTGCTGGGCGATCTTCGCCATCGTGTAGTACTTGTCGGTGGCGACCTCGGCGGGACCCGAGATGATGAGCGGCGTGCGCGCCTCGTCGATGAGGATCGAGTCGACCTCGTCGATGATCGCGTAGTGCAGCGGCGTGTCCTCGCGCAGCACGAGCTGGTCCGGCCTGAACGCCATGTTGTCGCGCAGGTAGTCGAAGCCCAGCTCCGAGTTCGTGATGTACGTGATGTCGGCGCGGTAGGCCTCGCGGCGCTTGGGGCCGTCGAGGTCGTGCTGGATGACGCCCACCGTGAGGCCCAGGCCGCGGTAGACGGGCCCCATCCATTCGGCGCCGGTGCGGGCCAGGTAGTCGTTCGTCGTGACGAGATGCGTGCCCTTGCCCGTGAGGGCGTTGAGCGCCAGGGCCAAGGTGGCCACAAGAGTCTTACCCTCGCCCGTCTTCATCTCGGCGATGCGACCGGAGTGCAGGGCGGCGCCACCGATGAGCTGCACGTCGTAGTGGCGCTGGCCCAGGAAGCGCTTGGCGGACTCGCGCGCCAGCGCGAACGCCTCTGGCATGAGGGCCTCGAGGCTCTCTCCGCCCTCCTGGTGCCGCCGCCTCAGCGCGGCGTAGGCCGCCGCCAGGTCGTCCAGCTTCTCGACCTCGGGCTCGAGCGCGTTGACGCGGGCCACGACCTCGTTCTCGAGCCGTTTGACCTCACGCTCGTTGTTGTCGAAGAGCTTCTGAACGAAACCAAGCATGGATACCTCTGGGTCTGCTCGCTGCGAAGCGGCCGCCAGACAGCCTAACACCTGAGGCCGGACCGTCCGTGTATGGCGACCCTGAGCCTGCGCGCGTCACGGGCTCATGGCACGCGCACCGTCGTGAGGGCGTTGGAACCGTAGCGGTGGAGCTTGAGGCTCGCCGCCCGGAGCTCGCTCGGGAGGCTCGGTGCGAAGCCCGTCGGGTGCTGCAGCACGTACAGCCCACCCTGCCGCGCGGCGCCCGTGGACATGACCTGCAGGAAGACCTGCTCGAGGTCCAGTGGGTAGGGGGGCGCGGCGAACACGACGTCGAACTCGCGGGGATGCCGCGCCGCGTATGCGCTGGCGTCTCCGCGCACGACGCGCACGGCCAGGCCCAGGTCCCTGGCGTTGCGCTCGATGACGGCGGCCGCCGGCTTGGCCAGCTCCACGAGCACGGCGTCGAAGCCTCGACTGGCCGCCTCGAGCCCCACCGCTCCCGAGCCGGCGAAGAGGTCGAGGAACCGGCCCCGGGGCTCGAAGGCGACGATGTCGAACAGCGCCTCCCGCAGCCGTGACGGGCTGGGCCGCGTGCCCCTGGCAGGCGTCTGCAGCGCCCGGCCCTTGGCCGTGCCGCCCAGGATGCGGGGTTTCGACATGCCGTGAGCTTAACGGCCCTGGTCGTCGGGTGGGAGCCCGGGTACGCCGGGTAGACTGGCTGACCGTGATCCGTAGCCTGGGCTCAGACGAGCTGCCCTGGTTCGTCGGCCGCGCGCTGGCGTTCCTGGGACACCCGGACCCCCACGGCATGTCGCTCAGGCTGTCCGGGCGCTTCCGAGACCCTAGGGGCGACGCGGGTGCGTGTCACGTGCTCGCCCGCGAGGGCGAGGCGCCCAGCGCCGGCGTCGTCGTGCAGGCGCCCGACCCCGACGACGACGCCAGGAACCTCGTGCTCTCCAGCCCTTGGCACGAGGAGGACGCGGCAGATGCGCGCGACCTCGTGGCGTCACTGCTGGCCCGCTTCCCCCACGAGTCGGCCGTGCTCCGGCTCGACGCGGTCCCGGCGGACAGGCGCAGGGCCCTGGCCGCGGCTCTCGAGCCGCTGGGCTTCGAGGTCGACGAGACCCGCTCCCTGCGCTTCGACCTCTCGCAGGTGCCGCCCATCGGCAGCCCGCTGCTGTTCGAGGCCTGGTCGTTGGGCTCGGACAAGCGCTTCCGTGAGTTCTACGCCGCCGCCGAGGGGCGGGACGTCAGCGACGCCGGCTGGGCGTACCTCAAGCGCAGGCATGGCCCCTTCCATCCCGACCTGTGGTTCCTCGCCAGGGAGACACTCGACCAAAAGCCCGTGGGGTACGCCTTCTTCGGCCTCGGCCAGCGCCGCGTCGACGGCCGCTACACGCTGGACGCTGTGGGCGTGGCCGGTGAGCTGCGCTCCGACTCGACGATGCTCAGGCGCCTCGTCATCTCGGCCCTGCAGGAGCTGTCGTCCTTCAGCCCGGTCGGCGTCGTTGAGGCGGAGGTCTCTTTGCTCGACGGCAAACTGGGCGACCTCCTGAGGCTCGTGGGCTTCACCCAGGTGTCGCGCACGCCGGTGTTGGTCAAGCGGCCGCGGTAGTAGAGCAGGCGGCCACGCGCACGGGCGGCTCAGTCGTGCCGTGAACGAGGCAGGTACTTCTCCCAGATGGGGTCGATGTCGGGCATCACGCCGTACGCGCTGGTGAACATGAAGCGCGGCGCGAACGGCTTGCGCCTCAGGTGCATGCGGGCCTCGTCCGGCGTCCGGTCGCGCTTCCTGGCGTTGCAGCCCTTGCAGCAGGCCACGACGTTCTCCCACGAGGTCGGGCCGCCGCGGCTGCGCGGGAGCACGTGGTCGAGGGTGAGGTCGTGCGTGTGCCTGCCGCAGTACTGGCAGACGTGCTCGTCGCGCCTGAAGACGTTCTTGCGGTTGAACGCCACGCGCTGCCGGAACGGCGTGCGCACGAAGCGCCGCAGCCGGATCACGCTGGGTACCGGGAACACCGAGTTGGGGGAGCGCAACACCTTGCCCGACTCCTCGACGCGCTCGGCGACCTCGTGCATGAGCAGCGCCACGGCGCGCTTCACCGAGCACACGTGCAGCGGCTCGTAGCTCGCGTTGAGGATGAGGACGCGGCCGGAGTTGAGGTTCGCCAGCGGCGTGAGGCCTTCGCGGCCGACAGCGGTCGCCGCGCGGGCGGCGCTCGCCGGCCGGTGATCCAGCTCCTCGTCAGGCTCCTCGAGGAGCGCCCTCACTTCTACGTCGCTCAGGCGTTCGGCTTGGCACCTCCGGTCACGCGGCGCATCTTACCCGCTGCGACGCTTTCAGCGCCGTTCCAGGGCCAGTTCGACGAGGCGCTCGACCAGCTCGGCGTAGCCCACCCCAGCCGCCTGCCACAGGCGTGGGTACATGCTGTGCCTGGTGAACCCCGGGATCGTGTTGATCTCGTTCACCAGGAGCCGGCCGTCAGGCAGGTAGAAGAAGTCCACCCGGGCGAGACCGGCCGCGTCCACGGCGGCGAACGCTTCCAGCGCCATGCGTCTCGCCGACTCCCCCACGTCTGAGGGCACGTCGGCGGGGATCAGGAGATCGGCCCTGCCGTCGGTGTACTTGGTCTCGAAGTCGTAGAAGGCTCCGCCCGTGGCGTCGTAGCGGATCTCGCCGACCCCGCTCGCGAGCGGCGCGTCGTTGCCGAGCACGGCGACCTCGAGCTCCCTGGCGCCGACCGCGGCGGCCTCCACGATCACCCGCCGGTCGAACCCCAGCGCCGACTCGAGCGCGGTGGCCATGTCGGCGCGGTCATCGACCTTGGTCACGCCTATCGACGAGCCCAGGTTCGCGGGCTTCACGAACGCCGGCAGGCCGAGCTCGTCGACCACGGCCAGGACCCTCTCCTGGTCCGTCCGGTAGCTGGCGCGCGTCACCGCCCTGTGTTCCACCTGCGGTAGGCCCGCCGCCGCGAACACGGCCTTCATCGCGAGCTTGTCCATGGCCACGGCGCTGCCCAACACGTCGCTACCCACGAACGGCACGCCCATGATCTTGAGCAGGCCCTGCACGCTGCCGTCCTCCCCGTAGGGGCCGTGGAGGAGCGGGAACACGACGTCGTAGGCGCCCCCGACCTCGGCCAGGCTGCGGGGCAGGCCGTCGCGGTCAGGAGGGTGCGATACCAGCGCGGCTGCGCCGTTGCCGCCGCCGTGCGCGGTCGCCTCGAGCCGGGCGGGCGCCACGCCCAGGCGGGCGGCGGACTCCGCCAGGCTGAGCGTCGCGCCCTCGCGTCCGATCACCAGGGGCGAGACCTCGAGGGACCGCGACGCCGCGACGGCCTCCAGGACGGAGCGCGCGGAGGCGAGGGACACATCGTGCTCCTCGGAGCGGCCGCCGCATAACAGCAGCACGCGGCGCGGCGCCGGTCTCGCGCCCTCGCTCATACCGCTTGACCCATGTTGTGCATGATGCACATCGTGTGCATGTTATGGCTCGGGCGCCGACCGGTCAAGAGCGCCACGCAGCGCGGCGCTTCTCGAGGAACGCCCTCACCCCCTCCTTGATCTCGTCGCCCGAGCGGGTCGCGACGTTCGCTTCCACTGCGACGGTCATGCCCTCCGCGAGCGACAGGCCGGGAAGCTCGGCCAGCAGACGTTTGGTCGCGGCGAGTGAACCAGGGGCGTTGCCGGCCATGCGCTCCGCGAAGGCGACCGCCGCGTCCAGCACCGGCCCATCCGCCACGACCTCGTTCACCAACCCGATGGCTGCGGCCCGCTCGGCGCCGATCAGATGAGCCCCCAGGAGCAGCTCGCGTGCGTGCTTCTCGCCCACCTGCCGGAGCAGCAGGACGGACACGAGGGCGGCGACGAACCCGATACGTGCCTCCGTGTAGCCGAACCGGGCTTCCGGCGCCGCGAACGCTACGTCGCAGGCGGTGACGATGCCAGCGCCTCCCGCGACGGCGGGCCCGTTGACGGCCGCGACCACCGGTTTGGGACACCGGACGATGGCCAGCAGGAGGTTCGCGAGAGCGGTCGTGTCCTCCCGGTGCTCCGCCGGGCTCAGCGTGACGGTCTCCTCCAGCTCGCGCAGGTCGAGGCCCGCGCAGAAAGCGTCGCCGGCGCCGGTGATGACGATGACCCTGACGCCGTCGTCGCTCCGGGCCGCGGCCAGGGCGGCCAGCAGCTCGGAGCGCAACGCGACGGACAGCGCGTTCTTCACCTGCGGCCGGTCGAGGGTAAGCACGCGCACGCTGCCCCTGTCGGTCGTGCTCAGTTCAGGCATGCGGCAATCGTAAGCGCCTTGGCATGTTCACCGGCTCGCGCTGGCGCCCGGGCGTGCTGGGCCCGACGACCGAGCCCCGGCTCCATGCGAACCATTCGACCGCGACCTGCCCGCCGCTCCACTAGGCTCGGGTGGGGTCGGGGCGGAGCGCCGCCCCACGGAGGTACGGGTGCCCGTGAAGAGAGTGTTCGCTTGCCTAGGCGCCGTTCTGGCTGCCGTCGTCCTCACGTCGTGTGCGCCGGGAGCCCGGATGCTGTCGGCCCCGACGTTCCGCATCGACCCCAACGGCTCCGGGTTCGTACGGATCGACCCGCCCGGTGTCGGTGACGGGTCGGCGGTGTTCCGTCTGGTGCTGGCGGCCGAGAACCCGAACCCGTTCGCGCTCAAGCTGTCGGCGCTTGACGGCGACCTCTACCTTCAGGAGGTGCGCGCGGCGCAGGCGCAGTTCAGGGGCGGGCTCGAGCTGCCGGCGAACGGGTCCTCCCGTGTCGTCATCGACGCGCGCGTACCGCTCACCGCGGCGCCGGCCCTGCTCGAGGCGTTGGCCGGTGTCCTGGGCGGCGGCTCCGTGCGGTACCGGGTGGACGCTGCCGTGGCCGTCGACGTCCTCGGCACGACGCAGCGCTATCCCCGTTTCAGCCTCGTCGAGGGTCAGCTCGACACGGGGCTCGCGCTGGTGGCTCCGCGCCTGGCCGTCGGCGCCGCCACCTTGAGGGTGGAGGGCATCAGCGCGGTGGCTGTGGACCTGGAGCTGACCGTGACGAACCCTGGCCCCATCGGATACCTGCTGAGCGCGCCGCAACTGGTCCTCGAGGTCGGCGGGCAGGACGCCGCCGTGGCGGAGATCGCGTCCCTGCCAGTGCCGGCCAACGGCAGCGGGACGACGCACGTGACGTTCAGGTTCGACCCGCTGCGCCTGGGGCCCGCCCTGGCGGAGCAGGTGAGGTCGGCCGCGGTCGGGGCCGGCCTGGCGGTGACGTTGCGTGGCGGCTGGGACCTGCAGGCGGCCGGCATCGCGGCTCTGACGCTGCAACCCACCGACCTGATCGAGACCGTGGTCCGCTAGCGCGGCAAGGACCCGCGCGGCCGGCCGCGCGAGCCGGGCAGCCACCAGTTCCAGCGGCCCGCCAACATGATCAGCGACGGCACGAGGACCAGCCTCACCAGCGTCGCGTCGAGCAGCACGGCGACGGTAAGGCCCAGCCCGAGGGCCTTGATCAGCTCGACGTGACTGAACATCAGCAGCGCGAAGACCGTGATCATGACCGCCGCCGCACTGGTGATGACCCCACCGGTCGACGACAGGGCGTGGACGATCGCGTCGCGGTCGGAGAGCCCCATGAGGTGCGCCTCGCGCACGCGGGCCACCAGGAACACCTCGTAGTCCATGCTCAGGCCGAACACCATCGCGAAGATGAACAGCGGCGCCGAGGTGTCGATGAAGCCCAGGGTGCTGCCGCCCAAGAGGGACGCGAACGCGCCGTCCTGGATCAAAATGACGAGGACCCCGAACCCAGCCGTGACCGTCAGGGCGTTGACGACGACCGCCTTGAGGGGGATCAGGAGCGACCTGAACGCCAGGCCGAGCAGCAGCGTCGTCGCCAGCGCCACCAGCGTCAGAGCCAGTGGGAACGAGCCGTAGATCGCGGCAGCCGACTCCAGGTCCTTCACGTAGGAGCCGCCGACCCGGCCCGGCAGGGCCGACGCGCTCACGGCGGCTTCCACCCGGGTTAGCAGGTCGGCCCCGCTCGCCGGCGTCAGTGAGCCCGTCGGCAGCACGCGCAGGAGCACGTAGCGGCCGTTCTCGCTGACCGTGGCGGCCACCAGCGGGGCCACCTCGCTGCCGCGCGCCAGCTCGGCGCTGGCGTAGTACTGGTAGAGGAAGATCCGAGGAACGCTCGTCAGCGCGAACGGCGAGGAGACGAGCTGGACACCGGGCAGGTCACCGAGCGCCCGCTCGAGCAGCGAGACGGCCCTGACGCTGGCAGGGTGGAAGAAGCCCGCCTCGCCAGTGTCCACGACGACGTCGAACGGAGAGAGCAAGCCGGCCAGACCCTGCTCCTCGAGCGCCTCGAGCACCTGGCGCGCCTCAGTCTCGCGCGACATCCCGCGCGCCCCTGGCTCGCCGACGAGGAGCCGCAGGGCCGGCAGCGAGAGCAGCACGAGCACGACGAGGCCGACCACCGCCCACCGGCCGGGATGCATGAGGGTCACCTGCGCGCGCTCGCGCCAGAACCGGCGGCTGCGGGTGCCCGGTTCACGCCGGGTCACCCTGAGCCTGTTGACGTTGGTGCCGAGCAGGGCCAGCGTGGCGGGCACGGCCGTGATCGCCACCAGGACGGCCACGACGAGAACGACGGTGGTCGCGACCCCGATAGAGCGGATGAACCCGACGGGCGGGACCAGCAGCGAGAGCAGCGCGACAACGACGGTGACGCCCGAGAAGGCGACGGCCTTGCCGGCCTCGGCCGTGGTGCGCTCGGCCGCCTCTCGCGCGCTGAGGCCGGCACCGAGCTCCTCCCGGAAACGGCTCACGATGAGCAGGGCGTAGTCGATACCGGTAGCGAGCCCCAGCATCGTGACGACGGTCCGCGTGAACACGGCGAACTCGATCAGGTGCCCGAGGGCGAAGAGCAGGGCCGAGGAGACGACGATCGTGGTCACCGCCGAGAGCAGCGGCAGGCCGGCTGCCACCAGCGCACCGAAGGCCAGGACGAGGATGAGAAGGGCGATGGGCAAGCCGTACAGCTCGGCTCGCCGGGCGTCGCGCTGGCTGACCTCCTCGATCTCCATGAGCGTCGCCATACCGCCGGCCAGGTCGTGGGCGATCCCAGCGGCGTCCGCCAGCGCCTCCTTCACGGCGGTGACCGTCGCGCGCGCCTCCTGGCGGGATTGCGGCTCCAGACCGATCAGCACCGCGGCGTAAGCGCCCTCCTCGTTCACCAAGTCGAAGCCCAGCGGGTCCGTGGGGTCGTTGACGTACGAGACGCCGGGCACGCTCGCGACCGCGCCCGCCACAGCCTCCACGCGGCGCACGAAGTCGGCGTCGGCCGCGCCGACACGCGGTCTCAGGATGGCAACCAGCGCCTCGCCCTCCGGCAGGGCGAACTCGTCGGCTATCAGTCGTTGGACCTGGAGAGACTCCCCGCTGGACGGGGGCACCGGCTCGGCGGTGAGCACCTCGCCGACTCTGGCGGCGTAAGGAAGGGAGACGACGCCGAGGACGAACCAGCTCAGCAGCACCCAGCGGGGGTAGGTGGCGACGAGCCGGCCGAGCGCCGCGAACATATTGGGAGGCTCAGGCGTTCAGGAAGCGGTCGATGTCCGACCGCACCTGCGGACCGGCGGTCTCGCCGGCCACGCGTCCATCGCGCAGGAACACCACGCGGTCGGCCGCCTGCGCCGCCACGGGGTCGTGCGTGACCATCACGACGGTCCAGCCCAGCCTGTCCACCCCGTCGCGCAGGAGCGCCAGGACCTCGGCGCCCGTCTTGCTGTCGAGGTTGCCGGTGGGCTCGTCGGCCAGGACGACCGCGGGGTCGTTGATGAGCGCCCGCGCCAGCGCGACGCGCTGCCGTTGCCCACCGGAGAGCTGGCGAGGGCGGTGAGAGAGGCGGTCGGCGATGCCGAGCCGGCCGGCCAGCTCCTCGAGGCGCGCGGCGGCATCGTCGCGCCGCCCGGCGACCTCGGCGGGCAGTAGGACGTTCTCGCGCGCCGTCAGGTTGGGGATCAGCTCGAACGACTGGAAGAGGAAGCCGAGGCGATCGCGTCGCAGCGCCGTCAGCTCGTCGTCGTCCAGCCCCGCCGTCATACGACCCTCCACGGCCACGGAGCCCGAATCCGGGGTGTCGAGCAGGCCGATGAGGTGTAGCAGCGTCGACTTGCCGCTGCCGCTGGGACCCATCACCGCCACGAACTGGCCCTTCGGGACCAGTAGCGTCACGCCCTGCAGCGCGTTGATGACCTCGTCCCCCAGCTGGTACGCCTTGTGAAGGTCGGTCGCGGCCAACGCGAACCGCTGCGCGGCGTTCTGACCCGCGACCCTCTCCCCTCGGTTCTCAGACATGTTCGCTCCAGGCCGCCAACGCCCGCGCCGGGGCCGTCATGGCCGCGCGCCTGGCGGGCAGGAGCGAGGCTACCAGCCCGATCAGTGGGGAGGCCAGTACCGCCAGCAGCGCCAGGTAAGCGGGCACCACCGGCTCGAGGCGGAAGCCTGTCACGGCACCGGCGCCCGTGGTGACGATGCGGGCCAGCAGCAGGCCGAAGGCCGCGCCCAGGGCGCCGCCCAGCATGGTGATCACGACCCCCTCGGCTACGACCAGCCACCTCAGCCCCGTGCGCGTGAGCCCGATGGTGCGCAAGACGGCGATCTCGTGGCCCCGGTTCACGAGGTTCATGCCGAGCGTGTTGGCGACGCCGAGGACCGCGACGAGCACGGCGATGACCAGGAGCACCCTGGTGGTGGCGAACGCCTGGTCGGTGATCTCCAGGACCGTGCGGCGGTAGTCGACGTTCAGGGTCGCGTCCAGGTACAGGTCTGGGAACGCGGCCAGGAGGTGCTCGCGCACCTCCACCGGGTCGCGCCCGGGGTCGACGGTGAGGATGAAGAGGTCGGGCGTGCCGCCGCCGAAGTCTGGCATGTTCGCGATGCTCGTCAGCACGGCCTCCCCGCCACCCGTGAAGTCCACGATCACGCCGGCGACGGGGTAGTCCCTGAAGCCGCTCGACGTGCGCAGCGAGATCGTGTCGCCGACCGCGAAGCCGTGGCGATCGAGCATGGTGTTCGACACCAGCACCGCGTCGCCCCGCTCCAGCGCGCGATGGCCGCTGACCTCGTCACCCTGGCCTGGGATGTACTGCAGCCTGCCGAAACCGCCATCGGGATCGAACCTGGCCGGGTCGGCCAGGATCAGCGCCACCGTGCGCCCCCGCGGTTGCTCCTCGCTGACGAACCGCACGGGCCTGATACCCACGCCGCTCGCGACGTCGACACCGTCGACCGCTTCGGCCGCCGTGGCGAAGTCGGGCGGGAAGCTCACCGGGGTCGTCACGTACAGGTCGCCGACGACGGTCGTGTCCATCCAGGTGGCGATCGCCTGGTTGATGCTGGCGACCATGGAGCCCACGCCGATGATCAGGCCCGTGCCCACGACCACGGTCCCGATAGCCACGCCGTTACGGGCCGCGTTGCGCTCGGCGAAGCTGGCTCCCAGTCGTCCCGACGCCCCGAAGACCCTCAGCAGGAGGGGCCTGAGCAGTCTCAGCACGGGGCCCAGGATGCCGGGCGCCGCCAGCGACACGCCCGCGAAGAAGACGGCCAGCGCCAGGCACACCACGACCAGCGCGGTGAAGCCTTGGAACGGGTAGAGCGCCACGCCCGCTCCCGCGGCCATGAGCAGGAGGCCCAGCCACACGTAGCGCGAGCCCGGTGCCGCCTCGGGGCGTTGGACCGCGGCCATCGGCGACGTGCGGGCA
>JBDZWC010000075.1:0-14662 GCA_040256005.1 Deinococcaceae bacterium | reverse complement strand
GTGCGCGCTGATCTTCTGGCTCTCGAGCACGCCGGACGCCGGGGGCGTGTTCGGTTTCCTTCCCGACGGCGCTGACAAGGTGCTTCACGGCGGCGCGTTCCTGGTGCTGGCGGGCCTGTTGACGTTGGCCACGGGCAGACCCGTCGTGTCGGCTTTGGCCGCTGTCGCCTACGGGGTGAGCGACGAGGTGCACCAGCTGTTCGTCCCCGGCCGCACCGCCGACCTGGCTGACCTGCTGGCGGACGCGGTAGGCGCCACGGTGGGCGCCTGGCTTGTGGGCTATCTGCTAAGGCGGAACACGAACCCGCCCGTAGAATGGCCGCCGTGACCGACGAAAGTAGCGCCAGCGATCTCAAGCTGGTCATCGTGGGCGCTGGGCGCATGGGCGGGGCGGTCCTCCAGGGAGCGGTGGCGGCCGGCGTCCTGTCTGCGGACGAGGTGGCGATCTACCACCCGAACGAACGGCGCGGCAGCGAGCTATCCGAGCGCTTCGGCGTCCAGCACGTCACGGACTCGGGCCTGTCGCGGGCGGCCCGGGTGCTCCTGGCCGTCAAGCCGCAGTCGTTCAAGCGCGTTGCACCCGTCGTCGCGCGCCGTGACGCCAGTTTCGTCTCGCTCATGGCAGGTGTACCCGCCCGCCATATCGCGGAGCGAGTGGGCAGCCGGCGGGTGATCAGGGCGATGCCCAACCTCGGGGCCGCGCTGGGCGTCAGCGCGACCGCTCTGGCAGCGCTCCCCGAAGCCACGCCCGAGGACGTGGCCATGGCCCGAAGCCTCTTCGGTGCCGTCGGCAGCGTCTACGACGTCCGGGAGGAGCAGTTCGACGCTTTCACCGGCATGGCCGGCTCGGGGCCAGCGTACGTCGCCCTCGTCGCGGAGGCGCTCGCGGACGGCGGAGTACGCGTGGGTCTCGATAGGCCCTTGGCGCGTGATCTGGCCAGGCAGGTGCTGCTGGCGGCAGCCCGGCTCCTCGAGACCAGGCATCCGAGCGAGTTGAAGGACGAGGTCTCGTCCGCCGGCGGCACCGCCATCGCGGGCGTGCGGACGCTGGAGCGGCACCGGCTGCGCTTCGCGCTGATCGACGCTGTCGAGGAAGCGACCAAGCGCGCCGGCGAGCTCAGCCAGGAGGAGTCATGAGGTTCGCCGAAGCGGGGTCCCGTCGCGTCCCCCGGTCGTCACGCGTTCACCTGCGGCACGTCGTGGTGGCGCTCGCCGTGTGGCTGGCGGCAGTCGCGGCGGCCCAGGACTACTACCCTTCGGACCCCGGCATGAGCTGGACCTACTCGTCGGGCGAGACCCAGACGTTGTCCGGGCCGCGCGAGCTGGATGGGCGCCAGCTCATGGTGCTCACCCACTACTTCGAGGGCCTGCCGGTCTCCGAGGACTACCTCGAGTACACCGACGGCGGCGTCTTCAGCCACGGCTCCGCCGCCGGCGGTCAGATCTACCAGTACCAGCCCGCCCTCGTGGTCTACCCTGCTGCACCGCTCCAACCGGGGATGTCCTGGACCGGTACCACGTCCCTGGCGGGTTTCGACCTGACGCTGTCGGCCGAGGTCCTCGGCCTGCGGGGCGTGGCCACGCCGGCTGGGCGCTTCAACGCGGTGCAGATCCGCCAGACGACCCTCACCAGCAACGGTGGGCAGACCGTCCTGGACATCTACTTCGTGCCGACGGTGGGCATCGTCCGGTTCCAGACGCAGGACGGCACCGTGATCGACCTGATCGAGAAGAGCTTCTGAGCTTCCGGGTCCCTGGCCCTGGCGGGCCAGGGACCCCGAGCGGAGCGAGAAGGAACCTTCAGACTCAGCCTAGCGACAGGGCCAGGGACCCCGAGCGGAGCGAGAAGGAACCTATAGGCAAGCAGAAGGTCTCACTCACTCAAGCGCCAAGCACCTCGCGCCTGAGCTCGGCCAGCGCGCCGGCGGCCAACGCCTCACGGATCCGGAACAGCAACCGCGACATGAACCGCAGGTTGTGGATCGT
Source organism: Deinococcaceae bacterium (assembly GCA_040256005.1). Taxonomy (GTDB): domain Bacteria; phylum Deinococcota; class Deinococci; order Deinococcales; family Trueperaceae; genus DASRWD01. Next base: position 12,676 of record JBDZWC010000075.1, on the reverse strand, counting down.
CGCGAGCTGCTGACCCAACTGCTCGTCCGCTTTGAACAGGTGCCGCAGGTACGCCCGCGTGTAGCTCGCACAGGTGTAACAGTCGCAACCGACCTCGACCGGACGCGTGTCCCCGGCGAAGCGGACGTTCTTGATGTTCAGCCGGTGCCTGGCGTTCACGCCCGTCTTCGCCGCGACGTCCTCCGCGTCGGGGCTGAGCGTCAGCAACGCTCCTGCGCGCGCGCTGCGCGTAGGCATCACGCAGTCGAACGTGTCCATGCCGCGCTCTACCGCTGCGAACACACCCTCCACGTCCCCGATGCCAAGCAGGTGCCTGGGTTTGCCCTCAGGCAGGAGGGGCACCGTCCACTCCAGTACCGCCTTCATGTCGTCGTGACCCTTGCCAAGGTTCCCACCGACGGCGATCCCGTGGAACGGTAGTCCGCCTATGAACGCAGCGCTGGCCTCCCTCAGTCTCCTGAACGCGCCACCCTGGACGATGCCGTAGAGCGCCTGCTCGTAGCCGTGCAGCGACGACGAGGCCTCGAACCCCGCCAGGCTCCTCTCGGCCCAGCGGTGCGTGCGCTCCATGGAAGCCTGCGTGTACGCCTCGTCGTGCAGGGGGCTGGTGCACTCGTCGAACGCGAGCACGATGTCGGCCCCCAGCTGACGTTGCAGGCCTATGGAGCGTTCGGGCGTGAAGACATGGGTGGACCCGTCGATGTGGCTGCGGAACTCCACGCCGTCCTCCCCGACCTTCACGAAGCCGCGTCCGTTCGACCTAGGTGCCTGTGTGGCCTCGCCGGGGAAGATGTTGGCGACCTTCCCTACACCGTGCTCGATGGACGCTCCCAGCGAGAATACCTGGAAGCCGCCCGAGTCCGTCAGCAACGGCCTGTGCCAGTTCATGAACCGGTGCAGCCCACCGTGGGCAGCCACCACCTCGGCACCCGGCCGTAGGTAGAGGTGGTAGGTGTTCGCGAAGAGGAGCTGCGCCCCGGTGGCCGCCACGGCCTCCGGCGTGACGCTCTTGACGGTCGCCTGCGTGCCCACGGCGACGAAAGCCGGCGTGGCGACGGTCCCGTGTGGCGTGCGCAGCGTACCCAGGCGAGCGAGTCCGCGCTGCTCATGGACATCGAAGCCGAAGGCTGACTCGCGCACGGCTCGTCGTTGCGGCTGGGCATCGTGCGACACGGCCCGACATGGTACCAGCGCGGATCGGGGTCGCGGGGACCGCCACCTACCGCACCCGAGTTCCGAGGAGCCCGCCCACGCGGCGTGACGTGGTTCACCCCCGCCCCCGACCTACTCGGCTAACATCTGTCTTGCGAGGCAACGCCTCGCACCCCTTGGAGGCTGTGAAGCCTGTCCTGCATCTGGGCGCTTGGGACAGGTGGAGCCAGTAGCGCAACCGGCCAAGTACGCTGTCGCGATCCGGCTTCATCCGCCGGTGTCGCGCCCCACGCGCAACTAGTCACGGTCGAGCGCCCGGATGGGCGATCGCCGGTTGAGTTCGTTAACTTTCCATCTCCCTGCCAAGCGTTTCCGGCGATCGCCCGTCGTTGCTTTACTAGCGATGATGTGCCTGTCGTTTCTGGGCACCGCCTGTGCCGAGCCGGGGTCCCTCACCCCGGGCGACGCCTCCACCGTTCCCGTCATCGACGACGCTGGCCTGCCTCTAGCCCAGCGCGTGAAGCTGGGCGCGTTCACCTACGGGGGCGTATGGCAGGGGTTGGAGCCCGTCCTCGACCTGGAGGCTTCGCTGGGACAGAGGCTCGACATCGTCCATTGGTTCACCAACTGGCGCAACGAGGCGTATCCCGAGATGATCACGGCCGTCGCGAGCGCGGGACGGCGAGCCATGATCAGCTGGCAGCCCCATACGGTGCCGGTCCGTGACATCGCCGACGGCTACTGGGACGACTACATCAGGCGCTGGGCCGTTGACCTCAAGGGCACGGGCGTGCCGGTCTACGTCAGGCCGTTCCCCGAGATGAACGGAGACTGGGTGCCATGGAACGGCGACCCCGCTACGTTCCGCCGGGCCTGGCGGAGGATCGTGGCGATCTTCGACTTCGAAGGCGCCGACAACGTCATGTGGGTGTTCAGCCCGAACGTCACGGACTCGCCCAGCACGGAGTCCAACCGCATGGAGCTCTACTACCCGGGCGACGACGTCGTCGACGTGCTCGCTCTGGACGGCTACAACTGGGGCACGACGCGGCCGTGGACCGCCTGGCGCCCGTTCGAGAGCGTGTTCGCCTCGGGCTACGACCGCATCACCAGACTCGGCGACCAACCCGTATGGTTCGCGGAGCTCTCCAGCTCGCCCGAGGGGGGCGACAAGGCCGCCTGGGTCGAGGCCATGTTGAACAGCACGTCCTTCGCGAGGCTACAGGCCATCGTCTGGTTCGACGAGCACAAGGAGGCGGACTGGAGGATGGTGGCCGATCCCGTCGTGGCCGACGCGTTCCGCGAGGGCTTGCTGCGGGCCGAGTTGGCCTCCCAGTAGCGGTCTCGCTCCAACAGCAGTCGCGTTCGCCACCAGGCTGCTAGGCATATGCTGGCCGCGCATTGAGCATGCTCACCAACGCACTCACGCGCCTCCTCCTACCCCTCGCCCTGCTGGCCCCCAGCGCCCTCGCCCAGACTACCTACCGCCTGGAGACGCTCTACGACGGCCTCGACAAGCCGGTCGCGCTGCTGCCCCTGGACGACGGCTCGATGCTCCTGTCGTCGCTGAACGGCCAGGTGTACCTGCTTCGCGACGGGGGCGTGAGGGCTAGACTGGTCCTCGACCTGAGCGCGCGGGTCACGGCGTTGCAGGGCGAACAGGGCTTCTACGGCGTGGCGCTCGAGCCGGCGGACGCTGCAGCGGCGGCGGGCAGGCCCAGGTGGTTGGTGGGGGCGTTCGCGGAGCGCGACACCGGCGACCTCATCGTGTCGGCGTTCCCGTTCGACGACCAGACCGTGACGGCCGCGGCGGCCCGCGAGGACGTGTTGCTGCGAGTGCCCATGCCAGAGCCCTTCCACTACGGCGGCCACGTGGAGTTCGGGCCCGACGGGATGCTGTGGGTGAGCGTCGGGAACGGCGAGAGCTCCAACGTCTACCTGCATCGACTCCCGTTCTCGTCCCAGGACCTCTCGACGGTGAGGGGCAAGCTGTTGCGCCTCGACCTGAGCGTGAGCGCCGAGGGCGAAGCCTACGCGATCCCGGCGGACAACCCGTTCGTCGGCGTCGATGGTGTCAGGCCCGAGATCTACGCGTACGGCTTCCGGAACCCCTGGAAGTTCACGTTCCACCCAGTGACCGGCGAGGTGGTGCTCGTCGACGTTGGCAACGACCGCTGGGAAGAGGTCAACGTCGTAGCGAGGGGCGGCGACCACGGGTGGCCTCGCCGCGAGGGCTTCGAGTGCCAGCATCTGCCCGACGCTCCCGGGCTCGTGAACGACGACTGCGAAAGCTTGCCCTTCGTGCCCCCGGTGTACGCGTACGGTCACCTGGCGCTGGACCAGACCGGCGGTCAGGCGGTGGTGGGCGGAGTGGTCCTCGCGGGCTCCTCCGCGGCCGGCACCTACCTGTTCGGTGACTTCGTGGTCGGTCGGATCTGGGCCCTCGACCTGGCATCGGGGCAGGCGACCGAGCTGCTGGACACTGACCTACCCATCACTCAGATCGCCCTGGGTCCGAGCGGGGAGGTCCTCGTCGTCTCGATCAGCGGGACCGTGGCGCGCTTGCGAGCTGACCAGTGACGTCCGGACCCGGCTCGTTCGGACCGTAGAGGTCCTCGAGCACGGTCCGGTAGAACTGTCGGTCGTCGATGTCGAACGCGGCCACCAGGTTCGAGACCCGTCTATAGGCTTCGGGAACGCTAAGACGCCGATCGGCTACCGCCGCCGCGACGTCCAGCAGCTCGCGTTCCTGAGGGCTGACCAGGGCAGGGTCCTCTCGGTACGTCTCGACGACTGCCCCGAGTAGCTGCACGAGCGCGCCCAGCTGCGTCATGGCGGCGACCGGCTCGGCGTGCGTAGGTGCCACCGCCCCGTCCCGTACGCCGTCGAACGGGTTGATGTACCGCGCGTAGGCGACCTCTGGGTCATCTCCGCCCGGCTGCGACACGGCCCAGGCGAGCTTCGCCGCGCCGGCGCAGAGCGAGAACGCCGGGTCGAACGCGCTCACCGTGCGGGCGAACAACGACTCGTTGCGCAGGGAGTTGCCCTCCTCTGCCGACACGGCGGCTATGAGGGTTAGCGCATCGGACGTCAACTGGGCGAGCCCGATGTCGTTGGTAGGGCCTCGAGCCAGCGGATCCAGGTACGACTCGTTGAGCACGACCTGCAGCAGGAAGTTCGCGTTCAGCCCGTACGCCAGCGCGGCCTCTTCGAGGTGCGCCAGCAAGGGCGTCAGCCGGGCCAGCATCAGGATGCCCCACGGGCTCAGCGGTTCGTACGTCTTCGCGGAGGCGAGCGCGTGGTCTGTAGTGTCCGACAGGGACGGCGACCATGAGGCCACCGCCGGTGGCGGGCAGTACGGGGAGACCCACTCGGTCGCTGGCGCGACGTACTCGACGGGATCCGCCAACAGCGTCGGCATGCTCCGGTCGTCGTAGACCGGCAAGAGCTCGAAGTCCGACTGGTCCAACCGCGGAGAGCCGTAGACGTAGCGCCAGGTGTCGTGAGTGCTCGCGTAGGCGCGCGCGACGTGCGCCACCGCGAAGAACAGGCTCAGGCTGAACAGCAGGACGCTGGCGGCGACGCCGGCCGTGCGCAGATGGGCCTGGGGCGCCACATGCGCCCGTGGCCGCGACCAGGTTCGCTGCACGTAGCCGAGCATCTCGCCCGACCGTCTCTTCAGCCCGGCGCCGAGGTACGCCGGCACCACCCGGGTAGCGGCTGTCACGTAAGCGAGCGCGCCCAGCGACCGCAGGGCCAGCAGTGGAACCACGCCGCGGAACGCGACCAGGGCCGCCCTACCCCACGTGTCGCCCAACCGCCTGGCGCCGGCGACGACGATGAGCAGGCTGGCCAAGAGGTCTATGCCTATCCAGCCGATCAGCATCGCCGCAGGTACCTGCGCTTGGGGCAAGGCGTGCCGCAGTCCCAGCATGGCGGGCAGCAGCAGCGCGAGGAACAGGCCGATCGCGTTCTCCACCTGGGCGGAGGCGACCGTGAACGCCACGTTGGAGCGCAGCCGGCCTCCCACCGTGGGCCCGATCCGTTTCAGCGCGTTCTCGATGGCGCCGCCGTTCCACCGCTCCACCTGCCTCAGCAGGCCGCCCAGGCGTGGGGGGTCCTCGGTATGCATGACCGCGCCGCTCACGAAGCGCGCCGTGCTGCCTCGCCTCACGATCACCGCAGTGCCGGGCCCGAGCAGGGCCGAGACAGGCCTGACGCGGCCACCCACGAGTAGCCCGTAGCCGCCCTCGTCGAGCTCGGCAGCGGACGTGACCTCGTCTTGCTCGCCGACGTCCTGAGCGGCGAGCGTCAGGTCGTGGTCCTCGGTGAGCGTGTCGTCCGGCATGGGCAGGACGTCCCGCCTGGCGACGAACCCGCAACCTACGACCGTGTACAAGCGCGAGCGCCCGAACACTCCGCTGCGACCCAGCCGCGCGCACTGGCCGCTGCGCACGACGGTAGAGAACGAGTACTCGGCGTCGCGCGCGGCCGAGATCACACGGGACTGGACCGAGGAGCCGGGCAGCGACCTGACGGCACCTGACAGCAGTGCCGCGTCCTCGAGGACGTAGCCGTGAGCCCCGCCCGCGAGGCGCCGATACGAGAGGCGGTAGAACGACCGCCTCATGGCGGCGGCGAAGCCGGCAGACAGCACGGTGTCGCCGTCGACCACGAGGACACGCTCGGCGGTCAACGCGCCGCTCTCCACCGCCAGGTTCAGGCTCCTGGCCTTGGAGGTTGGCGCGAGGTACCTGACGACGACCACTGAGGTGACGTCACCGGCCCTGTGCCAGTGGGTGAGGTCACCGTCGGGGCTGGAGCCGTGGGCGCGGGCCTGGTAGCCCAGCGCGGCAAGGGTGCGCTCGACGACCTCGGGGGTGCCGTCGCTGCCGCCGTTGATGCTGATGACGAGCTCGTCGAGAGGCTCTGTCTGACCGAGGAGGGACCGGATGGTCTTCTCGGCACCGGCCTCTTCGTCGAACATGGGGACGAACGCCCCCAACCTGTCGGGTCCCACGGCGACGGTTCCGCCCTCGCGCACCAGACTAAGGCCCGCGTTCATCAGGACGGTGGGCATGGCCATGAGGCCAGGGAGCGGCAGCACTCTCTTCTTGGTTCTCCTCGCCGACTCGTTCGCCGGCAGACTCGGGCGCAGCCTAACCCGCGACGCGGTAGGAGACGCCGCCACGGGCGTCACGAAGCTTCCCGCGCCGGCGTGTCAGTCGCGCCGGCCGGCACCACCGAGGATGAGACCGAGGGAAACGAGTAGCTTACCTCCGAACACGGCTGCTCTCATGTGAAGGTGTTAGCATCCGCTGGTTGGGAGGGCTCTGTGGCCTTGCACATCAGCGGTAAGCTCCTGGCGCTTGGCCTGGTGATCACCGCCCTCATCACAGCCTTCAGCGCGCCTCGAGAACCAACGGTCGACGTGAGCGACTCCGGTGCAGTGGAACTGAGCATCTCCCCCGTCGCCGTCATCCGCGATACGCCGGTGGAGCCTGACTCCCGGTTCTCGGTGAACGTGGGGCCGGTCTCCAACCCCACCTTCGTGCTACGCGCCACCGGTTACAACTCGCTCTCCAACCAGACCGACTCCACACCGTTCGTCACCGCCACCGGCGCCAGGACCCGCTTCGGCATCGTGGCCGTGAGCCGCGACCTGCTCGGCGACGCCATCCCCTACGGCTCGCTGATAAGGCTGAAGGACCTGGGCAGCTACTACACGGGACGGGGAGCGGGAGCCTTCCAGCACCTGCTCGACTCGCAGGGTCTGTTCATCGTCGAAGACACGATGCACTCCCGCAAGTCCCAGCAGATGGACGTCTGGTTCCCCGAGTACTCCACCGCTATCAGCTGGGGCGTGCGCCGGATCGAGGTCGAGGTCGTGCGCTACGGGCGCAACGGTCCGGAGCTAACCGACGTCCTCGCCAGCGATTTCGAGGCCACGCCGCAACTGCTGGCCATGCGCAGGGCCCCCGCTTCCACCGTCGACTGAACTCGCAGCAGCTCTAGTCCGCGAAACGCCTGGCGGCGACGTGCCCTGGGTGGTTGCCGACGCGTATGGCGCCGGGGCCTCACTTACGGATAGCCTGCCTGAGTGAGCCGGCCGCTGGTCCCGTACCTCGCGCTCAAGCACGTTCGCCGCCGCCTACTTCAATCGGGGCTCACGGTGGCCGGCGTGGCCGTTGGGGTCGCCGTCCTGATAATCGCTCTGTCCCTCACCAACGGCTTCATCGACGAGTTGGTCACGAGCACCTTGCGGGCCACGCCGATGGTCACCCTGCAGAGCTACCTGCCCGGCGACACCCTCACCGACGAGCCTGACCTCCTGGCAGCCGTGGCAGGGTCGCCGGGCGTCACCGCCGCCGCACCGTTCCTCACCACCCAGGCGCTCATAGCCAGGCGCGCCAGCGCCTCCCTGGGCATCAGCGCCAGGCAGGGCTACACGCAGATGATCGGCATCGACACCGTGCGCGAGTCGGCCGTGCTCGACCTGCCGGTCCTGGAGCAGCAAGCCGACGCGCTCGCCACCGCCGGCGGGATCGTGCTGGGCAGCTCCCTCGCACAGCAGCTGGGCGTGAGGGTGGGTGACGAGGTGATGGTGCGCGACATCTCGGGCGCCACCGCCACCTTCACCGTCGCCGGCACGTTCCGGGTCGGCAACGAGCTGATCGACGCGGTGACGTCCTACCTCTCGATCGGCGCACTGCAGGAGTACATGAACGCTCCCGGGCGCATCTCCGGCTACCACGTCCGGGTCGCGGAGCCCACGCGGGCGCAGGCAGTGGGCCTCGACCTGGCAGAGCGTTTCTCGCTTCGGCCCGTCACCTGGGAGAGCCTGTTCTCCAGTCTCATCAGTCAGCTCCGCCTCCAGAAGGCGGTCATAGGCGTCGTGGTGTTCCTGATCGTCGTCGTCGCAGCCTTCGGCATCGCCAACGTGCTGGTGCTCACCGTGGCCGAGAAGACCGAGGAGATCGGCATCCTCCGGGCGCTCGGAGCTTCGGAGCGGCAGGTCGTCTCGGTGTTCGTGCTGGAGGGCTTCATGCTGGGTGCGGCCGGCACCGTACTGGGAGCCCTGCTGGGGCTGGCGGTCGCAACGTACTTCCGCGTCCAGCCCTTCCCGCTGCCGGGAGACCTGTACTTCATCACCCAGTTGCCGGTAGAGGTGCAGCCGTTCGACGTCCTGTGGGTCTGTGGCGTCTCCCTGATCACCAGCGTCATCGCCGGCGTGTTCCCGGCTAGGCGCGCCGCGCGCCTCGACCCGGTCAAGGTGCTCAAGTGACCAGTTCCGGGTCGAGCTCGGGAGAGGGTTCCGGCCCCGGCCCCAGGCGGCGAGCCGCCCGGCTGTTGGATCGCGACGGCGCATGGGAATACCTTCTGGACCTGCTGAGCCGGCAGGCCTACACGGTGCACCAGCTCAGGCAGAAGCTGACGCGGCGCGGCGTGGCCGCCTCTACGGCTGATGAGCTGATGACGCGCCTCGAGGAGCTGGGCCTGGCCGACGACGACGCCTACGCCGAGCGCTTCGTGGCCGGCCGCAGTTCCAGCCACGGCCGCTTCGCGCTGCGACGCGACCTGCTCAGGCGCGGGATCGACGAGGAGGTCCTGGCTCCGCACGTCGGTGCGCTGAGCACGCAGCAACAGGCGTCGGCCGCCGCTGACCTCCTGCGCAAGAACGCTTGGCGCTACCAGCCGGCCGATCCCCCGGATGGCGTCGACGACTACGAACGGTCGCTGTGGCTCAGGCGCGCGGAGGCGAAGGCGCGGGCGTTCCTGGGCAGGCGCGGGTTCGACCCCGACGCGGTCCAGGCGGCGATCTCGCGGGTGGGGTGGTTCGAGGAGTGAGACCTCGTGCCGGGTGCCTCACCTCAGGTTGCCGCGGGAGCCGGCGTTCAAGTAGACTGGCTATTCGCGTCGGGGCGTAGCGCAGCCTGGTAGCGCACATCGTTCGGGACGATGGGGTCGGAGGTTCGAATCCTCTCGCCCCGACCACGCTGGGGCGGAGCGACAGAGCTCCGCCCCGCTTCGTTTCAGGTCTCGATGATCGCCACCGTGCAGCGGGAGACGCAAACGAGCCTCTCGGCCTCGTCGCGGATCTCTACCTGCCATACGTGCGTGCGTCTGCCCCTGTGGAGTGGGATGCCGACGCCGTGCACGTTCCCGGAAGCGACCTGCCTGATGTGGTTGGCGTTGATCTCCAGGCCCACGGCCCTGTGCCCATCCGGCAGCCCGAGGCTCGCGCCGATGCTGGCCACCGTCTCGGCCAACGCCACCGAAGCGCCGCCGTGCAGGATGCGGTGCGGTTGGTGGTGCCGCGTGGTGACCGGCATGGTGGCCTCCACGCGGTCCTCGTCCGCCCGCGTCACGACGATGCCGAGTGTCTCGAGCAAGGTGTCGGGTACCGTGCCGAGGTACCGCCTCGCGGTTCCGTCACCTGCGCGCTTGTCGCCGGGGGAAGGCATGGTGAACGATAACGCCGGTGCCCGCTCACACTGCTGACGTTCCAGGCGCCCCGGAACCCCCGGGGCGGGGGCCACGTGGTGGCTACCTGCCTGCTGTCCTGCTGGCGTTGACAGCGATAGCGTCGGGGGTAGGGCCCGCCATCCTGCTCTGGCTGTCGCGCTTCGGACAGGAGCCGCTGGACAGGCTCCCGCTGGCCGCCATACCGCTGCTGGGAGCCGTGCTCACCGGGCCGCTCACCGACCTGACCGTCAGCTCGTCGCGCCGGGCTGCGCTGGCGCGCCTGGCTGGGGCGCTTCTGCTGGGACTGGCAGCCGGCGCGGCGACGTTGTCCCTGCCGGCGGCCGACGCCAGGTACCTCCTGTGCCCGGTGACGGCCGTAGCCCTGGCGGCGATCCTGCGCGAGGTGCGGCCGCAGGGCCTCGCTCAGGCCGTCTGCGTCTACGTGGCCTGCACCCTGCTCGCGAACTTCACGCTCGATAGCTTCCTGCCGTTGGGCAGCTTCTTCCTCGTCAACGTGGGCACGTTCTTCTTCGGGGTCACCTTCACGCAGCGCGACCGCGTTCATGCCTTCGGCCGCCCCACCGTCTACCGCATGATCCTGCTCGCCGCCGTCGCCAACGTGGCGCTCGCGGCGTCCCTGGGGACCCCGCTGCGCTACGTGGGTGTGAGCTTCCTCAGCATCGTGCTCGCCGAGACGGCGGACACAGAGGTCTTCCACCGGCTCCGCGGTCGGCGGTGGCTCCGCAGGGTGGCTACCTCCAACGCCATCAGCGCGCCCATAGACACCGTCGTGTTCACGCTGCTCGCGTTCGTTGGCGAGGAGTTCGCCACGGCGGGCTGGCTCACACAGGTGATCGTCACCGACGTGTTGGTGAAGTACGTCAGCGGCCTGGTAGCCGCGCTCGGGGTGTTGGCTCTGGTGCGGACCGCCCTACCGCGTCGCCTGGTCGCCAGCGACGTCCCGGGCCGCCCCGGGAACGCTCCGGCCGATGGGCGATACTGACCCAGATGGCCGAACCCAAGCTCGCTTTCCTGTACGACCTGCTCGGGCGTGAGCTCGGACCCAGCGACGCCGTACGGGTGACGCAGGAGCGCATCGACGCCTTCGCCGACGCCACGCTGGACCACCAGTGGATCCACGTGGACAGAGAGCGCGCCGCCACCGGGCCGTTCGGCGGCACCGTCGGGCACGGCTACCTGACCCTGTCGCTGCTGGTCCACCTGCTCACGACGACGGGCCTGTTCCCTGACGGCGTGACCGTCATCAACTACGGGATCGACAAGGTGCGCTTCCCCGCGCCTCTACCCTCCGGGTCCTCGGTCCGGCTCACGGGCCGGATCGCGGAGCTGCAGCCCAAGGGCCAGGGGCGAGTCCTGGCCAAGATCGCCTGCGAGGTCACGGCCGAAGGCGCGCAGACGCCGGCGTTGGTGGCCGAGGTCCTGTACCTCTACATCGCGGACTGAACGGCCCCGGCGCCGGGCCGAGCGGCCTGGCCACGTCGCGTCAGACCCCGGCGCGACCTGCCACGGCGCGCTCCACCTGGCGGCCTATGCCAAGTGCGAGCTCCTCCTCGCCCGGCCGCGTGGCGATCATCAAGCCCACCGAGAGCCCGGACGACGTGGTGCCGCAGGGCACGCTGGCCGCCGGGCATCCCAGGACGTTGAACGGGGCGGTGTTGCGCAGGATCAGGCCGTTGGCCCGGAAGTACTCGGTGTCGTCGACCAGGTCGGCGATCCTGGGCGGCAGGATCGGGATCGTGGGGGCGACGATCGCGTCTATGCCGGCGAGCCCAGGCCAGAAGCGTCGCCTCAGGTCTCGCCGCGCCAGCGTCAGCCGGACGTAGTCCTTCGCGGGACGGTCCGCGTACTCGCGGATGCGCCGCGACACCCTGGGGTCGATCTCGTCGTCGTGCTCGCGCAGGACGTCCTCGTACAGGGCCCAGGCCTCGTGGCTAGCGAAGCTCCCGTAGCGGCGGTACATGTCGGGCGCCTCGTTCAGCTCAGCCAGCGCGCCGGTCCTCACCTCGTGCCCCAGCGCCTCGAGCATCGCCAGCGCGCCGTTGAAGGCGCTCTCCACCTCGGGATCGAGGTCCTCCGTGAGCAACGTCGTGGGCGCCAGGAGCGTGAGCCGCTTGGCCGGCTCGGACAACGGCTGGCTGCTCAGGGCCGCCATCGTCGTGAACAGCGCCCAAGCGTCGTCGCAGTCGCGCGCCATGGGCCCGATCGTGTCCAGGGTCGTCGACAGCGGCACGCTCCCCTGGGTGGGGATCAGGCCGTCCGTCGTCTTGAGACCCACGCCGCCGTTGACAGCGGCGGGGATGCGCACGCTGCCGCCGGTGTCCGACCCCACCGCCACCGTCGCCAGCCCGGTCGCGACGGCCACGGCAGAGCCAGAGGAGGAGCCGCCCGGGACGCGGCTCGGGTCGAGCGCGCACGGTGGCGTGCCGAAGTGCGGGTTGATGCCTATGCCCGAGTAGGCCAGCTCCGTCATGTTGGTGCGGCCCACGAGAACGGCGCCGGCGGCGTCCAGACGGGCCAGGACCGGCGCGTCTTCCTGAGCTGGCGCGCGCCGGCCCAGCAACGCTCGGGAGCCCGCCGCGCTCACCTCGCCCTCCATGTCGAGCAGGTCCTTGACGGCCACGGGAACGCCTTGCAAGGGTCCGCAGTCCACGCCGGAGGCGAACATCCGGCTGGCCCTCTCGGCCTGCGCCAGGGCTCGCTCCTCGGTGAGCTTGCGGTACACGAGATGACCGTGCGGATGCTGCCGCGAGCGTCGCAACAGGGCCGTCGTCACGTCGACGGGATCCAGGTCGCCGGCGCGGTAGGCGGCCCCAAGTCCAGACACGCCGAGACGCGTCACGTCTTGTTCCATGCGGCACGATAACCTTCACGGCCGCGCCGCCAGGGACCTGCTCGGAGAGTGACGTGAGGCCGCCTGGATGCGTCGATGGCGCTAGACTCGTGGCATGCAGAGGACCCGAGCCGAGCTCGAGGCGATGAGCCATGAGGAGCTCGTCAACCGCGTCCTGGAGATGCAGGACATGATGCGCGAGGGGCT
>JBDZWC010000181.1:0-3711 GCA_040256005.1 Deinococcaceae bacterium | reverse complement strand
GTCGAGCAGGGCACGCACAAGGAGCTCGTGGCGCAGGGCGGCTGGTACGCCGACATCGACAGGCGCCAGCAGCTGGAAGAGGACCTGGAGGCGGCGTGATCGACCGCGGTAACAGCGCCCGCGCTACCAGCGGCTGGAAGAAGCAGCCTCTGCGAGAGGCCGCCTGATGCCGGACGAGCACCGCATCGGCAGGGACGGCGAGATGGCGCCTGGCGCCGAGTTCTCGGCCGCCGCGGAGCAGCCGCGCATCCCCGAGAGGCCGAAGCGTCTCACCGACATGGACCTGCCCGACTACTCGGTCGAGCAGGCCAAGGCAGAGCGCCAGGCCAATAAGCGCGCGGCGCGCAAGCGCATGAAGCGCGACAGCGTCCTCGACGAAGAGGGCGAAGCCGTCATCAAGGACTACGACCAGGGCATGATGCGCCGGCTCCTCGGGTACCTGAGGCCGTACCGCAAGCAGTTCATCCTCGGCGTCAGCCTGTTGCTCGTCTACAGCGTGCTGGTGCCGGCGTTCCCGGCCCTCATCGCGTTGGCCCTCGACCGCTACGTGGTCGCCTCCAAGGAGCCGTTCGCCTCGCTGAGCATGGACGAACGCCTGAACGGCCTGCTGTGGGTCGTACTGGCGTACCTGGGCCTCAGGTTGGTGAACTTCGGGCTGCGCTACGGCTACACGTACGTCGTCGCCTGGTTGGGTCAGCACATCGTCTTCGACATCAGGCGCCAGATCTTCGAGAAGATCCAGCGCCTGCACATGGGCTTCTTCGACCGGACGCCGGTGGGCCGCCTGATCACCCGCATCACCTCCGACGTAGAGGCGATCCAGACGATGATGACCGACGGCCTGGTGGGCCTCGTGGCGGACGTCGGGCTCATCGTCGGCCTGACGGTCTACATGTTCTCGCTCAACTGGCGCATGGCCCTGATCACGCTGGCCGTCATGCCGCTCCTGTTCATCGCGCTCAACTACATCCGCGTGCAACAGCGCACCGCGTACCGCGCCGTGCGCCTGAGGACCTCGATCTCGAACGCCTACCTCGCCGAGAACCTCTCGGGCATGCGGACGGTGCAGCTGTTCAACCGCGAGCAGCGCAACGCCAGGCGCTACGACAAGCTGAACCTCGACCTGCTGGACGCCAACTTCGAGCAGGTGCGGTGGTTCAGCCTGTTCCACCCCACCGTTCAGTTGACGTCAGCCATCGCCACGGGTGCGATCCTCTTCTACGCTGGCAGCGTCCTCATCGGCGACCCGTTCACCGAGGCCGTCACGATCGGCATGCTGGTCGCGTACATCCAGTACTCGTCGATGTTCTTCCGGCCGTTGCAGGAGCTGTCGGACAAGTTCAACATCCTGCAGGCGGCGATGGCCTCCTCTGAGCGCATCTTCGGCCTCCTCGACACTCCCGAGAAGATCGTCGACAAGGACGCGGTGGCCGGCCTGAGCGACAACTTCCGCGGCGAGGTGGAGTTCCGCGACGTCTGGTTCGCGTACGACGACGAGGAGTGGGTGCTGCGCGGGGTGGACTTCAAGATCGAGCCGGGCCAGTCGGTGGCGTTCGTGGGCCACACCGGGGCCGGCAAGACGACGATCATCAGCCTGGTGAGCCGCTTCTACGACGTGCAGCGCGGCGCCGTGCTCATCGACGGCAAGGACGTGCGTGACTACGACCAGGTGGAGCTACGCCGGCACGTGGGCATCGTGCTGCAGGATCCGTTCCTGTTCTCCGGCACGATCCGCAGCAACATCACCCTCGACGACGACTCGATACCGCTGGAGCGCGTCATCGAGGCCGCCAAGTTCGTCAACGCGCACGGCTTCATCTCCCGCCTGCCCGACGGCTACGACACCGTGGTGCGCGAGCGTGGGGCCGGCTTCTCGACCGGTCAGAAGCAGCTGATCGCGTTCGCCAGGGCGCTCGTGCAGAACCCCGACATCCTCCTGGTGCTCGACGAGGCGACGGCCAACGTCGACACCGAGACCGAGGAGCTAATCCAGGACGCGCTCGAGAAGCTGATGCAGGGTCGGACGAGCATCATCATCGCCCACCGCCTGTCCACGATTCAGAACGTCGATCGCATCATGGTCATGCGCAAGGGCAAGCTGATCGAGGAAGGCAACCACTTCGAGCTGCTGAAGAACGAGGACGGCTACTACCGCAAGCTCTACGAGCTGCAGTACCAGGAGTCGGAGAAGGCGGCCTCGGACTGACCGAGGCCCCCTTGGTTGACGCGCTCAGCCCTCGTCTTCGAGGACCGTGACCCTGTAGTAGAACGGCTCTTCCTGGCCCGGTTCGAGGGGGACCAGGAGCGTCCAGCGGACGGCCTTGTACTCCGTGGGCTCCACGACCCTGCGGTCCTGTCCCTCACCCACTAGCAGCGGCGCCGTGCCGAAGCTCTCACCGTCGGCGGAGAACTCGGTCAGGACACGCTCGGAAGACGGCGTCGCCGAGCGGGGCACGAACTCGAAGCCGTCCATGATGGGACCCAAGATGGTCACGCGGCCGGCGGGCAGCGTGGTCTCGCCCACGTTCGTCGCGAACACCCTGTACTCAATCACCTGACCGGGGATCGCCTCGGTGGCGGGCGTGAAGCGCTCCTCCTGCGTGCCATCGTCGAGGGTCACGAGGCTCACGATGTAGATCTCGGAGCGCAGCTGGATGGGGTTGGATGGTTGCGCCGCGTTCTGTGCCTGGCCCAGGGCCAGCGCGGTCAGGACGACGACGGCTGCGAGCAGGCGTCTGGTCATCATCGGCGGGAACATACCAACGACAGATGGGCTGGGCTTGAGTGCGGCGGACCTGGCGCTCACGGAACCATCATGTCTGATGGTGCGGCGAAGTGCTGCACGAAGGCCAGGTAGTCGGCCGCCTGGGTGGAGCCGGCCGCAGCAGCCGCTTGGAAAGCTGCCAGCGCGGCGTCGAAGTCGCGCTTCCCGCTAGCGCCGTGCAACGCCGCCTCCCCGTAACGCAGCAGCGCCTGCGGTTGCCCGGAATCGGCCGCGCGCCGCAACCAGGCCATCCCGGCCTCGGGGTCGACCTGCACGCCCAGGCCCTCCAGGTAGAGCTCGCCGAGCGCGAGCTGCGCCTCCGGGAGCCCGGCCTCGGCTGCCACGGCGTAGCGCTGGGCAGCCTCCCGGAAGCTCCACGGCCTGCCCAGACCGTGCTGCGCTAAGTGGCCGAGCATGAACTGGGCCTCGGGCGATCCCCTCTCGGCCACTGCCAACCATGACTTCCTGGCGGCAGCGAAGTCGCCGACACGGTATGCGGCGAGCCCCTGCTCGTACGTGGGACCACCCCGCTCACGGCCGCGGTACACGAACTGCAGCGCCAGGAACAGGACCAAAGCGATGCCCAGCGCCGCCAGCAAGAGACCGCGAAGGGCGCTCCGGCTGGACCCGTGAGAAGGGCCGGCTTCCCACACCGCGGGCCGGACCACAGCGGCCGTCTGGGTCGGCGGCAGCGGCCACTGTTCTCCGGCGGCACCACGTTCGGGCGGTCGCGGCGCGTATCGTCCCGTGACCACGTCCGCGTCCCCATGCGGTTCTACCGCGGCCTCGCTCACCGGCTCGAGACCGGCCTCCGCGTCGGCCGGAGCCTCGTCCTCCGGCTGGTAGGCAGCCTCGCGCCACGGGTCCATGCCGCCCCAGGGGTCGTCGGCGTCCCAGCGGTCCAGGTCGGGCGGCAGCGGCGCCGGCGGCGCCTCGTAGCCGTACTC
>JBDZWC010000074.1:0-14682 GCA_040256005.1 Deinococcaceae bacterium | reverse complement strand
CGCGACGGGCGGGGGCCGCACCGCCTGTACGGCGGGAACGATGCTGGCGAGCACGCACAGCAGGGCGATCACGGCTATCGATGCCGCGGCGGTAATCAGGTCTACTTGCAGGTTCGTGCGCGACACGGCGCCCGACAGGCGGGCGCCGGGCTCGAGCTGCGGCAAGGCCACCAACGCCAACAGGAGCCCTGCAGCAGCGCCCGCGACGCCCATCACCGCCGCATCGCTGACGAGCGAAGCCACTACCCTGGCACGCGAGGCGCCCATCGCCCGCTGGAGGCCCACCGCCCGCTGCCGCTGCGAGACCTCGACCGTGGCCATCGAGAACACCCCCATGCCGGCTACGACAAGGCTGACGACGCCTATCAACGCAAGAGACGTTAGTGTCCTCCTGGCAGGGCTAGCCTCGCTCCCGAACTCACCTGCCCTGTTGATGAGGAAGTCGTTGCCGGACGGGTACCCGGCCCTCTCGAGCTCCTCTGAATAGCTGGTCCTCGCGGCTGCGACGATGTCTCGCCTGACGTCCGCCGCCCTCCCTGGCTCGGCGGCCACAGCGACCGTCCCGTACGCGACGCCTGGCGTAGGCGGGACCAGTAGTCCTGGTCCAGGCCCGGTCCCAGGGCGGCGGTAGACCCCCACGATCCTGTAGGGAGCCCGCGCCGGCATCATCACAACCTCGCCGCCGACGGCGCCGCCATCCGGGAAGATCAGCTCCGCCGCGCTTTCGCTGATAAGCGCCACTCGGTCGCCGAAGTCAACCTCATCCCATCCGAAGAAGTCGCCCGCGACGAGTTGGACATCCCCGAGCGCGAAGTATTCGGGCGTTACGTGCGCCATGCTGTACAGCTCGAAGCGGTCGCCGGCACGCTCGAGGACTGGCGTAAGGGAACTCTCGTAGAGAGCGATAGAGCGCACGCCTGGGACAAGCGCGCTGAGCTTCTCGAGGCTATCGACATCGAAGAGACGGAGCCGATCGTAGGTGCGATCGAGGCGCTTGGCGGCATGGAGGTCGAACCGGGTGGCCGGTCCGGTGGCCTCTCTTAGGAGGCTTAGTGAGGAGAGAGCCCCCGCCACGGCGAACGCGCTAAGCGCGCAGAGAAGTAAGCGCAGCACCCCTCTGGCGGGCTGGGCGAAGGCTCGCCTCAGCAAGCTCTGCATGGCCTACGCGCTCCCGATCGCAGCGACGATGCTGGTCCGGCTGGCAACGCCAGCCGGGTAGACCGCTGCCACAAGGCAAAGCCCTATGGCCAAGGCCAAAGACAGTGCCAGGACGGCTGGCGACAACGCGAACTGGACCTGGAAGTTGCCTGAGTCGGACGCCAGGCTCGTGTTGTACGCCCGTAGGAGAGCGGCCGAGGCCCCAGCTCCGGCTAGCCCACCCAGGAGCCCAAGGGCGCCAGACTCCAGCAGGACCCTTCGCCTGATCGCCGCTCGCGAGGCTCCAAGGGTCCTCGCGATGCCGATTCTGACTGTGTCTCTTGCCGCGCGGGAGAGCAAGAGGCCCATGACGTTGCATGCAGAGATGAGCAAGGCCGCGGATGCCAGAGCGGCGATGGCAAGGTTCCGCCTGCGGTCTTCCAGGTAATAGCCGAGGAACTCGTCGCCTTGGACCTTCACCACAGCCCCGTCGCCCCAGCGATCCGAGGCGAAGCGGCGCAGCTCCTCAACTGCCTGAGGCAGATCGCGCGCGTCCTCGACGGCGAAGGTCAGCTCAGTGAGCGTGGCGCTCGGCGCCATCGGCACGATCGCCTCCCGGATGCTGATCGGCCGGTCGTCGCGGGAGGGGAGAATCCCGACGATGGTGTAGGGGGCGTCCTCGCCCTCGAAGTACAACTGCTGGCCGATAGGGTCGCCTTCGAGCTCGAGTGAGGAGGCGAACCGCCGGGTGATCAGCATGACTGGGCGCAGCTCGGCGAAGTCGCTGGCCGTCGGGAGCGAGCCGGCGACGACATCGATCCGGACTGCCGCTAAGTAGTCGGCGGTGACACCGACCCCCGCGATGCGGCCATCCCACGCCGTGGTGTTCAAGGGCTTGGGTTCGACTTGGTACCAGTAGTCCACGCTGGGAGCGGCCCGCAGGGCATCCGCCACGTCTTCGGGCGTGAACCGCGGCTGCGGCGTGTAGATAGAGCCGAGTCGCCTTGCGTCTGCTCCGGCCTGGTAAGCCAAGTTGTCCGAGGCCGCCGTGCCGAGCGTCAACCGCCGTGCTTCGATGCTGTCGTCCCAGGCGGCGATCATTCGCTCGTTGACCGCTAGGACGGAGCCGGTCACTATCAGAACGGCAACCGAGAGCCCGATTGCCATCACGACAAGCAGCGACTCGAGCCATCGCGTCCTCTCCAACCGAAGTGCCGACCTCATGGCCTCAGGGAGCCTGACGGGCGAGCCTCGCGAGGGCGTCCTGCAGCGTCACGTCAATGAATTCTGCGGTCCGCTCGAGGCGGTTGAGGTCGCGGAACACCTCAATAATTCGGCCTTGACTGTCAAGGAGCAGAACGTCCCCAGCGGCAATCGAGTACAAGTTGAGGTTCAGCAAGAGCGTGCCGCTTTGGTCTTCGTACACCGGGACGTCGAGCGCTTCCCTTAGGGCCTCGGCGACCTCGGAGGCGCTCCACTTCACGTCGGCACGCGCGTATGGCGCGGCCACCACGACGAGCCTGGCGTCTGACCCGGCAGCTTCGATCAAGCTAGCGAGTTGCTCGACGCGCACTCGTGGGGCCGGCTCGGGGGCGTCGGACGTACGCGCGGGCCCCACCTCCATCACGATCGGCGGCTCCTCGACGGGGGCGAGGAACGCCAGGAGCAGCGGGCGGCCGTCCAGGTCGTCGGATGAAACCGTCTCGCCGGTCTTGCTGGTCAGCGTGAAACCTGGAAGCGGCCCGCCCGTAGACGGCGGCACGGGGTTCCAATGGGAACCCCAAGCTCCGGAGAGGCAGTCCGTCAGGAGCCTCTCGAAGCGTTCATGATCGGCGAACGCGAACGTCGCGTACACGCCGCCCACGACCACGCCGTCCTCGAGGCATAGGATCTGCCGCGGTGTGGGAGTTACCGCGATTTGCCCGGTTCCGAGATCCCACTGAGCACTCGTGTTCGCCGTGACGACGTTGCCGTCGTCTACCCATAGGGACCAGGGCCCCTCTATCGCGCTTGTGTCGGACTGGTCGAGGATCTCGGCGAGCGTGAAGTCGGGGTTGCTGAACCTGTTGGGCCCCTGCAGCGCGCTGTGCCACTTCGTAAGCAGTACGCCGAACGTCTCCGGTTCCAGGCCCGGGAGACCCTTCAATTCCGACAGGTCCAGGTCCTCTAGCAATCGGGTCCTGTCGAGCCCCTGATCAGGAAGCAAGTGCTGGCGAACGAACATCAGGCTTCTGCCGGACGGGAGAGCTTCCGCGTCCCGGCCGGCTAGGGAGGCGCGGTTCAGGTCGAAGCCTGCTGGAAGGATGAGGTCCGGACCACGCCTCTGCGTGGCGTAGTTCGGCACATCGTTGTGTGAGATTTCGTAGGTCTCCGCCGGCTCCGCCTGATCCTCATGCGCGGCGGCCTTCCGTTGCGCAGCGAAGAGAGCTTCCCTCGCGACCTGGCGCCGCTGCGGTGACAGCTTGTCGGCGTTGAGGATGTACAGGGCGTGAAGCACGCTCTTCCCGGCGGCGCGGTCCGCCAAGACGAGTAATAGCGCCGAGAGCTTCTCCTCGTCCGACTCGTCCATGGAAGCCGTCTGCCTCAAGAGCTGCTCGACGTCTTCGTCGCTCAGTCCCTGTGCGATCGACGGGTTAGCGATGATCTGCGCAGCGAGGTCGCCGGGGCCTGGGGCGGCCAACGCAGCCCCGACGACCAGGAGCAGGCCAACTGTGAGGAGGGCGAGGATGGGGACCGGTCCCGCCGCCGGACGCTCGGGCATGCCGAGCACGCGGCGCACTCTGCTGCTGAGGGCCCCGCCGGTAGCAGCCAAGTGCGGTCCGCCCACCATCGCGACGTGCGCCAGCCTCCCTAGGGCTACTGCGTAGTCGGCGTTCGCTCCGCTGATCGCCGTCACCTCTGCGTCGGTACGGTGCTCGCGTTCTTGGCGGACGAGCCGGTTGATGGCCCTCACCGACGGATAGAAGAAGAACAGAGCCTCGATGACGCACTGGACCTGGTTGACGATCGGGTCGAACCGCCGCACGTGCGCCAGCTCGTGGGCGATGATCAGCTCGAGCTGTTGGACGGTGAGCCCGGTGAGCGCGCTTGTCGGGACGAGGATCACGGGCTTGAGCACCCCCACGACCATGGGGACGACAGCGAGGTCCGAGACGAGCACCGGGACCGGAGCGCCCGCCATAGTGGCGACTTTGTCCGCAAGCCAGCGCGGCACCGGCCGCAGTCCTTGCCTCCTCAGCCGTCGCGTCTCGACGTGGCCGCGCGCTAGGTTGTACAGGCTCACGATTACCCCCGTGGCCCACGCAAGGACGACCCAAGGCAGGTACCTGCTGACCAAGCCCATGAGCACCTGCACGTTGACGGGCCAGCCCAGTGCCAAGACCGAGGTCAGGTAGCCGGGTAGGCCATTACTTGGCGCCCTGTCGTCAGCGAGAGCGACAGCCTCCACTTCCGGGGCAGGCACCTGTATGAGGCCCGTCACGTTCGGCACTGTGCTCGGTTCGGTGAGGAAGCCCGTCACCGTTGCGAGAGGCAGTGCGATGAGGGCCGCGAGACCAGCCAGCCCCAAGCCGTAGCGAAGACCGCTCCTCCGCACGGGCACCAGGCTTAGCGCCAAGAGGAGCGAGCCGTGAATCAGGACTGCTTGCCACAGCAGGTGGACGAGACCCCAGCCGACCCCCACCAGTAGCTGGAGGACAGTGGGAGAAAGCGTCACTCGTCGCCCTTCCGCGCATGCTCGTCGAGGAGGCGTCTGATCTCGTTGAGTTCCGATGCCGATAGGTCCTCGGTGTCTAGGGCCCGCAGGATCAGCTTGGAGGCTGAGCCATCGAAGACTCTCCGCGCGAGCCCGTTGAGCATCTGTCTCTCGACCAGGGGCCTCTCGCAGGCCGCTTCGTAGAGCTGCGGCGATGTGGAGTCATCGCGATGGACCAGGCCCTTGTCGAGCATGATCTGCATGTGCTTGAGAACGGTCGTGCGCAGGATGTTCTCGTTGCCTTCTTGTCGGGCGAGCTCGGCGTGGACCTCGCGTACTGTGCTAAGACCCCGCTCCCACAGGACTTGCAGGATCTCCGTCTCCCGCGGTGTCGGCTCGACATACCGCCCGGCCTCGGAGGCCTCCTCTTCATGCCGTTTCATGCACACCACAATAGACGAAAGTCTTCGTCACTCATAGTAGAATTAGATGAGAGAGTTCTACTGGCGATAGCTCGCGGAACAGGGCGGTCAACAGTGCTCCACGCGACTAGGTTTCGCTTTGCCTGGACGAAGGAGATTGACGAGCCAGACACTTGGGGGACCCGATGGGAATGACGCGAGACTGGGATCTAACAAGGCGCATCATGCTCGATGTGGTCGACAAGACCGATTACGGTGGGGATCCAGACAAGGTCATTGATCAGCTGGCGAAGGAAATCGGAGAGGCGAAGGTAATGCTTCACGTCTCTTGGCTCGTCGACGAGGGGTTGTTGGAGGCCGATAGACTTTCGGCCACCTTCGGTGGGCCCAGTTACCCTCAGTACATCGTCAATAGGGTCACCGCGAGTGGGCAGGCGTTCGTGCAGGCCGTTGCCAGTTCAACCGGCTGGAAGGGCTTCCTAAGCCGCATCGCTGAACTGGCGAGGGAAGGCGCCAGGATCTCCATTCCTGTCGTCCTCGAACTCGGCCTGCGCCAGTTCGGGAGATAGCAGCCCTAAGAGCGGGCAGATTGGAGCGTCCTACCTTGAAACGAGGATCGCCCTTGGAGTTGCGCCTGGCGCCGGTGGCCTTACTGGCCATGGCCCTATCAGGCTGCTTCGTGCTCTCGGAGCCGCCGATCACCTATACTTACACGTTGCTTGGCTACCGCCAGATAGCACGATCTCGTTCTTCTGCTACGGCCTGTATGTGACAGCCGAGTTCGGCGCGAGCACGCTCCTTGATGTCAGCGTGGATCAGACGAATCCAGATGGCTTCATCACAGGGAAAGAAACCAAAGCGTCGAGACAGCAGAACTACGTGGCCGGGATGCCGCTCGAGATCGAGGTTGTGTGCCGTAATGAACAAGGAGAGGAGATCGGCAGGAGCCTATTCGTAGGCGAGCTGATCACACCGTACGAGAGTGGTCATTTCACCATCTGGAATTTCGCCCACCCTGATCTTGACCAATCAGAGTGCGTCGCGCCGGTCGAGTCGTCGGGCATACAGATCTGTGGCGACGCTACAGGCTTCAGGTTCGGGTAAGGCGTGGCGTGCAATCAGAACGCACAAGATGGTGGAGGTTGGTTCTCGTCAGCTGAAGTGGCTTGCCGATCAAGACAAGGACGCCCGGCCTCGGGCTCGACGTCGCCGACGTCAACGCCCAGCAGATGGCCATAAGGACGGTGGTCGTGTACGCCGTGACCCTCGCGGCGGTGCGGCTTGGCAGCAAGCGCTTCCTGAGCCAAGCGACCGCCTTCGACGCGGTGGTCGGCATCATGGTCGGGTCGATCATGAGCCGGGCGATCAACGGCTCTGCGCCGCTCGTCCCCACCCTCGTCAGCGGCGCCGTGCTGATCCTCGCCCACTGGGTCCTGGCGTGGTTGGCCGCCCGCACCGACCGGTTCGGAGCCCTGGCCAAAGGCGAGCCGACCGTCCTGGTGGAGGACGGGCAGGTGCGCCGTGACGCGCTGCACGCGTCGAACATCTCTGAGCGCGACCTCTCCGAGGCGCTGCGCCTAAGAGCCGGCGTCACCGACGTCGCACGCGTGGAGCGGGCGGTCCTGGAGCGCAGCGGCGGCATCAGCGTCGTCCCACGCCCGGAGGAACCGCGGGTGGTGACCGTGTCAGTCGAGGACGGCGTGCAAACCGTGCGCATCGAGCTCGGCTGAGCATGCGTGCGCCGGGAGCCAGAGGACGCCTATGAGCGACATCGTCGCGAGCCTGACGAGGGCGTTCACGCTGGCGTTCGTGCTCACCAGCATGTTCGGCCTAGGGCTCGGCCTCACGGTGCGCCAGATCCTCGCGCCGCTGAGGAACCTTCGACTGGTCATCGCGGCGCTTGCCTGCTCCTTCCTCCTGCTCCCCCTATGTCTGCTACTCGCCAACTAGCGCCAGTTCCGACTCCAGCTGCTCGATGTAGTTCAAAAGGAACCGGTATCGGGGCTCGCCTATGCGCTTCGCGCTTTCCGTGTGGAGCCGCCCGTAGCTGCGCGAGAGGTGGTTCGTCAGCATCGCCTGGGCAGTGACTCCCTCGGTGGAAGATTCGAAGAGCGACTGGTCGAGGCTGCCCGATACTGCGAAGCAGCGGCCGACTCCGATGGCACCGAGGCTCTCGAGCTTATCGGCGTCGAAGACGATCTTCTCTTCTCGCGTCTCGGGTGGCATGGGGCTGCTCAGCGAGTGGCGCTGTACGACCCGCGCGATCTTCTGGCACAGTTCCGGGTGGTAGCCCTGCCCTATCAAGAGCGCCGCGATGAACTCGCCGTTGGCGTCGCTGTGGCTGGGCGCTTCCCAGCGGCCGAGGTCGTGGCATAGGGCACCTGGCAGGACGATCCTCAGGTCGCCGCCCTCTTCTCCGGCGATCTTCTCGGCGAGCGTCGTGACGCGTAGCGCGTGTGCAAGGTCGTGAGCGGGGTCGTTACGTTCATACAAGGGCGCCACGGCTTCCAGCAGTCGTCCTTGCAATTGCGCCAGATCTGGTTCCTGCATATGTTCATGTTGCCAAAGTCCTTCAAAACAAGCTTGGCCGGCGAGGACCCAAGCTACTCGCTTACCCTAAGCACCTAGCAGATCGTAAACATCACGACCAACGCTTCGGCCGAAACTCTCGAGTAATCCGAGGTACGCCCTCCACCGCAGCACGGTGAACTCGTTGAACCCTCGCCGAAGCACGACGTCAACGAACCTCTTCTCGAGCCGACAGAATCCGGACGGAAGCGCCAACGCGTCGCACAGCTGGATGAGGCGGTCGTACTGGGTGATCTGAACGCCTGACAAGTACTCGTCGACGAACCGCCGCTCTTCCTCGCTACAGTCCCAAGTGCCGGCTGCGGTCTCGGTCCTCATCAGATCCGTTGAGGGGAACGAGTGCGTAAGGCAGATGCGAGCGGCGCCCTCGTAACCCAGCCCCTTGAGGAACGTGTACCCGTCCAGCGCATGCCGCATGTCGGTGATGCCTTCCTGACGCCCGATGTCGTGCAGCAGGCCGAGGATCTGGGCGACGGTTCCGTCGAGGTCGGGGTCTAGCTCCGCGATGCTTCCCGCAGCCTGCGCCACGAACTTCGAATGTTCGACCCACGGCGTGGGATTCCGAACTGAGGCCTCCTCCAAAAGGGCCGTCGCTTCATCGAGGGACGGAACGAGCATGGTCGAGGTTACGACCTCACCTCACCTTGTAGTACGCGTATATCAACCCACTACTGAACACCTTGTGATCCACCATCTCGAGCTCCAGCCGGACGCCGTCCGGGAAGAACCGCGTCCCACCGCCCACCACGCTGGTCGTCATGAACAGGCCGATCTCGTCCACCAGCCCGGCTCGGATGGCCTGAGCCGCGATCGTGGGACCATCGATGGTGATGTCGTGGTCGGTCTCGGCCTTCAGGCGGCGCACCGCCTCCGGGTCGAACGTACGCTCGATCCTCGTCTTCTCGCTGGATACATCCTGCAGGGTCGTTGAGTAGACGATCTTGTTCGCAGCGCGCCAGATCTCGCCGTAGTCGAGGATGTGCGCAGGCACGTCCGGCTGCTGGTGCACCGTCTCCCAGAAGACCATGGTCTCGTACATCCGCCGACCGTAGAGGTATGTGCCAACGTGCCGGAAGGCGTCGCCGATGAAAGAGTGCACCTCGGGGTCGTCCGAACTGCTGCCAATGCCGCCTTCGTTGGCCTTTGTGTAGCCGTCGAGCGAGGTGATCATCGCGTAGATGAGCTTGCCCATGTCGTCATCCTCCTGGCATAGTGAGTCGCCCGACTCGCCTCGGCGGAGTCTAGGCCGTAGACGGGAGGTGAGTCAAGCAGCTCACCTCTATGCCATACTCGGCGCATGGCGCGCGAGTTGCCCGAGTACCACCGGCAAGTCGCAGCGGCGAACCGCGAGGCCATCGTCACCGCCGCCACTCAGTTGTTCCTGGAACTCGGCTACGACCGGACCTCGCTTGCGCAGGTCGCGAGGCGCGCCGGGGTATCGAAGGCCACGCTGTTCAAGCAGTTCCCAACGAAGGCGGAACTTTTCGAAGCGGCCGTTCTCGCAGCCGGTGACGCTCCGGCGGACCAACCGGTGGTCGTACCGTCGGCCGAAGACTTCTATTCGGGCCTCGTCGAGCTTGGCCTCGCGTACGCCGAGCTGCTTGGCCGGCCCCAGACGCTCGACCTGATCCGGACGCACATCGCCGAGTCGCCGCGCTTCCCTGAACTGCGCGAGCGGGACTTCCCCTTCGGCAACCTGGCAGTGCTTTCGGCGCTTGGTCGCTTCCTGCGCGCCGTCCACGGTGCTGGAACGGCCAAGGTGGACGATCCCGACATGGCATCGATGCAGTTCGCCGGCATGATCTCCAGCGTCGTCTTCTGGCCGCGCCTCGTCCACGGCAACTGGTCCATCAGCCGGGACGAGGTCAGGCGCGTGGTGGAGGAGGCGGCTCGGACGATCGTCGCGCGCTACGGCGCGAAGTGACCGTCACGATCTCCTAGACAGCCTCCAGGTGACGCCTGAGCGCTTCGAGATTCGTAGCCATGCCCCGCTTGAAGAACGCACCTGCCAGCGGCGCCAACAGCGCGGCCGGACCGGTCAAGCCCTCACCGGTGATCTCGCCCTCGAGGGTCAGGTGCGTGTGCTTGCCCTTCGGTTCGAGTAGGTAGCGGTAGGTGAACGGGGTAGGCCCACTGAGGCTGCGGAGCGTCACACGTTCATTGGTCTCCAGTTCACTGACCACGACCTCGTTCTGAACGACGCCTTGCGGCAGGTGCCGAACCATCTCGTACCGCGCACCTTCCCGCACTGGCCCGGGCGTGAGCTTGCGAACCGACCGAACCGCCTCGTACCAGATGGGCGTGTTCTCGCTGTCAGCGAGAAAGGAGAAAACTTCCTGGACGCTCCTCCCGATGTCGAGGGACAACACGAACGTGCTCACGGCATCCTCCCTTCAAAGCGGCGGCGTGCAGGCTTCCGGAGTTTAGGCGCTCGGAGCGCCGCGCCGTTCGAACCGGGCGCGGGTGCCCCACAGACCCTTGCCGGAGGCGGCGAGGCCTGTTAACGCATCGTCCAGCCGGTTGGAGACGAGTAGCTTCGCGATGGTCGTCGACTCGCCGCCGGGCATGACCACGCCGGAGAGGCCCTCGAGGTTATGGGGCAGGCGAACCTCGATGACAGCGGCACGCAGAGGTTCGAGAGCCAGTCGATGCTCACGGAAGACGCCCTGCAGCGCCAACACGCCGACGGCCGGCACGGTCACAGTGGGGTCCTCGGCTCACCTGCCGCGGCTGGCTAGCAGCTCCTCCTCGGCAGGGTGTCAAGGTTGATGCCCACCATCGCTTCGCCTAGGCCCTTGGAGACCTCGGCGATGATCGACGGGTCCTCGTAGTGTGTAACGGGCTTGACGATCGCCTCCGCGCGTCGGTCCCACGACTGGCGGCACCTTGCGTCGTCGGTCTCGCTCGACGCGGACTTGAACATGCCAGAGCCCATGTCGTGCCACCGGCATGCCTCGCATTCGGTTGTGGTGCCAGTCGCGAAGTCAATCGAGAAGCCGGTAAGCCGGCTCTGTCAAGAACTCCTCGAACACTTCGCTCAGTACGAGAGAGTCCAGCAGGCTCGCGGCCTCGTCGAGCCGGGCTAGCCGCAGCAGCTGCAGCTTCGACACCTCTTCATCGCGGATGTTGCGGTAGAGCTGGACCGTCGCCTCGCGACCGTCCGCAAGTCTCGAACCGTTGGTCACCCATTGCCAGAGCTGCGCTCTGCTGATCTCCGCCGTGGCCGCGTCCTCCATGAGGTTGTAGATAGCCGCCGCGCCCACGCCGCACAACCACGAGTTGAGGTACTGAAGCGCCACGCTCACGTTGTTCCTGAACCCCGCCTCCGTGATCTCGCCGCTTGCGATGTCCGTGTTCAGGAGGTCGTCGGCCCGGACGTCGACGTCGCCGCGCCTGATTTCCTTCTGGTGCGGGGCATGGCCCACCACGGCGTCGAACTCGGCGCGGGCCACGGGGACGAGGTCGGGGTGAGCCACCCACGTGCCGTCGAAGCCTTGGCGCGCCTCGCGCTGCTTGTCCTCACGGACCTTCTGGAGCGCGAACTCGTTCGCCTGCTCGTCGCGCCGGTTGGGGATGTAGGCCGCCATCCCACCTATCGCGTGGCACCCGCGCCGGTGGCAGGTCTTGATCAGCAAGTCGGCGTAGGAGCGCATGAAGGGCACGGCCATCGTCACCTGGGAGCGATCGGGAAGGACGCGGTCGGGGTGGCGCCGGAGCTTCTTGATGAGGCTGAAGATGTAGTCCCACCTGCCAGCGTTGAGGCCGACCGCGCGGTCGCGGAGCTCATAGAGGATCTCGTCCATCTCGAAGGCCGCGAGGATCGTCTCGATCAGCACTGTCACCTTGATTGTGCCGCGGGTCAGGCCCAGGTAATCCTCGATCGCGGCCAGGATGTCGTTCCACAGCCTGGCCTCCAGGTGACCCTCGAGCTTGGGGAGGTAGAGGTAGGGACCGCTGCCCTGCTCCAGCAGCTCCCCACTGTTGTGGAACACGTAGAGGGAGGCATCGAGGATGCCGCCCGACACGGGCTCGCCGTCCACGCTCGCGTGCTTGTCCACGAGGTGCCAGCCCCTGGGCCTCACGATCAGCGTGGCCAGGTCGTCCCCCAACTGGTACGACCTGCCAGAGCCCTCGTCCACGAAGGTCAGGCTGCGCCTTACCGCGCCCTTCAGGTTGAGCTGGCCCTCTATGACGTTTTCCCACGTGGGCGTCAGGGAGTCCTCGAAGTCGGCCATGAACACGTCGGCTCCGGAGTTCAGCGCGTTGATCATCAGCTTCCGGGTCACCGGTCCCGTGATCTCGACGCGCCTGAACTCCAGGTCGGCGGGTGTCGGCGCGACGACCCAGTCGCCGGTTCGCACCGCAGCCGTCTCGGGTAGGAAGTCAGGCAGTCGCCCGGCGTCGAACTCGGCCTGACGCAGGGTGCGTGACTCGAGCACGTCCTTCCTGCGCGGCTCGAAACGCCCGTGAAGATCGGCGATGAGGTCGACGACCGCGGGGACGAGCACCTGGTCCGCACCTTCATGGCGGCCCTCAATGACGAATCCTTCTGACACAATCACTGCCTCTCATCGCGAAGCGCTGGACGTGATGGCGGACTCCCGATCATTTCGACAACTTCGACCTGAGTCCCCGCTCACGGCGGCACGATCGCCGGGACACGGGCCCATGGCGGGCCTCAGGCACGACCGCCGGTAGACCCACCTCTTGTCACGTGACCGAATACGCATCGGGGACGCGGCGCGTCAGCACATGGGAGGACCGCCTCAGCTCGTGGACGGCCTCCAGGTCCAGCTCCCAGTACCCGATCTCCTCCGTGTAGTTCCCGAGCCTCAGGACCACTCGACCTTCGGGGTCCACGACGCGGCTCCCTCCTGCCAGCCGCGAGTCCTTTTGATGGCCTACGACAGAGGCCATCACGAACCACGCCTGGTTCTCCATCGCTCTTGCGCGGCTGAGGACGTCCCAGCTGTCGGCGCGCTCTTCCATCGCCGCGGAGAGGTTCACTATGACCTCGGCGCCCGCCACCGCCGCCGCCCGGCTGACCTCCGGGTACCTGAGGTCGCGACAGATCTGGATTCCCACGCGGCCCCACGGGAGATCGAAAACGCGCGTCGCGTCGCCCTCGTCCCAGTAGGCGCCCTCCGCCACCAGCCGCCCGTCGGGCAGCTCGTAGGTGCCGAGGTGCAACTTGTCGTAGTGCCCCATGATCCCAGCGGGCCCGACGAGTATCGCCGAGTTGAAGAGGGCGCCGCTACCGGCCCTGCCCGCCCTCGAGACGCCCATCGCGACGTAGACGCCTAGCTCGCGGCACGCGTTCGCGAGCGCCTCGAGCCATCGGTCAGGGGGCTCCACCTGGCACGAGTACCGCGCCAGGAGCCTGTCGGAGCGGTAGCCGTTCAAGTACACCTCCCCGAAGAGCACGAGCTGAGCGCCTCGCGCGGCGGCTTCCCGCAGGCGCGTCAGGGCCCTCGTGAGGTTGGCATCGCGCGGGTCGCATTCCTCCGTGGCCAGGTCCGATGGGACCTGACAGATGGCGATCGTCACCCTCTTTTCACCCACGGCTACCCTCTCCTCGTCCGGCGGTCTGGTGGGCCCCGCGTCGTGCGCAGCGTTCACCACGCGAGCGCCAGCGCCTCTCTGCGTATGTCGGCGGCGCCAATCCTCATCCCGCTGTCCGCGGAAACGCCGGCGGCGCAAACGGAGCCGGCCTCGAAGGCCCTGCCGGGCCACTCCTCCACGCGATAGCCGTAACTCCTCAGTTCGTCGAGGACGGCGTCGTCTAGCCGGTTCTCAACGCGGATCAGGCCAGGCTGGTAGCGGTGCGGGTAGAACGAGTCAGGGAAGTTGTAGGAGGCGAACCGGGGCGCCTCTACGGCCGTCTGCCAATCCATACCGAACAGCGCGACGTTGAGGATCACCTGGAGCATCGCCTGAGGCTGGACGTCGCCGCCAGGTGAGCCGAACGCCACCACGGGCTTGCCGTTCCGCGTGATCAGGCCGGGGCTCGGCGTCATCCGCGGACGGCTCCCCGGGCGGACCGCGGCGGGATGCGCGGGGTCAAGCCGGCTCTGCGATCCTCGCGAGGACAACGGTAGGCCGATTCCGGGCACGACAGGTGCTGCCAACGGCGTCATGAAGCTCCCAGATGGCGTCGCGGAGAAGAGGTTTCCCGCTTCATCGACGACTGAGACGTAGCTCGTGTCGAGTTCGGGGCGCAGCAGGTGCTCGCCGCTCATGGTCTCAGGGTCCCAGGTCTCGGTGAAGCGCCAACTGTGCCCGTCCAAGGTGGCGGCGGGCCGAAAGGGGTCTCCGGGTGGAGCCATGGTCGCCGAAGCCGAGCGGGGTTTGATCAGGGCCGCACG
Organism: Deinococcaceae bacterium; assembly: GCA_040256005.1. Lineage (GTDB taxonomy): Bacteria > Deinococcota > Deinococci > Deinococcales > Trueperaceae > DASRWD01. The sequence continues at coordinate 475 of JBDZWC010000074.1, read as the reverse complement.
CAGCTCCGCGTAGCCCGGCGCCAAAAGCTCTGCCATCGGCACAGCGACGAACTCCGGGTCCCCGTAGTACTGCTCCCTGTCCGCCAGGGCCAAGTTGAGCGCCTCCGTGACCAGGTGAACGTACCTGGCGCTGTTATGACCAACGTCGCCCACGTTTGTGTGGTCCAGGATCGCCAGCGCCTGCAACAGCACAGGTCCTTGGCACCACGGTCCACAGGCGTGGACGTCGAACCCGCGAAAGCCTAGGGACAGCGACGGCTCTACATCTACCGTGAACGACGCGAAGTCCGCGGCCTCGAAGAAGCCGCCGTTCTCGCGCGAGAACGAGACGTAGCGCTCGGCGATGGTGCCCTTGTAGAAGACGTCCCGTCCGGCCCGGATGCGGTCCTGACGGCTGCCGCTGGCGGAGGACTCACCCTGGACCACCGCCCTCAAGGTGGCGGCCAGCTCGGGTAAGCGCATCGTGTCTCCCTCC
>JBDZWC010000073.1:0-14702 GCA_040256005.1 Deinococcaceae bacterium | reverse complement strand
GACGAGGCGACGATCGAGATCTTCGGCCGCTCCACACCGCCCGCCGGCGCTTGCGTCGCGCAGGCCGCCGGGGACGTCGAGCTCGGCGGCCCATTCACCCTAACGGCGGGTGAAGCGCAGACGATCCGTGTCGGCGAGGGGGATGCCGCGCCTAAGCTCGCCGGGCTGGCCAACGAGGGCACCTTCTGGCTTGGAGCTCGGCTCGTCTCGGGCTTCCAGCTCGGCGGCGAGCAGACGATCACGTTTGAGCATGGCAGGATCCAGGTCTGGTTCTGAGGCCCACCGAGGCGCCCTCCTGGGCGCCTCACGCGCGGGTGCGCCCGGGCGGCCAGTGGTCGGTTGCCCTCACGGGTGGTGGATGCCGGCCCCGCGTCGTGCCCAACGAGGGTCACCGCACCTTCTTGGGCGCTCACGGCGAGCGCCGCCCTCGCCGGACGGGCGAAACGAGCGTGCGAGCGGCGCCGCCGCGCCGCTCGCGCTAGGGGTTACCGGTGTCGAGGTCGAGCCGGCGGTCTCGGCGAGTGCCGGTCAGTGGACGTGCACGAGAGCAAGCATCCCCTCCTCAGCGGGGCACACGGCGCAGAGGACTCGGTAGATGCCGGGGGCGAGCGGCGTCCAGTCGAACTCGGCGCGCTGCCCTGGCTCGATCACCGCAGCGCGGCCGCCGACCAACCCGCCGGTGGGCGAGATGATCACGAAGTCGTGCATGTGGTCCGGGCTGCCGTTGACGACGACTATGTGCATCGGCCTGCCCGTCTCGACGGTGATGTCGGCGGGGGCGAAGAAGTGGCTGCCGACGGTGAAGTAGCGCGTGTCGGCGCGCAGGGGGGCCACCGGTTCCGCGGCGTCACCACGCTGGGCCATGGCGTTCAGGGGAAGCAGGGCGATCGTGGCCATGACGACTGCAACTCTTGTCAGGCGTGCGGCTGTCATCTCTAGTACCCCCTTCCTGGGGCGGGCGCCCCTGGGAGCGCCCGTGAAGACGACACCAGTTCCCTACGCTTTCGATGCTGCTCCGGGCCGGCCGCCACGGCTACTCGCAAATGTCCCGCGAGGGGGGAGGGGTGACGGTCGCCGGTACGGGGAGAGGCCGAAGGAACCCTATTGAGCAGAAGTGAGGGGACCCAGCACTCGTCCCACGCGGTGATGATCGCCGGCGACGCTGAAGCGCTCGCGCCCACCCGGGGCTGGGTCAGCCGATGACCGCGCGTCACCCCGCCACGGCCACGCCGAGGAGGCGGCCCACGAGGTAGGTGATGGCTGCGGCGGCGAGCCCGATGGCCACTTGGCGGCCGCCGGAGCTCCAGACGCTCCTGCCGGTCTGGAGTGTGATGGCGGCGCCGATGCCGAAGAGCCCGAGCGTGCTGATGCCGACGCTGAGGAGGACGGCGGAGGAGCCCGCGCCGAAGAGGAAGGGCAGGACGGGCAGCACGGCCCCCACGGCGAAGAAGCCGAACGAGGCGAACGCCGCCTCCCACGCCGAGCCACCGAGCTCGCCAGGGTCGATGCCCAGCTCCTCGCGGCTCAAGGTGTCGAGGGCCGTGCCGGGGTCGCTGAGCAGCCGCTCGGCGAGGGCGCGCGCCTGCTCCTCGGGGAGGCCCTTCGCCTGGTAGATGAGCGCGAGCTCCTCTGCCTCCTCCTGGGGGTGCGCCGCGAGCTCGGCGCGCTCGATGCCGATCTGCCGTTCGTAGAGCTCGCGGGAGCTCTGCACCGAGATCCACTCGCCCAGCGCCATGGAGAACGCGCCGGCCAGCAGGCCGGCGAGGCCGGCGACGAGGACGGCGCTCGAGTCGGGGGCGGCGCCGGCGACGCCCATGACGAGGCTGAAGTTAGAGATCAGGCCGTCGCTGGCGCCGAGCACCGCGGCGCGCAGCGCGTTGCCGCTTCCGGCGCGATGCCGGCCCTCGATGCGCGCCACGGCGCCGCCGCTGAGGCCGCCGGGCGTGGACCTGGCGATCTCCCGCAGGAGGCGGGCGTGGGAGCGCTCCTCGGCCGGCAGCTCGGTTCCCGCGGCGGCGGGCACGCCCAGGTACCTCTCGCCGTCGCGCGCCTCCTGGGCGCTGAGCGTGGGGGCGACGAGGGCAGGGGAGAAGCGGCGCGCCAACCAGGCGAGCGTGCGGGCGCGCCAGGACGGCCGGAACGCTCCCGGCTGCACCCCGAGTGTCGTCAGCTCCTCCTCCCAAGTCCGCGCGTGCCGCGCCTCTGCGTCGGCGAGACGCGCATAGACGCTGCGCAGGCCGGCGTCCTCCTCGGCCTCGGCCAGGGAGCGGTAGAGGTACTCGCTCTCGCGCTCGTCCCGCCAGAACTCCAGGTAGCGCTGGGAGTCGGGACTGGTGCGCGCGTCGCGGTTCGGCATGCTCGATCATCTCCTCCTACGGGACTCAGCCGGCCGCCGGTCCGGGCGCGGCCAGCGGGAGCCTCAGCGACGCCTCGAACCCCGCCGGCAGGGCGTTGGCGAGGCGCAGGTCAGCGCCGTGGAGCTCGGCGATGCGCGCGACGATCGCCAGGCCCAAGCCGCTGCCGCCGCTGGAGCGCGCGGCGTCGGCCTGGTGGAAGGGGCGGGTCAACCGCGGCAGCTCCGCCGGGTCGACCCCGGGGCCTTCGTCGCGCACCGCGAGCCAAGCGCTCCCCCCGACTCGGCGGACCGTGACGGTCACCGGCGATCCGGCGCCGTGCCGGGCGGCGTTGTCGATGAGGTTGTCGAGCACGTGAGCGAGCAGGCGCGCGTCGCCCTCGACCTCCACCTCCGCATCCCCCTTGGTGTCGATGTCCATGCCGGGGTGCGAGGTCCGCGCCCTCGCGACGCGCTCGCGCGCCAACGCCGAGAGGTCGAGCGGCGCGAGCGTCAGCGCCTCGTCTGCATCCCGCGCGAGCATCAGTAGGTGCTCGGCCAGCTCGGACATGCGCGCGACGTCGACCTCGAGTTCGCGCAGCTGCCTCGCATACTCCGGCGCGTCGCGCTCGCGCGCCAGGGTCGCCTGCAACCTGGTGCGCAGGGCCGTGAGAGGCGAGCGCAGGTCGTGCGCCGCGGCCCTCGTGAAGTCCCGCTCGCGCTCACGCGCCGCCGCCAGCCTGTCGAAGGAGTCCTGGAGCGTCCTGGCCAGGCTGCCGAGCTCGTCCGCCTTGTCGGCGCCCGGGATCGGCGTGCGCAGCCGGGCGCCGCCGCCCGCGGCGATCTCGCGCGCCGAGCGCTCCAGCGCCTTCAACGGCGCCAGCAGGCGGCTGGCGACCGCGCCAGCGCTCAAGGCGGCGATGCCGATCATCAGCGGCACCGTGACCGCCAGGGCCCGCAGGTAGGCGTCGAGCGGCTCGCGGATGCCTCGCGTGTCGGCAGCGAGCTGCACGACGAGATCGCGGCCCTCCTCCCTCACGCCGCGCACCAGCAGCTGGTGGCCCTGCGCGTGGCTGAACCCCGGCGGCAGGTCGATTCGCAGCGCCGGGAAGCCGTCGGTGGCGCTCAGGACCTCGCCGTCCGCCACCACGCGCGCGTGCACGCCCGCAGGGAAGTCGCTGCCTAGCACGGGTTCGAGCGCCTGGCCGGCCACGCGGCCGTGCTCGATCTCGAGCTCGTCGAGGTCGAGCGCCGAGAAGGCTAGCTGCAGGCGCTCCTCCTCGCCGGCGACGAGGAACCGCTGCAGCACGAAGAACAGCAGCACCGACAGCAGCACGAGCAAGACCGCCGTTTGGGCGGCGACGATGGCGGCGAAGCGGCGCCTGAGCGTCATCCCACCGAGTAGCCCCTGCCGCGCGCGCTGCGGACCGCCACGTCGCCCAGCTTGCGCCGCAGGTAGCGCACGTAGACGTCGACCACCCGCGAGTCGCCCTCGAAGGCGGGCCCCCAGACGCGGTCGACGAGCTCCTCGCGGCGGAACCAACGCCCCGGCGTGAGGGCAAGGACCTCGAGGAGCTCGTACTCGCGGGCGGTGAGCATGACCTCTCGACCTCCCCACCAGACCTGGCGCGTGCGGGCGTCGATCAGCCCCTCGCCGTCGCCGAAGGCATGCCGGGCGCTGGTGGCTCTCTCGCCGCGGCGGGCGACGGCGCGCAGGGTCGCCAGCAGCTCGGCGAGCTCGAACGGCTTGACCAGGTAGGCGTCCCCGCCGAGGTCGAGCCCCTCCACGCGGTCCTCGACCTCGTCGCGCGCCGTGAGGAAGACGGTGGGGGTCGCGACGCCCAGGCCGCGCAGCTCCCTGGCCAGCGCGAAGCCGTCGAGGCCCGGCAGCATCACGTCGAGCACGATGATCCCGTACTCGCCGGAGCGGCCCTCGACGAGCCCGTCAGGTCCGGTGCGCGCCCAGGTCACCCGGTAGCCGGCCTCGGTGAGCGCCTGGACGAGCGGTTGGCCGATCCGCTCGTCGTCCTCGACCAGCAGGAGCCTCACGTCAGGAGTCTAGGGCGCTCGAGGAAGCGCAGCGCCGTCGCCGCGGCCACGAGCGCTAACGCCGGCGGGTAGAGCCAGGCGAGCCGGTCGCTGCCGGCGAACAGGCCGTGCAGCGTCGCGAGGGCGAACGCCGGGTAGGCGAGCAGGTGCAGGGTGCGCCACAGGCGCGGCGCGAGGCACCTGCGGCGGGCGAACGACAGGTAGACCGCCGCGAGGGCGTACGAGGCCAGCGTGCCGAGCCCCAGCGCGAGCGGCGCGTACGTGGCGAGCCCCGGCACGAGTACCCCGGCGAGCGGTTGGGGGTACTCGGCATCAACGACGCTGAACGCCACGTGGGCGGCGGTCGTCGCGAGCGCGAAGCCGCTCAGCAGCCCGTGCCAGCCGTACTGCAGCGGCTTGGCCAGCCAGGGTGGGACGTGGCGGCTGCCCATGAGGGCTCCCAGCGCAACCGACAGCGTCAGCAACGCGTACGCTGCCACGCCCGCCAGACGGTTGAACGTCCAGGCGAGGCCGGCGGGAGCCGCCCCGGCAGCGGCGAGCAGCCACAGCCCCGCCACGCCGGCCACGAGCAGCCCGGCCATCAGCTCAGGCGAGACGTGCGGCGCCGTCCGCGTCACGACGACTCCCTTCCGGGCCGGTCCCCGACCAGGCTCGGCCATCGGCGTCGAAGGCCACGGTCATGGCGACGCCTGGCGGCTGCTCGCCCAGCAGGAGCAGCTTGCTGGTGACCTCCGCCCACGTCACCGTCTTCGCGACCGCGGTCGCCTGCAGCCACGGCGCGCGACTGGGCAGGCCCGTGCGCGGGTCGATGAGGTGGTGCGCCCCCGCCCAGGCGCGCCGCATGACGCTGGAGGTCGCGACGCCCCAGCGCCCGGGAGGAATGACGAGCGTGAGCGGCTCACCGCCCAGCGGGTCGACGACCTCGACGGGGCTGGGACGGCGGCGGCGGATGAGGACGTCGCCGCCGGCGTCGAGGACGGCCTCGCCGGGCATGAGCCGGGCGGCGCGCTCGGCGATCCAGCTCTTCGCCGTCCCCCCGAGATCCAGCCGCACGCCCGCAGGCAGGCCGATGCGCCCCTCGTTCACCTCGATGCCGGCCGTCGCGGGCACCATCGGCGGGGGACCCGGGAGGGGCGGGTCGACCGCCGGCCAGCTTCGCCGGTAGCCGGCGTGCTCGAGCGCGTCCAGCACCGTCGGGGTCACGAGCCCGCCGGTCAGATCGGCGACGGCGAGGGCGTGGCGCAGCGCGGCCACCAGGTCCGGGGGCGGGTCCCGCAGGCAGCCCTCCTCGTTCAGCCGCGTCAGGGGCGACGGCGCGAAGCGGGTGAGCATGGCCTCGAGGCGGAGGATCTCGCCTGCGGCGTCCTCCGCGCCGCGTCCCTCGATCCGCACCTCCGTCCCCATGGCGCGAAGCAGCATCAGCTCGCCCTCGTCCTCGCGACCGGCCGCGATGCGCCGCCGCGCACGAAGATCACGCGCGGCGTCGAGTCGCGCGCCGAGAGCGCGACCGGCGAGGCGATGACCGGGGCAGCAGGGGCGAAGCTCCGCGTCGCCGTGCCCGCAGCCAGTCCCAGGACGATGACCAGCAGGATGCTGCTGGCGGAGCGGGCATCGAACCTCTTGCGGTCAGTCATCGTCCTCCTCGCCTCTCCGGTCGTAGCGAAGCTGCTCGTGGTCATCGTCTTCGTGCTCTTCTTCGCCCTCGTCGTCCTCGTACCCCTGGTCGGAGTACTCCTCTTCTTCCCCGCCTCGGAAGAGCGTGCTCTCGTCTACGAACAGCACCTGCCCCTCGCCAGCGACGACGGACGGTTCGCCGACGCTTGGAGTCGAGGGGGAAGCGGGCTGCGCCAGACCGAGGATCAGGTAGCCCAGGGCGAACGAGGCGAGCGCGACGAGCGCGACGATCAGTACCTTCCTTGCCTCCATGGCGACCTCCGGCCGAAGCTTCTCGCCGTTCGGTTACACGCGTGTTAGGGCTCGGCAGCTTGCGTCAGGCCCCCGTCGGGCGGGACCTCGGGCGTCCCTTCGGCCCAGGTGCCGTCCGGCACGCGCGAGCGCGCCCGGCGCGATCGTGCCGTTGCCTTTCCCGCCGCAGGTCCGGGGGACAGTCCTCCCTGGCGCGGAACGCCTCCTTGCCCTAGCGTCGCCTCGGAGGCCAGCACGCCTCCGGCACGACGGGTGCGCCGATGGCTGGCGGGCTTCGTCCCTACCCTCAGGTCGAGGACCGACCGACGGGCGCCGCCACAACGACAGCCGGCCCTTGACGATCCGGCAAGGGAGGTCGGCATGCGTACGCTTATGGGTCTGTTTCTCGTCGCGCACGGCCTGATCCACGCCTCGTACTTCACGCCGGTGCCGGCTGACGCCAAGGGTTGGCCGTTCGCCCTCACGCGCTCCTGGCTGCTGGCGGGCGTGGGCGCCGCGGCGCTCAGGCCCCTCGGCTGGACGCTGGCGCTGGTGGCGGCCCTCGCCTTCACCGCCGCGGGCCTCGGGCTCCTGGGCGTGCCGTTCCTCGCCGGCGACTGGCAGGCGTTCGCCGTCGTGGGCGCCGTCGCCTCGCTGCTGCTGCTCGTCATGTTCTGGAACGCCATGCTGGTGCTGGGCATCGTGGTCAGCGCCGCCGTCCTGTACGCGGTCTTCTTCGCGCGCTGGCCGGCCGCCGTGTTCGGTGCGTCATGAGGCGCGTCACCGGCTGGATGGAGCGGCGCCCAGTGGCGGCGTTCTACGTCCTCGCCTTCGCGATCACCTGGCTGGCTTGGGTGCCGCAGGCGCTGCACTCACGCGGTCTCTTCCCCTTCGATAGCCCCGTTCTCTACGTCGTTGGTGGCGCCGGGCCGCTTCTCGCCCTCTACCTCGTCCTGAGGGTCACGCGCGGTTCGCGGGCGCTGGGCCGCGCGTTCCGGGGCCTGAGTAGGTGGCGCGTCCACCTGCTCTGGTACGCCGCGGCGCTCCTTGGCTACCCGGCGATGTGGTTGGCGTCTCTCGCCCTCTCGGGTGACGTGCGTCCGTTCGGCGAGGCGTTCGCTCGTCCTTTGGCGCTGCTGCCCGCCTTGCTCGTAGCTTTCATCGCTGCGATACCAGAGGAGGCGGGTTGGCGCGGTTTCGCGCTGCCTGAGCTGCGCGACCGGCACGGCCGGATCGTCGCCACCCTGGTCGTAGGCGTCCTGTGGGCGGCATGGCACGTGCCGCTGCTGCTCAACGCCGACAGCCCTATGTCGAGCTACCCCTTGGTCGCCTTCGCGGAGGTCGTGGTGGCGCGCTCGTTCGTCTACACCTGGCTGTTCGAGGGCACGGGCGGGAGCGTGCTGCTGGTCACGCTCTTCCACGCCATGTCGAACGCCGTCGGCACGTTCGTCCCCGCCGAGCTGATCGTGGCGGGCGCAGTGGCGCTGCTCATCGTCGACTGGTGGCAGCGCAAGGCGCTTAGCGCCAGGCGGCGTCCGGTGGTGGGCGCCGCGGCCAGGTAGGTGAACGTCCGGTAGTGGACCGCGTAACGAGCACGTCATAGCGCAGGTGAGCAACAACAAGCGCGAGGACGCGCTCAAGTGTAGGTGATGGCGCGGAAAGTCACGCTTCTTAGAGCCCGGGGTTCGCCAGCTTCTGGTTTGTCCATGGGGAGCACCAGGACTTGGATATCTCCCATACATGTCCCCCCGGCCCACACCTATCCCGTGGCTCGCGTGGCACTAAAGCGAAGAACCCCGTCCAGGACGGGGTTCCACGTGGTGGGTCGTATAGGACTCGAACCTATAACCCGCTGATTAAGAGTCAGCTGCTCTACCGATTGAGCTAACGACCCACGCTTGCCGAGCCGCCGCAAGAGAGCACCGCCCGCGCGACAGCGGGAGACAGTTTACACCATCACTACGAGTTCAAAGTCAAATGAGCGTTCGCCACGCCGCCTGGCACCCGAGCAACGTCCACCGCGGTGTCGTCAGCCCGGCTCGGCCGCCTTCAAGTCGTAGCTGAGCGCCTTCGAGGGGCACACATCGATCAGTGCCGCTGTGCGTTCGGGAGTGTCCAGGTCGGCGCGGACCCAAGGGCGCCGTCCCAGTTTGAAGACCTCGGGAAGGCCTCGGAGGCACACGCCGGTATGCCAGCACTTGCGGGCGTTGAAGTACACTGTGATGCCATCGGCGTAATAGGCGCGTCCTCGGTCTTCTTTGTCGTCCGGGTCGTCTGGGGTGGCGTCGCGGTCGTCGATCGCGTCGTCGAGAAGCTCGTCTCCCTCTTCGCCTCTCCAGACCTTCCCGTGGGCCTGATGCCTGTCTGTCGCCATGGAGACCTCCCGTTTCCATCGCGTTGTCCGAGCGATTCAGGTTACGGCCTGGTGGACCCGGCGACAACAGATGGTTCCTGGCGGCTAGGAGGCGGACGGACGTAGGGCGACCATGGAAGACGTCTCACGCGGCAATTGTCAATATGTGATATAAACGTCACATGTCAACAGCCTCCGCCTCGGCCGTAGAGGCGCGCTCTGGCTCCGGCGGGCGGGCTTCGAAGTCCGCGACGGGACCGGCGAGGGACCGCACCCCTAGCGACCCACACCCAGACTCGTTCTGGCGTGCGTTCGCCAATCCGTGGCGGCGAAGGATCCTCGACGAGCTCAAGCAGGGTCCGAAGACGACCGGAGAGCTGGCTGAGCAGCTGCCAGACATCTCTCGTTTCGCTGTGATGCAGCACCTGGACGTGCTCTCGGACGCCGGGATCGTGATCATCGAGAGACGCGGTCGTCATCGCTACAACCACATCAACGCCGCATCCCTCCGAGCCTTCTACGAACGTTGGGTGAACCGCTATGCGGACGCCGCGGCGATGGAGATGACCTCGCTCAAGCGGCACCTGGAGGAGGAGACGATGGCGATAGACGACAAGAAGGCGGGCGCGCTGGAGGCGGTAAGGGTGCTGCGCCTGGAGAACGAGTTGCGCTTCGCGGCGACCCCGGAGCGAGTCTTCCGCGTGATGACGGACCCCGATGAGATCCTAAAGTGGTTCCCGTACACCTACGGCGAGGCCCGCACCAAGCGCATCGTGTTCGAGCCGCGGGTCGGCGGCGCACAGTACGAGGATTGGGGCGACGGCGCCGGACACTACTACGGCTTGGTGACGAGCTGGGACCCGCCACGCGGATACGCCGTGCGGTCCCGGCTGCACCCCGGAACGATCATGGATACGACTTCGACCATCGAGGCGGTCGACGGAGGATCGGTGCTGAGGTCCTCCCGCGTGATCGTGGGCCCCATCGACGAGGAGCAGGAGCGGGGGATCCGGTTTCACGGGGACATGGCTCGCTTCGAGGAGGCGATCCGCAAGGTGGTCGAGGGAGGCTGAGTCGGTAGAAGACCCGATCCACACGGGCCCCAGACGGCGCGACGCTACCTGTCGCGCCGTCTTGCTGTATTGGAGCCAGCGCCCTAACAGGCCGGTCGGACCTTTTCATGGTCACTCATCACGGCCTCATGTAAGACGCGATGCGGGGGTTGAAGACGCTGGCTGAAGAGAGTCGCGTGGGTTCGCGACCGAACAAGGTGATCGCTTCCAAAAGCGGTTCACGGGCATGCTCTTCACGTCTTCTCGAGGCCCGCACTACCCGGCCACCGCGCTGGGCGCCTAGCCATGCCGCGGGCATGGCGAGTCACGATCCCGTTTCACATCCGGGGCGGGGGAAGGAGAACAGATGCGAGGTTCACGCAAGCTACTCGTGGGGGCGTTAGTAGCCCTCGGTGCACTACTGGCCGCGTGCGGTCAGCAAGTGGCCAACGTTCCAGGCGGCTACGTGACGCTGACCGTTGGCCTGGAGGATGCGATCGACGCGTCGGGTATCCAGGCGGCTGGTGCGCCTTACTCGCCTGACGACGGCGGCATCGCCGTGGACAACGTCCAGGTGGCGGTGTTCGACAAGGACGGCACGCAGGTCGAGTTCGTCCTGAGCGCCGGCGAGTACACGGCGCAGGTGGGCGGAGGCGTCAACACGATAGAGCTAACGCCGGCCGACGCGAGCGCTCAGGTCAACCTCCCCGCTGCCGGCAACCCGTACACCTTCGAGTCGAAGGGCTTCGACGCAGGGAGCTTGAACGTCATCGCGTACGACTCCCAGGACCGCAACGTCATCGACGCTACGACCGTCCTGGTGAAGCTCGCCTCTGTCATAGACCAGGCCGACGGCGCCGTGCTCGTTCCCCGCTTCCCGACGAACTACGCCATGCCAGGGTCGACGCTCGACCTGATGCTCGTCGTCATGGCGAACGGGAACGCGGACTTCCCGGGCTCGTACCTGCAGGTACCGATGTCCGACTTCGAGGTCAGCTTCGGAGCGGTCGTTGGCGGTGCCGTGGAGGCAACCAGCAAGCGAGGCATCCGCATCACGGTGGACGAAACGTGCAGCGAGGTGACCGTTGCCGGCACCGTGTCCGGTCTCGTCGCTGACGGGCCCGATATCGAGCCGGGTGACGTGGCCATCCAGGGCGACGGAACCTACGAGATCGCCTGCCCGGCTCCGTTCAATGGCGACATCACCGTCGACCTCGAGGCTCCCACCGTCTCGCTGCAGTACGACTCCATCCTCAACCGTGTCTACGGAGCCGCGCACGACAACGCGGGCATCGCGTCGGTGACCGTCTATGACGGCCCCATACTTGTCGCGACGACCGACCCTGATCAGGTGGGGCCAGACATCGCACAGGTCATCTTCGCCCCCGGCACGACCAACTGGCACGCCGACCTGACGGTCGCCCCGACGGGCGAGCTGACCGTCGTCGCTACCGATAGCTCCGGCAACGAGTCCAGCGACACCACTCCGTTCCCTGGCTTCGTTTACGTCGACGACGATGCCTCCGCGGCAAACGCTGACGGCAGCGAGGCGCGTCCGTTCCCGACGATCGAGCAGGGCATCGCGGCCGTGGCCGAAGGTGGCACGGTCTTCGTAATGGCCGGCGAGTACGAAGCAGCCGGCTACGCCATCCACAAGCCGCTCACGCTGCTCGGCGCGGGCGAAGGCGTCGTGACGATCAAGACGACCGGCACGAACAGCTGGGGCATGAACGTGACCGCCGACGGCGTCACGCTCAAGGCCTTCACGCTCGTCGGACCCGACGCCGGCGTGGGCGGCAACTATGGCATCAAGGCGTTCCGGAACGACGGGCTCAACGGCCTGACGATCGAGGACGTGACGGTGACCAACTACGGTCGCAGCGAGATCGACCTGAACACCGTGGCCGGCGCGGTCCTCAGGAATGTGACCGCTGACGGCAACGATACCGACGGCGTGGGCATCGCTCTCTCTGGGGTCGACGATGTCGTCCTTCAAGGCGTACACACGCTGCGCAACAACTGGGGCGGGCTCGGGCTGTTCAGCACGAACACCGGGACCATCAACGGAGTCACCGACGTCGACGTGGATGCCGCCAGCATCTTCGAGGACAACGGAGGAAACGCCGGCAGGGCCGTTTACATCGACAACGAGTTCGACAAGCAGATCAGCGGCCTGCGCTTAGAAGGCTTCAGTTACGCGGTCTTCGCGCCTCAGCAGCGTGGCGTTCACAGCTTCTGCGCGGAAGCGACGTCGCCGGGCCGCGGTGAGGACTTCATCGACCTGACCAGGACGCTTCCCGAAGCCGTCCACCTCGCTCTGACCCTGTGCGTGCCGACCAACGGCTCGGCCTACATCCGCGAGCTCGGGAACGACGTCATCGGCGCCATCACCTACGAGAACGTGTTCCACGTAGGCGAGGGGATGAGCATCCAGGCGGCCATCGACAACGCGGCACCGAACGCGACCGTGAACCTGACCGCGGGCACTTTCGATGCAGTGTTCGCCATCAGCAACGCGAACGGTCTCGAGATCAGCGGCGAAGGAGCGGGTACGGTCCTCGCACCCACGGCTGCCTTCGCCAGCGGAGTCGACCACAAGTACCGCACGAACGTCCTGGTTGCAGCACTCGTCGACCACTCCTCAGGCGTGGTTCTCGAGGACTTGACGATCGACACGACCGCCCTCCAGTGGGACTCAGACATCAACGCTGCGGTTCTCTGGAACGCTTCCGAAGGCCACATCGAGAGGGTTGACTTCGTCGGGGCAGGGCTCGACGAAAATGGCGCTCAGACCGGTCAATCCCTGGCTGTGGACGCCGGCTCCGGTGAGTCGACCCTACTCGCCGTGGTCGACACCGATTTCTCTGGCTGGCAGAAGAACGGCATCGACATCGTGACCGGCAACGGCTCAGAAGTCGCTGGAGACGGTGGAGACATCACGGTTCACGTCTCCGGCGGAACGTTTACCGGGGCGGGGGCTACGGATCAGATCGCCCAGAACGGGATCGTGTTCTGGGACCGTGCCGGCGGCAACGTGGTCGGGACCATCGACGGTGTGACGTTCGCCGACATCGAGTACACGGGTGGAGACGAAGCCGCCGGGATCCTGGCATACGGCGACCCCAAGGTCACCCCCATCGAGAACAGCACGTTCGAAGGTAGCGTTGAGGTGTACATTGCCAACGTCACCGACAACCTGATTGAAGCCACGGCCAACAACACGTTCGATGCTGTTGTTGGAAGCGGGGCTACACCCGGTCAGTTGAGCGCGATCAAGGCCAAGATCGTCGAGCAGCCAGGCCAGGTCGTTATCCAGGCGCCCTAGACATTGCGACGCGGCCCAACGGGGCCGCCAAGCCGAAGCGCCGGGGGCTTTCCTACGCCTCCGGCGCTTCACTATTCAGAGCGGCCGGCTAAGCCCTACAACACCGACCTAAGCACGAAGTAGTTGCCGCTGTTCCAGCACGTGCCCACCAAGGCCATGCCGCCTTCGTCCTCGAAGTAGATGGCGTGGCCCGGTGAGTCGCAGCCGCCCGGCGCCGACCGCGCTTGCGTGGCGAGCAACGTTCCCACGTTCGACACTCGTACCTCTGTAACCGAGTCGTCGTTGAACCCGGTCGAGACGATTGCTACATCACCGCTGTCGAGGAGCTTGAGGTCGATGCCAACCGGGCCATCACCCACGTTCACGTTGCCACGGAAGGTGGGCTCGGTCTGCCCGTCCCAGTTCAGGATCGCGAGCTGGTCGGCTCCGAAGAGGCTTACTGCGCAGAGCCAGCCTGCCGAGGACTCGGTGTCCACGCAGCGAAGCTTGCGAGCGTCAAGCCCCAGGACCTCGGCGAGGACTGGGGCATCGCCATCGCGGTCGTCGAGGTACAGGTTGCTGGTCACGCCGCGCGTGAGTACCAACGCCGGTGCGGCCGTGACGAGGTCATCGTCAGCCACGAAAGCCGAGACCAACTCGCCGGTGAAGTTCGCTGCCGGCAACAGCTCCGGGGAGATCGTCCAGTCGGACTCCAGCTCTGGGCCCACGGCAGCCGGCGCGTCGATACCTTTGCGCGGCGGGAGCGGCGGCTCGTTCACCAGGAAACGCACGCCGATAGACGGCTGGACCTTGGTCACGAGGTCGGCGTAAATGGAACCGCCCGCCGGGTACATGTCGTAGGTCACGCTGCTGCCGTACTCGACCGGGGTGTCGAAGGACGTGCCGCTGCCGAAGTACTCAGCCACGGTCACGCCCCCGGAGCCGAAGCCCACTACCCCGGCGTAGCCGCTTCCCTGCGGCTCGTCGCTCATAGCGACCACGCCGAACATGGGGGCGTTCCCCGCTGTGTCGTAGGAGTACAGCTCCTCGTCGTTCATCAGGTCGAGGACCCTGAAGCCTTGCCCCGTGGCGATCGCGACGATGATCATCCCAGCGACGGGCCCGAACTCGATCGGATCGAGGCCTGACCCCGCCACGTAAGTAGCCGCGAGGAACAGCCCTTCTGGGCTGGCGAGCGGGTATGTACGCAAACCCGGCCCGACGACGAAGATGCCTTCGCTCGTCACGAAGCACGCGCTGAGCACGAGTGAGAGTGCGAGCGCCAGTACGATGAGCCGGCGTCCGCGGATGGGGGTTGATGGCATGCGGTGCACCTCCGCACACCACACTCCTACGCGGCCCCTTAAGCGGGTCTAAAGCGAGTCGGCGCCAAGGCCCGCTGCTCGTTGGCGGAGCGCCGCTACAGAGCCACCTGTTCACGGAGCCGCTGTGCCAGCCGGCGCGCCCAGGTGAGCGTCGCTGAGTGTTCAGCGGCAGAGTCCAGAAGCTCCGCGGCCTCACCCGAACGACCTCTGGCAAGAAGCACCTGGCCGAGACGCACCAACGCGGTCTGTTGTGCCGGCTCGTCGCCGATGTCCTCCGCTACCGAAACGGCCCGCCGCGCGTGCGCCTCGGCCGCCCCGAGGTCACCTGCCTCCATCTCGATCCAACCCAGCGTGGCGAGCATCCCGCTCTCGAGCCCGCGCT
>JBDZWC010000180.1:0-3759 GCA_040256005.1 Deinococcaceae bacterium | reverse complement strand
GGAGCCTGACCTCGGCTTCGTCGTCGCCGGCCAACTCCTCCGGTGAGAGCCGGCTCGCCTCGCCCGCCTTCGCCAGGGCGAGCAACACGTCGTCCAGCTCGGCGGTGGCGGGCGCCTGGCCCCTGGGCAGGACGCCCAGCGCGGGCGCGGTCCGTTCGTCCTCGGCAGCGGCCGCGAGGTACTCGCGCAACACCCCCTCCGTCAACGAGGGGTAGCGCCGCATGAGCCCGCGGTAGGTGTCCACCCTCAGTTGATCGGCGAGCGTCACGCCCTCCGGCAGCTTGAGCTCCGGCATCTGGTACACGCGCTTGGCGCCGATGGGCAGCTCCAGGGTGACCATGTCGGCGACCGCGTTCGTGTTGTCGATCGCTCCCGGGTACTCGTCTTCGGGAATCGCCGCGGCCATCTCCTGGGGCGTCTTCACGTAGAACTCGTCGCACGGGAACCGCATGCGGTCCTCGTTGGAGACCATCTCCTTGGTCTGGATGGCAAGGAGCACGTCGTGGGCGTGGGCGTCCTCGCGCTTGACGTAGTGGCCGTCGTTCGTGGCGACGAGACCCACGCCGTAGCGAGTCGCGAGGTCCTTGAGCACGGGGTTGAGACGCCGCTGCTCCTCGAGCCCGTGGTCCTGGATCTCCACGAAGAAGTTCGCACCGAAGATGTCCAGGTGCTCCTTGAACAGCCGCTCGCCCTCGTCGGGGCCGAGGTCCAGGATCGCCCTGGGGATCTGAGCGCCCAGGCAGCCCGAGAGCGCGATGACGCCCTCCGAGTGCTCCCGCAGGAGCTCCATGTCGATCCGGGGCTTCATGTAGAAGCCCTCGAGGAAGGCACGGCTCGAGAGCCGGCACAGGCTCTGGTACCCCTTGAAGTCCTTCGCCAGCAGGGTCAGGTGGTAGTAGCCGCCGTCGAGTTTGGCCGAACCACGCCGCTTCTCGAACCTCGAGCCCGGCGCCACGTAGGCCTCGAAGCCGATGATCGGCTTCACGCCCTCCTTGACGCAGGTCTTGTAGAACTCCACCGCCCCGTGCATGTTGCCGTGGTCCGTCATGGCGACGGCCGGGTCGTCGGGGGAGACCTCCTTGACCCACTTGACCAGTTCCGAGATGCGGGCGGCGCCGTCCAGGAGGGAGTACGCGGTGTGTTGATGGAGGTGAGCGAAACGGTTGACCTGGCCGGGCATCAGCCGAGTCTAACGCGGGCCCGGGGGCCAGCCCGGCATCGGCGGCCGGGGTTTGAAGCAGGCTAAGGGCTGCATGGGATACGTAGGAACTGCGTCCTAGCCGCGATCACTGCATCTCGCATCGGGTCAACGCCGCGACTCGATGGCCGCCAATCTCGCCTCCAGGGCCCGGATCTGCTCCTGCTGATCCAACACCAGTTCGCGTAGCCCTTGGATGGCCGCTAGGGCCACACCGTCTCGATCGATGGTGCTGATCGCGTCGTCGTCCGCTCCCACGTCGAAGAGCCGGTAGAAGTCCTGGGCCATGGGACCGATGTGCGTGACACCTGGTGCGTCAAGGTACGACCAGTACGAGATCGGCAGTTCGGCCACGGCGGCCAGCACGGCAGTAGGGTCGACGCCACTCACGACATGTTTGGAGCCAACGTCGGAGTTCTCTGTCAGCACCCCGTCCAGGAACGCGTTCCCGTTCTCTAGGACGTGGAAGACCGCTTCACCGTCTCCGTTCGATACGAGGAAGTTGGCGGCATCGTCGTCGTTCATGTCGAGCGTGATCACGACGTCGCCGTGGGCCGACAGGTACAGGTCGGTGGACGTATCAACGCTGGTGACGATCCTTCCCGGGTCGGCGCTGGTGCCACCCAGTACGAGGTCCGGAGCTGACGCGTCGCTTGCCTCGACTATCGCCCCGGAGTTGACACCACGGAACCAACCGCCGATGTCGGCCGAGCTGGCGTCCACGCCGATGCTTGACGCCATGTCGACCCGAACGCCGAAGACTCCACCGTCGATCCGGACGCCGTGCAAGAGGGCGTCGATCCGAACGCCGTCGTTCACAGCGTCCTCGACCACCAGGCCCACCGCCGACGCACCCTCGATACGTATGCCGGCATCTTCGGGGTCTGTGATCAATAGTCCTGTCCCCGATGGCCCGACCGTCAGGGCCGGTCCGCTGTCGTTGGTGGCGTGGAGCGCGGAACGACCGTAGGCAGCATCCAGGGTAAGCAACGACTCCGTCGACCCCACGAAGGCGCTGACGCTGTAGGGAGGGACGATGCCGCCGATGGCCTGGCACTCGACGCTCCCATCAGCGTTCACGACGCGAACCGCGAAACCTGCCTCGCAGGACCCTGTCACGCGTGCCTGCTTGGTCGCTATAGCGGCGGCGGCCGCGGTGAAGTTGTCATTCAGCAGATCGTTGAACTCTTCGGCGGAGACGACCTGGCCCTCTTGGAACGTGGCCGGGGCGAAACTCACCTGAGCTGCCACGTAGAGGCCAAGGGCGCAAACTGCCACCGAAGCGAGGCCGCGAATCGCTCTGTTGCGTCGTCCCACGTCGACTGCCTTCCCGTTGCCGCCGCGCGATTGGCACGCGCGGGAGTGTTCCACCCCTTGCCCCGACCGTCAGGGGCCGAAGATGCATGACCCGAACAACGCGTCCGCTGACCCGAACTTGCAAGCCACCATGACCTCGTCCGAAGTCGTGTAACTGAACCCGAAGGATCCTGCCAACCGGTTGCCAGCGGTGTCCGTGGCCGATGTCGAGATGGAGACCTGGTAGGTGGTCAGCGGAAGACGTTCGAACCTTGGGTCGCAAACGAGACGCGAAGATTCGCGTCGCCACACGTAGTCACAATCCAAGGGTGGTTCGTGACGAAGGGCCAGCTCCACGCTGCGTTCGTCCATCGCCTCGGAGAAGTCGACTACTAACGGTTGGTCTAGGGCGACCTCGGAGGCGCCGGCCTGCGGCAGTGTCGCCATGACAGTTGGGGCCGTGTCGCTCGGTGGCTCGGGGTTCTCCTGACGTGTCGTACCGCATGCGGCCAGCACAGTGATCCCCAGCCCAGCCGCCAGGTGCACAACCGCTTTGGGCACACCGCGCTCGCGGCCCGGCCCCCAGGTCCTCATGAGGACAGTATGAGCGAAATTGCCTGTCCGCGCAGCCGGGCCGGAGAGGAACCTGTCGGTGACGCGAGAACGTACAGTATCGATGGAGCACTGGCAGGGCACTAGTCGTCCCGCTTGGTCCGTGAGAGACGTTCGACGCGCCTTGCCCGCCTCGGGGCGGGCATGATAATCTCCGTTGCCTTGGCGCCGTAGCCAAGTGGTAAGGCAGAGGTCTGCAAAACCTCGATTCACCGGTTCGAATCCGGTCGGCGCCTCCAACTTCTGCTCCGGTACCGGTCGCAGTACCCCGTCTAGCCGGCAAGCGTGCGGCTGCGGTAAAGTGAACGACGCGCAGGCGCGTAGCTCAGTGGGAGAGCGCTACACTGACACTGTAGAGGTCGACAGTTCAATCCTGTCCGCGCCTACCAAAACAAGCCCGCCCTAGTTCGCTAGGGCGGGCTCCTACTTGCCAGGTCTCTCGAGGCGCCTTGTGCCTACTCAGCTACCTCAGTGACGTACGCGGGCAGCTCGACAGTTGGCAACTGCAGGCTCTCGTAGAGTCCTGGTGGGAGGCTGAGGTCGCCTACGAACAGGCGCCCTACGTTGCCGCCCGGCTTGATGCCGACCTTAGGCAGCCCGATGCTCATCGTGAGGGTGGCTTTGACGACGTCGCCGGGCGTACTGCCGTCGTC
>JBDZWC010000179.1:0-3798 GCA_040256005.1 Deinococcaceae bacterium | reverse complement strand
CCGATGACGCGGGCCCACCCGACGGTGCGGGCCCGCCTGATGACGCCGGTCCGCCTGATGACGCTGGTCCGCCGGATGACGCCGGTCCGCCTGACAACGCCGGTCCGCCGGATAACGCTGGGCCGCCTGACAACGCTGGACCGCCGGACAACGCTGGGCCGCCTGACAACGCTGGGCCGCCGGACAACGCTGGGCCGCCTGACAACGCTGGACCGCCGGATAACGCCGGGCCGCCGGACAACGCCGGCCCTCCCGACAACGCTGGACCGCCCCACTAGACGCACGTCTCCTGGCCAGGTCGTCATCGCGTGAAGGCTCTGTCGTTGACCGAGTGGTACAGCATTGGTACTCTCTGAACGCTTCACAAGCCCTTGTCCGCCGGTAGGCCGTGGGCCCACGGCGGAACCACAGCGGTGGGAGGTCCATACATGCGCAGGATCAGACTGCTCGCAGCCATGGCGACCCTGGCGTTCACCGCCGGCGCGCTGGCGCAGACGACGCTGACGTTCTGGAGCTGGCGTACAGAGGACGTGGCGGCCTACGAGAAGTTCATCGAGGCGTTCCGCCAGGAGCACCCGGACATAGACGTCGAGTTCACGCCCTACCTGAACACCGAGTACAACACGATCCTCGCGACGGCCCTCCAGGGGGGCGGCGGCCCCGACATCGTTCACCTCCGCGCCTACGGCGGCATGGAGCCCCTGGCCGAAGCCGGCTACCTGGTGCGGCTCGACGATAAGGTGCCCGCGCTGGCCGAGTTCGATCCGGGCATACTGCTCGGCGCCACGAACCGTGGCGACGGCGGCGTGTACGGCGTGCCGTTCGCGCTTCAGACGGTGCAGGTTCTCTACAACGAGGACCTGTTCGAGGAACTTGGCCTCACCGAGCCGACCACGTGGGAGGAGTTCCTCGCGGTCGGCGACGCCCTGCAGGCGTCCGGGGTGAACGCTCTGGCCAACGGCGCGCTCGAGCCGTGGACCGTCGAGACGCTCTTCGGCGGCGTGGGACCCACGTTCTACGGCGGAGACCAGTTCTTCCAGGACATCACGGGCGGCCAGGCGGACTTCACGGACCCGCGCTTCGCCGCGGCCCTCGAGCACATGGTCGCGCTCGAGCCGTACCTGGCGAGCAACTACATGGGCGTGGCCTACACGGACATGCAGAGCATGTTCGCCTTCGGGCAGGCCGGCATGCTGATCGGTGGCTCGTACGAGTTGGGCATCTTGAAGCAACTGAACCCCGAGCTCAGCGTGGGCGCGTTCCCCGTGCCCGGCGACGCACCCGGCGAAGGACGCATCTCCTACTACGTCGACGGTTCCTACGGCATCAACGCCGCCAGCCCGCACCAGGAGGAGGCGCTCGCGTTCATCGAGTTCCTCGCCTCGCAGGAGTACGGCCAGATGTTCTCAGACGAGCTGCAGCAGATCTCGGCGGTCCCCGGCGTCACACCCACCAGCGAGGAGCTCTCCGAGATCGTGGGCCTCATGAACGACGTGGGCACGCCGTACCTCATGCTCACGGCGTTCCGCTTCGGCCAGCCAAGCGGCTCGACCCTGCTCCAGAACGAGATGCAGGCGGTCCTGGCGGGCGACCAGGAGGTCTCGGACGCCGTCACGAACATCCAGCGCGGCGTCGCCGAGTGGTACTCGTTCGAGTAGGGCATAGGCTCCACTGACGAAGCTGGTAGCCAGCCGCGCCCGGTCATGCACCGGGCGCGGTCATCTATCGTGCGACCGGATGGGGAACGAGCGGTGAGGCGTGAGTCGTAGCCGTAGATGGTGGACGCGGAACGGGCACCTGTTGGTGTTCCTGGTGCCCGCGCTCGTCATCTACGGCGCGTTCATGGCCTACCCGCTCATCTCGTCGCTGTCGTACAGCCTCTTCGACTGGCGGGGGTTCGTGCGCGGGGCCTTCGTGGGCGTGCAGAACTTCGTTACCGTGCTCACCCGCTGGCCGTACAACGAGCGTTTCTTCGGAGCGCTGGGCCATAACGCGGTCTTCTTCGCGGTGACGTTCGTGATCCAGACCACGCTGGGGCTGTTCGTGGCCGTGCTACTCGCCCGCAAGCTGCGCGGCTTCGCGTTCTTCCAGGCCGCCTACTTCCTGCCGCACACCCTCTCGCTCGTCGTCGTTGGCTTCCTGTGGCGCATGCTCCTCAACCCGAACTGGGGCGCGCTGCCTCAGGGCCTCAGGCGGCTGGGTCTCGAGGAGTGGGTGAGGCCGTGGCTGGGCCAGAGCGACACCGCGCTGTTGACAGTCATCCTGGTGAACTCGTGGGCCTGGCTGGGCTTCCCGATCCTGGTCTTCCTGGCCGCCATCCAGGCGATCCCGAGGGAGTTCGAGGAGGCCGCCGTCGTGGACGGCGCTGGCCCCTGGCAGACGTTCCGGTTCGTGACGTTCCCCCTGCTCGTGCCAAGCCTGGCCATGGTCACGATCCTGACGTTCATCTGGGACTTCAACGCTTTCGAGCTGGTGTTCGTGATGCAGGGGGCGTCGGGCGCCCCCGCCTACGCCACCGACCTGCTCGCCACGTTCTTCTACCGGACGGCGTTCGGTGACCCCACGACCGGTGGCGAGCCCGGCCAGACCGGCATCGCAGCCGCCATCGGCGTGCTCATGCTCGTGATCATCGGCATCGCTTCCGCGTTCGGCGTGCGCTTCACGACGCGCAGGCAGACGGAGTACTGATGCGCTTCCCCTGGCGCCGCGTCGTCCTCTACCTGGTGTTGGGTGCGCTGGCGCTGGTGTTCCTCTACCCGGTGTTCCTGATGGTGCTCACCGCGTTCAAGTCGACTCCGGAGATCTTCCGCAGCCCGTTCGGGCTGCCCGAGGCGTGGAACACCCGCGGGTTCACGACGGCGTGGGAGCGCGCCAACTTCGGGCTTTACCTGCGGAACAGCCTGCTCATCACAGGGACCTCGGCCGTGCTACTGCTGCTCACGGCCGCGCCGGCCGCCTACGCGCTGGCCCGGTACAGCTTCCGGCTGCGCGGCTTCCTGTTCATCTTCTTCCTGGCGGGTATCATGATACCGATCCGCCTGGGCATCCTGCCGCTCTACATCCTCATGCGCGACCTGGGGCTCATAGACACGCCGTTCTCGCTCATCCTCACCTACACGGCCTCCGGCATGCCAATGTCGGTGTTCCTGCTCAGCGTCTTCTTCCGCAACCTGCCGCGCGAGCTGGAGGACGCCGCGCGCATAGACGGATGCGGCGAGCAGGGCATCTTCTGGAGGATCATGCTGCCGCTCGTGAGACCCGGCCTCGCCACGGTGGTGATCGTGAGCGTGGTGCCGTGGTGGAACGACTTCTTCTTCCCGCTGCTGTTCCTGCCCAGCGAGACCTGGAGGACCATCCCGCTCGGCATGCAGATCTTCTTCGGCCAGCACTTGATCGACTGGAGCCTGGTCTTCTCGGGCATGCTCCTGGCCAGCCTGCCGCTCCTGATCATCTACGTGCTCATGTCACGGCAGTTCATCGCAGGGCTCACGGCGGGAGCCGTCAAGGGCTGAGGCTCGCGGCTGAACGTCCCTGCGGCAGCGCCCCCACTCGATACGGGGGAAGTGGCGCGCGCTCACCCTGCCAGAGCGTCCCGGCCCTAGATTGTTCGCACACGCAAGCGCTCGCGAGCGTCCGGCCCGCCTTCCACCTGCCCCTCCCGTACGTCGTCGCAGACCCTGCGCAGAGCCTTGGTGGCAGCGAGCGTGCCGCCGTGGCGGCCGCCCGTGGAGGCGAGGTCGGGTCATGCGGAAGGCGCGGCGTCCCCTGTGGCTGTGGCTGGTACTGTTCCTCGTGTCG
>JBDZWC010000072.1:0-15243 GCA_040256005.1 Deinococcaceae bacterium | reverse complement strand
CCCTCCGGCGACCGGGTCGCCGCCGTCGTGACGTCGATCGTGCGCGGCGAGGGCGAGGACCCGCCTCGCTACCGCAGCCGGATCCACCTCTTCAGGCCCCCGAACGGCGGTTCAGGTGGCCAGGGCGAGGGGTCCACGGGCGTCGACTCCGAGTTCACCCGGTCGCCGTACAAAGACTTCTCGCCGCGCTTCAGCCCCGACGGGAGCCACCTGGCGTTCCTCTCGGTGCGCGAGGAGAAGAAGCCGCCGCAGCTCTACGTCATGCCCCTGTCCGGCGGCGAGGCGAGACAGCTGACACGCCACGAGGCGGGGGTGAGGGAGTTCTGCTGGCACCCGGGGGGCGCCGAGATCTACTACACCTCCCGCGGCGAGGAGAAGGACGACCGCGCCGAGAAGGGTCTGCCGTTGCGCGTGAGACGCATGCGTTACCGCGGCGACGGCGAGGGCTTCTATCCCGGCTCGGTGCCGGACCTCTACGCCGTTGGCATGTCGGGCGAGCCGCGCGTGGTCAAGCGGTACGACGAGGCCCCCGGGAACCTGACGTTCGCACCGGACGGCTCCGCCCTCTACCTCTCCAGGGCAGCGAACGAGGATGACAACGCCGAGTTCAAGGCTGACGCCGTGGCGCTGGACCCGAGCACGGGCGAGGAGACCGTGCTGGCTAGGGCCATGCGGGGCCTGAGCGGCCTCGCCCCTTCCCCGGACGGCAGCCGACTCGCCGTCATGGCCTCGCACCGCGGCGACATGATCAGCCATACCGGCGTCTTCCTGGTGGAGCTCGCGGCGCCGGGCGAGCCCCGTTTGATCTCGGGCGACGTCGACGTCAGCCCGGCCGAGGCCGGCGACTCCCGCCACGGCGGTTACCCCAACCGGCCCACCTGGACGCGGCTCCCGAGCGGTGGCGAAAGCCTGCTCGTCAACGGGCACACCGACGGTCAGACGGGCCTGGGCCTGCTGTCCCTCGACGGCTCGTTCACGCGCCTCCAGGACGAAAAGCAGCGCGGGGTCACCGCGTTCACCGCCACGGAAGCGGGTGCGGCCGCGTTCGTCGCCGAGAGCCCGACCTCGCCGGGTGAGCTGTGGTTCCGGACGGCCGCCGGCGAGGAGACCCGCCTCACCGCCATGAACGACGAGTGGGTCGCGGAGCTGCGGCTGGGCGCCCCACGAGGACCGTTCGCGGCCAACGAGCACGGCGTGCGGTACTGGACGCTGGAGCCTGATCAGCCACGCGACGACGGGGCGGTCGTCGTCGAGGTGCACGGCGGACCGCACACCGCCTATGGCCAGGGTTTCCTGTTCGAGTTCCAGCTGCTGGCCGCGCGCGGCTACACGGTCGTCTACGGCAACCCGAGGGGCAGCTCGGGTCTGGGCCACGACTACGCCGCCCACGTGCTGGGCGACTACGGGGGCGACGACGCCGCCGACGTCCTCGCGATCGTGGACGCGGCGTTGGTCAGGCTGCACCGGCCCGACGCTCCGGTCCACCTGACCGGAGGCTCGTACGGCGGCTTCATGACCAACTGGCTGGTGGGCGTCACCGACAGGTTCGCCAGCGCGGTCAGCCAGCGTTCGATAAGCAACTGGACCAGCATGTACGGCACCTCAGACATAGGCCCGCGCTTCGTGGAGCACGAGATCGGCGCGGCGCCGTGGGCCGACCTGGACGCGCTGTGGCGCCAGAGCCCCATCCGCAACGCGGCTGCAGTGAGCACCCCGCTGCTGCTGATACATAGCGAGGAGGACTGGCGCTGCCCCATCGAGCAGGCCGAGCAGTTCTTCTCCGCCATCAAGAGGCTGGGCAAGGCTCGCGTCGAGCTGCTCCGCTTCCCGGGCGAGGGCCACGAGCTGTCACGCTCCGGCCGGCCCGACAGGCGCGTCATGCGCCTGGACGCGATCGTCGGTTGGTTCGAGGAGCACGCTTAGCGCCTTGCCGTGCTAGACTCGTCAGGTTGCCCTAAGCGGGCTACGTTCTCTGGCTCGGTATCGACGACTATGGATGGGATCCGCGCCGGACGGGAATGTTAAGGAGTTAGCATGCCTCTCACCGCCGAACAGAAGACCGAGGTCGCCAAGACCTTCGGCAGGGACGCCCAGGACACCGGCTCCACCGCTGTCCAGGTCGCGTTGCTCACCAAGAGGATCGAGGAGCTCTCGGAGCACCTCCAGACCCACAAGAAAGACCACCACGGCCGCCGCGGGCTGCTGATGATGGTCGGCAAGCGCAAGCGCCTGCTGTCGTACCTGGAGCGCACGGACTACGAGGCCTACAAGGACCTCATCGCCCGGCTCGGCCTGCGGCGCTGAACTTCTCGAGTCACATACACGCCTGTACCGGCGCCTGCGCCGGATGCGGCATGAACACGACGTCTTTCGCGGCGAGGCGCCTGTCGCCTCGCCGTCCACGTAGTTGGGCGGTAGCCGCGCTAGGGGCAGCGGAGCGGGAGCAGAAGGAGAGAGAGTGAACCTAGAGAGTCATCGCGTCTACCAGACCGAGGTCGGCGGCAGGCAACTCACGATCGAGACCGGCAAGTACGCCAAGCAGCTGCACGGCAGCGTCACCGTCCGCTACGGCGACACGCTCGTGCTCGTCACGGCGGCCATGAGCGACGCCACGTCGCCCATGCCGTTCCTGCCGCTGACGGTCGAGTACGAGGAGCGCCACTACGCGGTGGGTAAGATCCCGGGCTCCTTCATGCGCCGCGAAGGCAGGCCGGGCACGCAGGCGACCCTCAACGCCCGCCTCATCGACAGACAGATCCGCCCCTTGTTCCCGAAGCAGCTTCGCAACGAGATCCAGGTCATCGCCACGGTGCTCTCCGCCGACCAGGAGAACGACCCGGCCCCCCTCGCGGCCATCGGCGCCTCGGCGGCCCTGGCCATATCCGACGTGCCCTGGAACGGGCCAACGGCCTGCTGCGGCGTCGGGCACGTGGACGGCCAGTACGTCGTGAACCCGAGCATGAAGGTCCTCCACGAGGGCGGCAGTCAGCTCGAGCTCACGGTGGCCGCCACCGCTGATGCCGTGCTCATGGTGGAAGCGGCCGCCGACCAGCTGCCGGAAGACGTGATGGTGGGCGCCATCGAGTTCGCGCAGGCACAGCTAGCGCCGGTCGTCGCCCTCATCGACCGCATGCGCGAGGAGATCGGCCTGCCCAAGCGCGAGTTCGCTCCGGCGACGGAGCTAGACAGCATGCTGATCGAAGAGGTCGCGCTCGCGGCCCGGGCAGCCGGCCTGAGGGACGCGCTGTTGACGAAGGGCAAGCACGACCGGGCACACGCCGTGAAGGCGCTGCGCGACTCCATCATCGCCAGCCACGTGCCTGATCCAGAGGCCGAGGGCGCGGCCGAGCGCATCGACCAGCTCAAGGCCGCCTTCGACAAGGCCGAGCAGGCCGAGCTGAGGCGCATGGTCATCGAGGACGACACGCGCACCGACGGCAGGCGCCCTGACGAGATCAGGCCCATCTGGATCGAGACCGGCGTGCTGCCTCAGGCGCACGGCTCGGCTGTGTTCACGCGCGGCGAGACGCAGGTGCTGGGCGTCACCACGCTGGGCACGGGCCGCAGCAACCGGCTTGTGGACGACCTCGGCCTGGACACCACCGAAGAGTTCATGCTGCACTACAACTTCCCGCCGTTCTCGACGGGTGAGGTCAAGCGCCTGCGCGGCACCTCGCGCCGCGAGCTCGGCCACGGGAACCTCGCCCGCAGGGCCCTGGCCGGCACGATCCCTTCGCAAGAAGACTTCCCCTACGTGATCAGGATCGTGGCCGAGACGCTCGAGTCGAACGGCTCGTCCTCGATGGCCTCGGTCTGCGCCGGTTCGCTGTCGCTGATGGACGCCGGCGTCCCGGTCTCGGCCCCAGTAGCCGGCATCGCGATGGGCCTGGTCAAGGAGGGCGACCGGTACAAGGTCCTCTCGGACATCCTGGGTAGCGAGGACGCCCTGGGTGACATGGACTTCAAGGTGACCGGCACCTCACAAGGCGTCACCGCCCTGCAGATGGACATCAAGATCGGCGGCATCACCGCTGCGATCATGCGCGAGGCGCTGGAGCAGGCCAAGCGCGGTCGGCTGCACATACTGGGCAAGATGGCCGAGGCCCTCGCCGGACCGCGGCCGGAGCTCTCGCCCAAGGCACCGCGCATCATCCAGGTCAAGATCCCCGTCGACAAGATCGGCGCGGTCATCGGGCCGGGCGGCAAGCAGATCCGCGAGCTCGAGGCGCTGGGCGCCACCATCGAGGTCCTCGAGGACGGCACCGTGCGCATCTACTCCGAAGACTCCGAGGCGGCCAACTCCGTCAAGGCTCAGATCCAGGGCCTGACGCAGTCCGCCGAGGTAGGCAAGGAGTACGACGGCAGGGTCGCCAAGACCACCGAGTTCGGCGCGTTCGTCACCCTCTTCCCCGGCACGGACGGCCTGCTGCACATCAGCCAGATCGCCGAGGAGCGCGTCCAGCGCGTCGAGGACTACCTCAAGGAGGGCGACCACCTCAAGGTCAAGGTCAACAACATCGACGAGCGCGGCAAGATCGACCTGGTCCGCCCCGAGCTGGAGGGCAAGGTCGCTCCACGCGCCGCGCGCGGCGGTGGGGGCGGCGGCCGTGGCGGCCCACGAGGGGATCGCGGCGGCAGGGACGGCGGCGGCTTCCGCGGTGACAGAGGCGACCGTGGCGACCGCGGAGGCTTCCGCGGCGACCGCGGCCCACGTGACGGCGGCGAGCGCGGGGGGTTCCGCGGCGACAGGGGCCCGCAAGAGGGCGGTGCCGACCGCGGCCCTCGTCGCGAGGGCGGTCCCCGCCACGATGGACCACGCGGCCCGCGCCGCGAGGAGGACTAGAACGACGTAGTACCCGCCGGCCCTGACTTAAGGGCCGGCCTATCTTGCGAGCGCCGCCAACCGTATGGCGGCTAGGTGTATCGACAGACCAACCGCGCGGTCCAGGGTGACCGCGCCGGCCCACCGCCCAAGCGGGCGGCGCCGCTGAGGCGTACCTGCCCGGCGTACGTAGGCCGGAACACGGAGAGATATGGCACGAGAAGAACGCAAGCTGCGCATGATCCCCCTCGGGGGCATGGGCGAGATCGGCAAGAACATGTTCGCCTTCGAGTACGAGGACGAGGTCCTGCTGGTCGACGGCGGCCTGGCCTTCCCCGACGCCGACATGCTGGGCGTCGACATCCTGGTCCCGAAGATCGACTGGGTGGTCGAGAACGCCCACAAGATCAAGGGCTGGGTGCTCACGCACGGCCACGAGGACCACATCGGCGGCATCCCGCACATGCTCAGGCTGCTGCCCAAGGTCCCCATGTACGGCGCCAAGCTCACGCTGGGCCTGCTCAGGGGCAAGTTCGAGGAGTTCCGCATCAAGGAGTCCGACGTCGACCTCAGGCAGGTCACCACCGACGACCGCATCAAGGTGAGCAAGAACTTCACCGTGGACTTCTTCCAGATGACGCACTCGATCCCCGACAACTCGGGGCTGGTGATACACACCCCCATCGGGCGCATCGTCCACTCCGGCGACTTCAAGCTCGACTACCACCCGGCCGACGGCCGCACCAGCCACCTGCACAAGCTGGCTCAGGCCGGCCAGGACGGCGTGCTGCTGCTCATCTCGGACAGCACCAACGCCGAGCGCCCGGGCTACACGCCCAGCGAACGCGACGTCATGAACGCCGTGGACGACATCGTGGCGCGAGCCAAGGGCCGCGTGATCGTGACGACGTTCTCGAGCCATGTGCACCGGCTCCAGAACTTCATCCGCGTCGCCGAGAAGTACGACAGGCGCGTGGTCATGGAGGGGCGTTCGATGATCAAGAACGCCACCATCGCCCAGGACCTGGGGTACCTGAAGGCCACCAACCCGTTCGCGTCCACCGACACGCTGGGCGACATGCAGGACGACAAGGTGCTGTTCCTCTGCACCGGGTCGCAGGGCCAGCCCATGGCGGCGCTCTCGCGGCTGGCGGCCGGCACGCATAGGAAGATCCAGCTCAAGAAGGGCGACACGGTCATCCTCTCGTCGAACCCCATCCCTGGCAACGAGGAGGCGGTGGGCCGCGTCATCAACCAGCTCTACGAGCGCCAGGTGGAGGTCTACTACCCGCCGGCGTACAAGGTGCACGCCTCCGGTCACGCCAGCCAGGAGGAGCTCAAGCTGATCCTGGACCTCACGCGGCCGAAGTTCTTCGTGCCGTGGCACGGCGAGATGCGCCACCAGGTCAACCACGAGCGCCTGGCGGGCTCGATGGCCCACCCGCCCAAGAAGTCGATGATCGTGCGCAACGGTGACGTCGTCGAGCTGACCAAAGACGACATGAAGGTCGTGGCCCAGGTGGACGCCGGCGTGGTGCTGATAGACAGCGTCGGCGAGGTCACCGAGCCCGTCATCCGCGACCGCCTCACCCTCTCCGAGGAGGGCGTGATCGTGATCATGGCGCTGGCCAGCAAGAAGGCGCCCACCGTCGAGGTCATCACCCGCGGTGTAGTGCAGGGGCAGAACGGGCTGGTCAAGGAGATCGAGCGCATCGCCCAGGAGAGCCTGCAGAAGGGCGTGCGCGAGAAGCGCTCCCTGTCGGACATCCGCGACGACATCTTCTACCCGGTGCGCCGCTACATCCGGAAGGCCACCGGCCGCAACCCGCTCATCGTCCCGACCGTCATCGAGGGCTAGGCCACCGGGCGGGAAGCGACCGGCTACCTGCCCTGCTCCAGCGGCTGGCCATCCGACCCGTAACGGCCGGCGCCCCTTCCCAGGCGCCGGCCGTTCCTCGTGGCTGTCATCCCTCGCGCCGCCTTCTCATGGGCGCGACCCCTAGGTTGACCTGCGGGACTTCGCGCCGGCATCTAAGCGCCCAGGCGAGCGTCCCGTTCGGAAGGGAGCGTCATGCGTCTCGACAGCCAGGTAGCCATCGTCACGGGCTCCGACTCCGGCATCGGCCAGGCCATCGCGATCGAGTTCGCGCGCGAGGGTGCGAACGTCGCGGTCACGTATCACTCCGACGAGGAGGGAGCCAGGGAGACCGAGCGCATGGTGACCGACGCAGGTTCCCGTGCCTTCGTCACACGCGTGGACGTCCGCAAGGAGTCGGACGTCGAGGCGCTCTTCGACGAGACCAAGAAGCGCCTTGGCACCCCCACGATCCTGGTGAACAACGCCGGCATGGGCGGCCCGGGTGACGAGGTCTCGAGGCTGTCGACCGAGGACTGGGCCAGGGTCATCGAGACGAACCTCTACGGTCCGTTCTTCGGCTGCCGGCGCTTCGTGAACGTCAGGCGCGAGGCCGGCGGGGGCGGCAAGCTGATCAACGTGACCTCGGTCCATGAGTACATCCCCACGGCTGGCGACGCCGTCTACGACGTGACCAAGGGCGGGTTGAGGAACCTCACCCGCACCCTGGCGCTGGAGGCGGCCAAGCACAAGATCAACGTCAACGCCATCGCGCCCGGCATGATCCTCACGCCCATGAACCAGGAAGCGGTCGAGGACGTGGAGACGCGCGAGGAGGCGGAGCAGAACATCCCGTGGCGCCGCGCCGGCGAACCCTGGGAGATCGCGAAGCTGGCCGTCTACCTGGCCTCGTCCGACGCCGATTACGTGACGGGACAGACGTTCGTCATCGACGGTGGGCTCTCCCTCAACCTCGGCCAGGGAGCGTGACCGCGACCCGGCATGCCGGCCGTGGACTAGATGTCACCAGGCGTCAGTCGGCCCGCAGGAGTGCCGCCAGTTCTCCGAGCTCTGCGAGCAGCACGTCCCGACCCTGAGAGGGAAGGTCGTCCTCGACCAACAGCGCGTTGTTGATCCGCCTCATGCTGTCGAAGCCGGGCGCCGGAACGTAGTCCCCGTTCTCGAACAGGCTCACCGCCCGCTGAAGCGGTACCTCGTAGACGTTGTCGATGGTGGCGGCGTGGAGCACGTACTGGTCCATGGGCCGCACGTCCTTGGCGGCGAACACCTGGACATGCTCCCTGTCGGTGTAGTGGCGGTCGTAGGCACGCTCGAACTTGAAGGTGCCGACGGCTCTCAGGTCCGAGGTTCGCAACGTCGCACCGAGGAGCCGCTCCACGGCGAGGCCCGCCTGCTCGGCCTCGTCCCCCATGGCGGCATGCAGCACGGCGCTGGGGCCCAGCTTCAGGGGCTCCGGCCAGGCCTCCGGCGCCGCGCGGCTGAGCAACACGTGGTCACGGTCCCTCACCAGCCACACATGGATCGCCGCGTGCCACAGCCCTTCGTCGTGTACCTCAGCGGCGGGCATGAGCTCACCGGTGGGATGTCCCGCCTCGTCCAGCACCAGGAGCTGGCCTTCTGCGACCACGGGTTGCATCGATCGATGATACGGGAGACCCGCGGGCGCTCCCATGGCCCGAGGCAGCCACCTGGCTACTGCCACACTGCCTGGCCCGCGACGCGGGGCTGCTTCGCGCCCTGCGCGTACCGGGCGCTCAGGCGCCCAGCAGACCAACCGCTCCCGACACGACACCCACCGTCAGACTGGCTACCCCCAACCAGATCAGCGCCACCAAGCGGTTGGGGCGCTCGGCTCCCCGCGAAGCCACCGACAGGAAGAACCCGGCCGGGACGAGGATCGCGGCCCACAGCACGCCGCTGGACAAGGTCGCGGCCAACCCGGTGACGCCGGCCAGGTCGACGACGACTCGCACCACGATGCCGAGGATCACCAACACGCCGGCGTGCGCGTGACCCGCGCGGAAGAAGCTCTTCTGGATGTCGGTCGCCGGGAAGGCGCCACGCACGACGCGCAACAGGAACGTGCCGCCGTAGGCGATGAAGGGGACTGTGAGGAGCACGACGCCGATCGTCCTGGCCGTACCCACGCTGATGAGGGTCTCGGTTCCGTTCATGTCTTGACTCTCCTTCCGCCGATGCCGTCGGCAACCTAGGCCGGTCCCACCAATCTTACCGGCGGTAAGATATCACAACCCTCTTGGATCTTTCCACTGGTAAGCTGCCCTCGATGGCGTACCACCACGGCAGCCTCAAGGAGGACCTGCTGGCGGCAGCCGCGAGGGTCGTGGCGGAGCGAGGACCGTCCGGGTTGAGCCTCCGGGAGCTGGCACGGGATCTGGGCGTCACCCACACCGCGCCGCGGCATCACTTCGGCGACAAGCAAGGCGTCCTGACCGCCCTGGCGGCACAGGGCCACAGGCTCTTGGCAGGCCGGCTCTCCTCCGCCGGCTCCGACTTCCTGGAGGCGGGTGTGGCCTACGTTCGCTTCGCCCTGGATCACCCGGGCCACTTCGCGGTGATGTTCAGGCCCGACCTTGTCAACGACGACTCGGACGAGCTGAAGCAGGCGCGTTCGAGGACCAGGTCGGTGCTGTTGGCGGGGGCCGAGGCCTACGCGTCTTCCGGAGGCGCCGCCTCGGGACGACTGAAGAACGCCCCCAGTGGTGGTACCTCTACCGGCGCGCCACCACTAGCCGACATGCCCCCGTTCGCCCTCCTGGCGTGGAGCGCCGCGCACGGTATGGCGAGCCTCGCACTGTCCGGCGCCCTGTCGGCGCTGGGCTTGGGATCGACACCGGACGAGGTGACGCGGGTCGCGCGCGCCGGACTGCAGCGGCTGACACCCCCGTGATAAGCTCTGTAGCCGGCAGCAGCGCCTCGCGCTGTGGCCGCGTTCGTACCGGGGTGTAGCGCAGCCTGGTAGCGCACTTGACTGGGGGTCAAGTGGTCGTCGGTTCAAATCCGGCCACCCCGACCAAGTAAGCCCGTACTGAACGGGTTTCGCGATTCCCGCCATCCGGCTGCCGGGGCGGGAATCGCGCTTCTGTGGCTCCGCCACCGCCCGCCGTAAGTCGTTCCGCGATCATCCCCGGGAAAGGCCGCTGGACGACGTCTTGAGCACAAGGCTTGACCGCCGCCACCAGCCGAGCGACAATCCCCTTACCGACCGGTCGGTAAGCGGCGCGAACGGCGGCAGTGCGACCAACTGACCACGGAGGCACGATGATCGACTCCATCTGGGTTCCACCCGACGTACACGTCATCAGCGGTATGGCGGTCCTTATAACGACGTTCGCCGCCATGGTGGTGGCCATCCTCTTCGCTTGGCGCGGCCGGGAGCTGGGTACCAGCGCCCACGCGGTCCTCATCGTCGCGCAGGTCTCGCTGATGGTACAGGCCGTCAT
Organism: Deinococcaceae bacterium; assembly: GCA_040256005.1. Lineage (GTDB taxonomy): Bacteria > Deinococcota > Deinococci > Deinococcales > Trueperaceae > DASRWD01. Next base: position 5,081 of record JBDZWC010000072.1, on the reverse strand, counting down.
CGGCATCAAGCTCCTCGACCAGGGCCTGGGGCCGCTGCAGCTCTTCATCCACTACCTCGGTGGCCTGGGACCGCTCGGCTTCTTCTTCGTCTACTACTGGCTCCCACGCCGCGTGCGCCTCAAGCGCTGGACCGCTGCGATCGTCACCAGTTCCGCCTTCCTGTTCGCCGTCATGGCCTTCGGGATCGGCATGAGCTACGTGGCCGGCCAGGGTGCCTGAAGACGCCCCGGCGCCGGGCACCCGCGAGCGCATAGTCGACGCGGCAACCGAACTGTTCGCGGAGCGCGGCTACCTAGGCACGTCGATGCGCGAGATCGCTGAAGAGTTGGGCGTCTCCAAGCCGGCTCTCTATCACCATTTCGCCGACAAGCAGGCGCTCCTCCTCGCGGTCTTGCTGGCCGCCATCGAGGGGGCCGGCGCCATCGTGGAGCGCGCCGCGAGCCGCCGGGGCGGGGTGCGCGACAAGGTTCGGACGCTGCTGGAGGGCATCATCCGCGACCGTCGGCGGCAGCGCAGCGCGATGCGTTTGGCCGAACGCGAGGCGGTCCACCTGGCCGACGAGACACGCGCACGGATGCTTGCCATGTACCGCCAGGAGTTCCTGCTCCCGGTCGAGACGCTACTGAAGAGCGGCCAGGACGCCGGTGAACTGACCGCCTCCGCCGACACTGCCTGGCTGGCGCATGCGCTTCTCGCCCTGGCCCAGCCGCTACTGAGCGTCGATGCCTCGAACGCAGAGCAGCAAGTGAACGCGACACTGGATCTCTTCTTCGAGGGGGCCGGCCGTCGCTGACCGGCGATTCCCGCCCCTGTCAAGTTGGGGGCGGGAATCTCTCTATTCCGGTATGACGAACCCGAAGACCCCTATTGCGCGCTTCAGTTCGGTGGGAGCGTGCAGTCGCTCCAGAAGTCAGCGCGTAGCCGGCAATAGAACCGTGGTGATGGGCGCAACCCGGCTGCCGTTCGCCACCATGTAGTCCTGAAGATCGGCGGTCGGCTTCCCTGCGACGCTTGTTGGTGTGACCTGAAGCTCGGTCCCCGCAAGATTGGTATGGAGGCCGACCCAGTACTCTTCTCCGGTAAGTGTTCGCTTCGGGAAGTAACCCTCGACGATGTGGTACCGCAGTAACTGCGTCAGAGCGTCCGCATCGCCCATGAGTTCGGCAAGGTTCTCTGCGGGAAGTTGCGCGAAGGCCTCGTCGGTGGGTGGGAAGACCAGGTAGGTCCGTCCGCTGGAAAGCAACTCGTCCATTCCGGTGACATCGAGCGCCTCCAGGAACCGCTCGAATGAGATAGGGTGTCCGGCCCACTCGAAACCGCGGCCGCTGAACTGCCGCAGGAAGCTAACGATGTCTAGGTCACTCGTGTTCTCGCTTTGGGTGTCAGCGAAGTCATCGCCCGCTGTCCTGCCGTAGAAGGCGACCAAGAATTCGACCGCAGGATCCATTCCTGGCCCGGGTTCTTGGGCGATCACTCCAAGGTCGGTCGCGATCCTGAGCGGGGCGCCGACTGAAAGAGCCATCGGCGCCGCAGCAAAGCCGAGATAGGGCACTCCTATGGGTCCCTCGCCCCCCAGCGTGAAATCTAGGGTCGTCGTGTCTGCCAGGTTGTTGATCAGGATCATGATGCCTTGTTCCGGCGAAGTCCGCGCCTCTCTGAGCGTCTCCGTGTCGTCCATCACGAGAGGCGTGAGACTCGGGTCTTCGAGCTGCCCTAACACCGCCACCGTGTAGCGATGTCCTGCCTCGAGGCCCAGGTCCAGTGGGCCAATTAGAGCCGCGTCTATTGATCGCCCCGTCGGTACCACAGCGATCTCGTGGCGGCCCGGTTCGATATACAGATAGCCGCCGATGTAGCCAGCAGGCAGGCCGGCTTGTCGAACGTCCAAGTTGAACGCTACCGAGCCATCGATCAGCAGGTCTACCTCTGGTCCGCCACGAACGAGGTGCGCTACGCGCAGACGGGCTTGAGTCTGGTCGCTAATTGTCGTCGCGGGTGCCTTCTCGCCCTGCGCCAGAGCAGTAGCGATCAGAGTCACTGCGACTAGCACGGACGCTACGAACCCGTTTTTCATCTACTTACTCCCTTCTTCCCGAAGAACCTGATCGAACCCGAACTTCCAGAAAGCACAGTCCTCCCTTCTGCCCTGCACATGGCAAGGTCACTGAAGCAACTGCTTCTTGGGACGCCCGGCGGGCGCTACGAGTTCACTGAAATTGTGGCTGTGCTCCGTTCGGCACCTTGCGCCACGGACGAGCCGTGAAGAAGTAGATCCGAGCGGTACAGGGGTCGTTGAGCGCGGTCAGGGTCAGCGTGTCGCCGTCGAGCTGCCAGTTGTAGGTGTACGCCGCCGGTCCACACCCCAAGTCGACCAGCTCCTGGATCTCAAGAACGTTGTTCCGGAGTACTCGCCAGGAACCCATGAGCGCAGGGTTCCAACCGGTGCAGCCGGGCATCGGGTAGTTGTTCAAGCTCCAACCGCCGGCTCTGAGGTCCATGATGAAGGTACCCGTATTGCCGCAGATGTCGTCCTTGCCGAGTTCGGGGATCATCAGGGCGATCTCCTCGATCGTGAAGGGCCCCGTCACGTACGACCCCATCAATTCCGGCGCCACTCGAGAGCCGGTGACTACTGGTTCTTGAGCCAGGACGGCACCGAACGTCCAAGCCAACATTAGCGTCACTAGCCGTCTCTTCGTCCGAAGTCCCATGAGCCCTCCCCAAGCGATCGAACCGTTTCGATCACGCCCTCCTCCAGGCCCGGGCGGAGAGGATGTAGGCACGCACCGGGCAAGGGTCGCTGACAGGTGTCAGGGTCAAGGTCTGTTCGTCGAGATGGTATCGGTAGCGGTACAGTTCCAGGCCGCAGCCGAAGTCCCGCGAGTCGCGAAACGTGAGCTGGTCACCGTGGACGGTCCAGGAGCTAGTCGCGAAGGGGCTCTGGTACGTGCAACCGGGCGCGGCATCCACGTTGCCGCTGAAGAAGCCGAGGTCTGAGAAGACGAGCACCCAAGGCCCGGAGTTCTCGCACGCGAGAGCATCGGAGAACCCCACCTCGGACAGCTCGGTCACGGTCACCGGCTCGGCCCGGTAGGTTCCCAAAAGCGGCGTCATGTCATGCACCTTGCCGGCAAGAGCCATCGTCAAGATCGGCAGGACGAGAAGGGCTACGCCGGCCAGCCACTGCCCCGGTCCGGGTGGTCGCATCGGAGCCCTGCCGGCGAGCCGTTGGACACGACGTAGGAGAGAACCGCTTGTTGCTGCCGGAGCGAGCCGGTATAAGTTCAGGTCATCGAGTTGAACCAAGGCCTTCGCGTAGCTGGCCCTACTGCCGCCGCAAGCGCGGACAGCCAGGTCGTCACAACAGTTCTCCCGCTCCTCCCGCACCTTCGCGGAGATCCACCAGACCGCAGGATGGTAGAAGAGCAGCGTCTCCACCAGATGTTGAAGCAAGTTGACTAGGTAGTCGTGGCGGCGAACATGCGCCAACTCGTGCGCCAGGATCATCTCGAGTTGGGCTATGGAGAGGCCGCTCACCGCACTGGTCGGCAAGAGGATTACGGGACGCAGCCAGCCGATGACTAGCGGAACTCGCGCCGCCAGCGATTCTCGTAGTCTCACGCTGCGCCGAAGTCCAAGTCGTTGCGAGAGATGTCCGAACCTCGTCAAGAGCGCCACTGAAGCGGGGCGGTTGAAACGGGCAGTCAGCCGCCTCAGGAGCCAGAGTCCACCGAGCATCCTCACCGAGAGGACTAGAACCCCTATCACCCAAACCGCGACTAGATGCGGCAGATACGCCTCGATCGTCGGGCCGGCCGAGCCTTGGCGGGGCGTGGGCGCGTCACCTCTTGAGGAGCTTGCGGCACGGGCGCCCCAATCTGCTGGCCGGTCGAGGCTGTAACTGATCCTCGATGACGGCCCCGTTCTTGGCGCTAGGAACGCAAACGTGGCTATTGGCACAGATATGGCGATCGCGAGGAACCCGCAGGCTACGGCATAACGGATTCCGGGTCGAGAGCGCCTGAGCGCTGCCAACATGACCGTGAGTAGCGCTGCGACACCTGCTCCCTGCCACACGAAGTGCACGAGAGTCCAACCCAGGACGCGGATGTGCGCGTTGCCGAGCATGTCAATCGGCGGCATCCTTGGCCTCATCTATCTCGGCGATGAGCTCTTCGACCGCTCTTCTCTCTTGTTCGCTCGCCCCCGTGACCGACAGGGCTCGGGTCACCAGCCGCATAGCGGAGCCACCGAAGATGCCCCGCATGAAGCTCTCGACCAGCATCTCCTCCATGCGAGCCCGACTTATCTTGGCCGCGTAGACATGCGTACGGTTGCTGTCGTCTCTCGAGACGAAGCCCTTCTCGAACATCATCTGCAGTTGCTTGAGGGTTGTGGTGTACCGCAGGTCGGTGCGATCGAGCGCCTCGTGGACCTCACGAACCGTGCTCGGTCCACGCTCCCAGAGAACATCTAGGATCGCGACTTCGGTGTCGGTCGGCTTGACTGCCACACTGACTCCTGACCTACGATATCAATTCGTAGCAAGAGGGTACGACGGCGATTCGTAGATGTCAATGGGATCAACTGTGAGAACACCTTAATGAACTCTGGTGCCCCTAGATAATTTCACAGAGCGACCGACCTCCGAGAAGTTAGCGTTCCCACCGTGCGAAACTGCTTGTGCCTGATCGCCTTCCTCATCGTTTCGATGGCCTCCGCCATGTCCGGTGAGGATTTCCTGAGACTCGTCAAGAGCGGCGACGTGCCTGCCGTGCACCAGGCACTGCAGGACGACGTACGACTCGCGTGGTACGCGGACGCGTATGGACAGACCGGTCTGATGTACGCCATCGAGCACGCACCGCAGTTGGTTCCCACGCTGCTCGAGGCGGGCGCGGACCCGAACCACGTGACGAGCGCCTCCTGGACCCCGCTGGCGTACGCGATCAGGACCGAGCGTCCCGATCTCGTGTCTGCCCTGCTCTGGGCCGGTGCGGACCCCTGGCGCTACGAGCCCGCCACGCGCGTGATCTGGCGGGTGATGGCTCAACATCCCAACGACCAGATCTCCACATTG
>JBDZWC010000178.1:0-3845 GCA_040256005.1 Deinococcaceae bacterium | reverse complement strand
CGAGGGCTTCCAGAACATGCCGACCCGCGGCCTGCGTTACCTGCGCGAGGCCTCGTTCGAGTAAGGGACGACCCTGCCGTTCACGACCCCTCTCGGCCGCTGACGTGTCGGGAGGGGTCGAAACGTCTGGCCGGGAGATGATGTCAGCGGCATGACCCAGTACGTCGTTCGGCGCCTGGGCGACCTCGTGTTCGTCCTGTTCGGGGTGTCAGTCCTGATCTTCCTGATGATCAGGTTCATCCCTGGCGACGCCGTCGCGATCATGCTGGGCGCGAACACGGACATCACGCCGGACCGCGTGCAGAACTTACGCGAGCAGCTGGGTCTCCACCTGCCGCTGCACGTCCAGTACTGGGACTGGCTCAAGGGCGTGCTGCGCGGCGACCTCGGCAACAGCATCTGGACGGGCACACCCGTCAGCCGCGAGATCGCGGCGCGCTTGCCCGTCACGCTAGAGATCACGGGCCTGGCGTTAGTCGTTGCCATCGCGTTGGCCATGCCCCTGGGCGTGATCGCGGCACGGGCGCGTGGTACGGCCGGCGACGTGGTGGTGAGGGTGCTGGCCATCGTGGGCCTCACCGTGCCGTCCTTCTGGGTCGGCGTGATGCTGCTGTACCTGTTCTCCGTCCGGTTCCCGACGTGGCCCTCGATAGGTTACGTGCCGTTCTCCCAAGACCCGTGGGGCAACCTGGCACGGATGGTCCTGCCCGTCGTCGCGGTGAGCCTACCGATGGTGGCCGGCCTAACGCGCATACTCCGGTCGAGCCTACTGGAGGTGCTGGGCAGCGACTTCGTGCGCACCGCCAGGTCGAAGGGAGCTGCCGAGCGTAGCGTCCTCTACAAGCACGCCATGCGCAACGCGCTCATCCCAGTCGTCACCGTCATCGGGGTCCAGGTGGGTTACCTCCTCTCGGGCGTGGTCGTCATAGAGCAGGTCTTCGCCATCCCGGGCGTGGGTCGCCTGGTCATAGGTGCCATCAACGAGCGCAACTACCCGCTCATCCAGGGGATCATCCTCGTGGTCACCGCTGTGTTCGTCTTCGTGAACCTCCTGGTGGACCTGGCGTACGCCTGGATAGACCCACGGGTGGAGTACTCGTGAGCGCGGTGAGCACCGCCACGCGCGGACGCGCCGCCCGCAGCGGCAGGCGCGGCTTCTTCGCCCGCTTGGCGCGCAACCCGATAGGGTTCACGGGCTTCCTGCTCTCCCTCATCGTCGTATTGGCAGCTGTCTTCGGGCCCCTCCTTTCCCCGTACGACCCGGTGGCCCAGAGCATCCGCGAGCGCTTCCAGGGGCCCAGCGCCACGCACCTCCTGGGCACCGACAACTTCGGCAGGGACACGCTAGCGAGGATCCTCCACGGGTACAGGACCTCGATAGGCGTGAGCCTAGGTGCCGTGGGCCTCGCTACCGTGCTTGGTGGCCTGATAGGTCTGCTGGCCGCCTACTTCGGCGGCTGGGTGGACCGCGTGCTCATGCGCCTGATGGACATCCTGCTGGCGTTCCCGATCATCCTGCTGGCCATAGCGATCCTGGCGGTGCTGGGTCCCGGCAGCTTCAACACGGGCCTGGCCATAGGCATCGTCTACACGCCGATCTTCGCGCGACTAGCCAGGGGGCCCGCACTCACGGTGCTGAACTGGGACTACGTGTCGGCGGCGCGGGCCCTGGGCTCATCGCCCGCCCGGATACTCGCCAGGCACGTGACTCCCAACATCCTGGCGCCGCTCATGGTGCAGGTGACGCTGTCGTTGTCGACCGCTGTCTTGGTGGAGGCCAGCCTGAGCTTCCTCGGCCTGGGCACGCAACCACCCACGCCCTCGCTGGGCCTGATGCTCTCCGAAAGCCGCAACACCATGTTGCTGTCCCCATGGGTCTCGGTCTTCTCCGGCCTGGCGATCCTGCTGGCCTCGCTGGGGTTCAACCTGTTCGGGGACGGCCTGCGCGACCTCCTGGATCCGACTTTGCGGGACCTGTAGCGGGACCCGGTGCTGGCCGGCACGCTCGAACATGGCTATGGTCGAGACGTGAGCATCCCCGTCGTCATCGAGAAGCAGGTCTCGGCCCCGCCCGCCGACGTGTTCGAAGCCTTCACCTCCCCCGAGCGGCTGGCCCTGTGGTGGTGGCCCCACATCCCTGACACCTGGTACGAAGTGGATGCCAGGGTGGGTGGCAGCTTCCGCATCGTCTCAGCTGCGGCCGGGATCGGGACCGCTGGCGAGTTCCTGGAGCTCGATCCTTCCGAACGTATCGTCATGACCTGGAACTGGGAGAACGACGGCGTATCGGAAGTTCCTGAGGTCGTCCGGGTCAAGCTCGAGCCGAGCGGGACCGGGACGCTAGTGAGCGTCACCCACGAGGTGGACGAGGTCGCTGGCGACGCGGAGTCGCAGCGACAGGGATGGGAGTCCGTGCTCGGGCGGCTGGCAGCACTCTTCGCTTAGGGGAAGCCGGGCTCGGATCGTCCTCCGCTAGACCCGACCAAGCCCAGGGGACGCCCCGACCGCGGGCGGTGGCTTAGCATCTCTCGGTGGTCAAGCGGTTCTTCGAGTACTACCGCCCCTACAAGGGTCTCTTCTTCCTCGACTTCTCGTCGGCGGTGGTGCTGGGCGTGCTCGAGCTGGGCTTCCCCATCGCGGTGCAGGTGTTCATCGACAGGCTGCTCCCCAGCGGGCAGTGGGGGATCATCACGCTGGCCGCCGCCGGCCTGGCGCTCGTCTACCTGCTCAACACGTTCCTTACCTTCGTGGTCACGTACTGGGGCCACATGCTGGGCATCAACATCGAGACCGACATGCGGCGCAAGGCGTTCGAGCACCTGCAGAAGCTGTCGTTCCGCTACTACGACGAGCAGAAGACCGGCCATCTGGTGGGCCGCATCGCGAAGGACCTCGAGGACATAGGCGAGCTGGCCCACCACGGGCCGGAGGACGTCTTCATCGCGGTGATGACCTTGCTGGCGTCGTTCGTGCTGATGCTCTTCGTCAACGTGCCGCTGGCGCTCATCACCATGGCCATCGTGCCGTTCACAGGCTGGTTCACGACCCGCTACGGCGGCAGGATGACCAGGACGTGGCGGGAGATCTACTCGCGCATAGGGGCGTTCAACGCGCGGCTCGAGGAGACGATCGGCGGCATCAGGGTCGTCAAAGCGTTCACGAACGAGGAGCACGAAGGCCGGCTCTTCGCGAAGGACAACGCCTCCTACCGGACCACGAAGCTCGAGGCGTACCGGATCATGGCGCTGACCCACTCGTCGAGCTACATGAGCATGCGCCTTACCCAGCTCGTCGTGATGGTGGCGGGCAGCTACTTCGTGATCACCGGCGCGCTCTCGGCCGGGGGGTTCGTGGCCTTCCTGCTGCTGGTGAACGTCTTCTTCAGGCCCATCCAGCAGATCAACCAGATCATCGAGCTCTACCCGCGCGGTCTCGCCGGCTTCGGCCGTTACCTGGAGCTGCTCGCCACTGAGCCGGACATAGTGGACCGTCCCGGCGCGATCGAGGTGGGTCACCTGCGTGGGGACATCGTCTTCGAGGACGTCTCCTTCTCGTACTCCAGCCGGCTGCCGGTGCTCAGGGACGTGAACCTGGCGATCTCCGCCGGCGAGACCGTGGCGTTCGTCGGCCCGTCGGGCGCGGGCAAGACGACGATCGCGTCGCTGCTGCCACGCTTCTACGACGTGGATGCCGGCCGCATCACGATCGACGGCGTCGACGTGCGCGACATGACGATGCAGTCGCTGCGCCGCAACATCGGCATCGTTCAGCAGGACGTCTTCCTGTTCGCCGGCACGCTGCGGGAGAACATCGCGTACGGGCGCCTGGGTGCGAGCGACGACGAG
>JBDZWC010000071.1:0-15612 GCA_040256005.1 Deinococcaceae bacterium | reverse complement strand
CGCGTGTGCATCGAACGCGGGCACGAGCATGAGCTTCGCGTCCGTGTCGTCGCGCCAAATGCCCCAGTCGTCCGCAGGCCACGCGGCCACCGCGCCGACCTTGCCGTCGGCGGTGATCACGACGTTCGACGCCGTGTCCACGGTCACCGGCTCGCCATCGACATAGGGGCCGCCACTTACCCGGTCGACGGAAGCTCCACAGCCGTGCTGCTGGACGTCTCCGACCGCCGGATGTACGAACGGAAGAACATCCGCAAGCAGACGACCTGACGCTCGCAGGTAGCCGACCCAGCGCCAGACAGGACCCCTGACTACGCCTGATCGGCAGGGCGTACGTCCCTACTCATCGTCGTCTCAGGTCCATATCTTGGACATAACTGTCCACGAAAAGGACCAGGAGGCCCAGGTGAACAGGACGAACGACGAGGAAGCGCACGTAGGGTCCGCTACCGGCACAGGCCGGCCGTTGAGGCGTGTGGTAGTGGCGGGCATGCTGGCCGCCGCCGCAGTGATGGGCGCGCTGGCCCTCGGCCAGGACGCTGCGCCGGCCGAGCTTCCCAAGGGGATAGGCCCCATCAGCGCCGTCGAACTCAACGAGGTGGACCCTGAGCTGGCCGCCGCCGGGCAGGCGACCTTCGACATGCTGTGCTCCGCCTGTCACAAGTTCGGCGAGCGCTACGTGGGGCCCGACCTTCTGGGCGTGACCGGGCGGCGCGCTCCCGAGTGGATCATGAACATGATCCTCAACACCGACCAGATGATCTTCGAGGACGACACCGCCTACGAGCTGCTGGCCCAGTACATGACCCCCATGCCCAACCTTCTCCTCTCCGAGGACCAGGCCCGCGGGCTGCTGGAGCTCTTCCGACTCAAGGACGCAGAAGCCGCCGGGCTCTAGCCCGGCGCTTCCCGCGTCTGGCGACGCAACCAGGGTTACGTGCGGGGCATGAACTCCGTATCTGGGCCCCGCCCGAGGAGGTAAGGAGATGAAGGCACGCAGGTTGGTCTGGATCGTGCTGGCGCTGGGCGCGCTGGCGGCGGGGCTGGTGTTGGCGCAGGGCGCCAGGACGGCTTCGCGGACGGCCAGCGACGCGGCGGCGCGGACGTTCGTCGCGCCCGGAGAGCACGACGACTACTACGGCTTCTTCTCGGGCGGCTTCAACGGGCAGGTCAGCGTAGTCGGCCTGCCGTCCGGCCGCACGCTGCGCGTGATCCCCGTGTTCTCGCAGCATGGTGAGAACGGCTACGGCTACTCCGAGGAGACCAAGGCGCTGTTCAACACCTCCCACGGGCCGGTGTACTGGGACGACTCCCACCACCCGCAGCTGTCCCAGACGAACGGCTCGGCGGACGGGCGGTGGCTGTTCATCAACGGCAACAACACGCCGCGTGTCGCCCGCATCGATCTGAGCCAGTTCGAGACGGTGGAGATCATCGAGCTGCCGAACGTGGGTGGCAACCACCCGTCGCCGTTCGCGACCGCCAATACCGAGTACGTCGTGGCGGGTTCCCGCTTCAGCCAGCCGGTGCCGCAACGCGACATGCCCATCGCCGACTACGAAGGCAACTTCAAGGGAATGCTGACCTTCATCGAGGTCGACCCGGAAGACGGCGAGATGGACGTCGAGTTCCAGATCCTCATGCCGGGCTTCAACTACGACCTGGCGCACTGCGGCAAGGGCCCCTCGGCCGACTGGTGCTTCTTCAGCTCCTACAACGTGGAGGAGGCCCACACCCTGCTCGAGGTGAACGCTTCGCAGGCCGACAAGGACTTCGTGACGGCCGTCAACTGGCGCCGCGCCGAGCAGTGCATCGAGAACGGCGCCGGCTACGAGATGCCCACCCTCTACGCGCACAACAAGGTCGACGAAGAGACGGGCATCGCGGAGACCGAATGGGAAGACGAGGTTACGGTCCTTGACCCGGCCGATTGCGATGGCCTGGTCTACTTCCTGCCCACGCCCAAGTCGCCCCACGGGGTCGACGTGGACCCGACCGGCGAGTACATCGTTCCCGGCGGCAAGCTGTCCGCCACGATCGCAGTCCACAGCTTCAGCAAGATGCTCAAGGCGATCGAGAACCAGGACTTCGACGGCGACTCCTACGGCATCCCCATCCTCGACTTCGACGCGATCGTCGCCGGTCAGGTGGAGCGCGCCTGCCTCGGACCGCTACACAACGAGTTCGACACCAAGGGCAACGTCTACACCTCGTGCTTCATAACCTCGGAGATCATCAAGTGGCGGCTGTCCGACTTCCAGGTCGTGGACCGCATGCCGGTCTACTTCTCGATCGGACACCTGATGATCCCGGGCGGCGACAACGTCGATCCGGCCGACAACTACGTGGTCGCGCTCAACAAGATCACGAAGGACCGCTACCTGCCCACCGGCCCGGAGCTCGCCCACTCGGCGCAGCTGATCGACATCAGCGGCAACACGATGGAGATGCTGCTCGACTTCCCCACCCTCGGCGAGCCGCACTACGCCCAGGGGATCGCCGCCGACCGCGTGGCGCCCAACAGCAGGCAGATCTACAGCCTGGCCGCCAACGAGCACCCTTACGCCACCAAGAGCGAGGCAGACGTGCGCGTCGAGCGTGACGGCGACGAGGTGCACGTCTACATGACGTCGATACGCTCGCACTTCGCGCCGGACCTCATCGAGGGCATCAAAGTCGGCGACACCGTCTACTGGCACATCACCAACCTCGAACAGGACTGGGACGTCCCGCACGGCTTCGCGGTACAGGGCATGGAGGCCGCGAACATCCTGATCATGCCGGGGCGGACCCTCACGGTGAAGTGGGAGCCCAAGGCCGAAGGGGTGTACCCCTTCTACTGCACGGACTTCTGCTCGGCGCTCCATCAGGAGATGCAGGGGTACGTCCGGGTCTCGCCGGCCGACTCCGACATCGCTCTGAGCTGGAGCCTGGGCCAGTAGTCCAGGTCGCGGCCGGTCCGACCGAACGGGTTGGGCCGGCCGCCACCCCGAGGGAGTTGGATCAGATGCGAACCCGGGAAGGACGCTTGAGCTGGTTGGCGCGCGGCATGATCGCCGTCGCCGCGCTGCTGCCGCTCCTGACGTTCGTTTGGCCCCTGTGGCACTACTACTTCGAGGCCCCTCAGTACCCCGAGGGCCTGGCGATGCAGATCTGGACGTCCAAGCTGACGGGCCGCGTCGACCTCATCAACGGCCTGAACCACTACGTGGGTTTCATGCAGCTGCACGCCAAGGACTTCTGGGAGCTGCGCGTGCTGCCGATCGCCGTCGTGGGGATAGCGGCCTCCGGGCTGCTCGCCGCCGCCTTGGGGAGGAAGCGGTGGTTCGCCGGCTGGCTCATCACGTACGGCACCTTCGCTGTCGTCGGCATGGCCGACTTCTTCCGATGGCTGTGGAAGTTCGGCCACACCATCGACCCGCGCGCCGCCATCACCATGGAGGGCTACACCCCTCCCATGCTGGGCACCAGCCAGTTCATGAACTTCTACATCACGGCCTGGCCGGGCTGGGGCGCCGTCGCTCTGGCGGGCGGCTTCGTGCTGGGGCTGGCGGTGTTCGGCGGCCTGTGGTTCCTGTCGCGCAGGCGGGTACGGGCCACGCGACCGGTCGCGGTGGCCACGGCCCTGCTGGCCCTCCTCGTGCTCGCCGCCGCCTGCTCGCCGCCCAAGCCGGTCCCCATCATCATCGGCCAGGACCTCTGCGCGTTCTGCGAGATGCAGATCTCGGACCCGCGCTACCCGGCACAACTGGTGACCAAGACCGGCAAGGCCTACAAGTTCGACTCGATCGAATGCATGATCGCCTTCCTGCACGAGGGAGGTGTCGTGGCCGGCGACGTCCACTCGTTGTGGGTCACCGACTTCAACCAGCCGGGCAAGCTGCTGGAGGTCGAGGAGGCCCGCTACCTCAGGAGCGGTGGTCTGCGCAGCCCCATGGGCCTGAACGTCTCGGCGTTCCGCACGCTCGACGAGCTGGAGGACGTCCGGACCGAGGTCGGCGGTGTCGAAGTGCGCTACGCGGACCTGAAGGGCATGGTCGTCGAGTCGGGGCTCAGCGAGAGGATCGCAGCCAAGGATGGGCACGGGCACGTCCTCCCTGACGGCCCGGAAGTACCTTGAGAACCCAGCTCCGATCGGTCGTCGTGGCCGCGGCGGCGGCCGGATCCCTGTGGCTCTTCGCCAACGCGACGGCTGCCGGTGTCTTGGAGGTGTGCTCGTCCGGCTGCGCCTATCCGACCATCACCTCGGCGCTGGCGGTGGCGACCGACGGCGACACGGTGCTGGTGCGCGGCGGCACGTACCGGGAGGGACCGCTGGTCCTCGACGCACGGATCTCGCTCGTCGGCGAGGGCTGGCCGGTGCTCGACGGCGAACTGCAGCACCAGATACTCACGATCGCGGCTGACCGCGTCGTGGTGCGCGGCCTCGTGCTCCGGGACGCCGGCCGGAGCCACGTGAGGGACGTCGCTGCCATCCATGTCGGCGAGGTGGGCGGCTGCGTCATCGAAGGCAACCGCATCGAGAACGCGTTCTTCGGCATCTATCTTGCGAAGTCGATCGCCTGCGAGGTCAGGGGCAACGTCTTGATCGGCCAGGCGGAGTCCGAGGCGTATTCCGGCAACGCCATCCACATCTGGAACGGCTACGACATCGTCGTAGAGGGCAACACCGTCACCCGGCACCGTGACGGCATCTACCTCGAGTTCGCCCGCGGCGCCGAGGTTCACGGCAACGTCAGCGCGGGCAACCTGCGCTACGGCCTGCACTTCATGTTCTCCAACGACTCGGAGTTCACCGACAACGTCTTCCGCGACAACGGCGCCGGCGTGGCCGTCATGTACTCGAAGGCGATCACGATGGTCGACAATGAGTTCCGAGACAACTGGGGCGCGGCCGCGTACGGCCTGCTACTCAAGGACATCAACGATTCGATCGTGTCGGGCAACCTCTTCGAGAACAACTCGGCGGCCGTGTACTTCGACGGCTCGAACCGCACCGAGCTGAGCCACAACGAGTTCATCCGCAACGGGTATGCACTGCGCGTTCTCTCGAACTCGATGGGCTCGCTCGTCCGCTACAACAACTTCATCGGCAACACCTTCGACGTCACGACCAACGCCGACAGGTCCTACAACTCGTTCGATCAGAACTACTGGGACCAGTACCAGGGTTACGACTTAGACCGCGACGGCGTCGGGGACGTCCCCTACCGGCCGGTCAGGCTGTTCGCGCTGACGGCTGAGGCGTACCCGCAGGCACTGGTCTTACTCAGGAGCCCGCTGTCACAAGCGCTGGACTACGCCGAGAGGCTCCTGCCCGTCCTGACGCCCAAGGCGATCGAGGACGACAGGCCGCTCATGGGAAGGATCCGATGGTCGTCGTCGACTCACTGAGCAAGCGCTTCGGCCGACTCGAGGTGCTCAAGGGCGTCTCCGCGGCGTTCGAGCCCGGCAAGGTCACTGCCGTCGTGGGGCCCAACGCGTCGGGTAAGACCACCCTCATGAAGAGCGTCCTGGGGCTGGTCATACCCGACGCCGGCCGGGTGACGATCGACGGCGTCGACGTGCGCAGCGACCCATCCGTCCGGCGACAGGTGGGCTACATGCCCCAGGAGCCGCGCTTCCCCGACAACCTCAAGGTGTCAGAGCTGTTCGCGTTAGTGCAGGACCTGCGCGGTGAGCGCCCCGCGGGCCTGGGCGACCTCGTCGAGCTCTTCGAACTCGAGCGGCATCTGGAGAAGCCGGTGCGCTCCCTGTCGGGCGGGACCAGGCAGAAGGCCAGCGCCGTGCTCACCTTCCTGTTCGCGCCGCGAGTGCTCCTACTCGACGAGCCGAGCGCCGGCCTCGACCCGGTGGCGAGCAGCCGTCTCAAGGACCGCGTCCTCGCGGAGCGCGCCGCCGGCACGACCGTGCTGCTCACCTCGCATGTGATGAGCGAGCTCGAGGAGCTGGCCGACGAGGTCCTGTTCCTGCTGGAGGGGACGGTGCGCTTCCGCGGCACGCTCGACTCGGTCCGCACGTTGACGGGCGAACGACGGCTCGAACGCGCCGTGGCCAGGCTGATGAACGGTGGCGTGCCGGCTGCGTCGGCGCACGGTGACCCGCCGCCCGGGTCTCCGCCGCCGCCGGAGAGGGTGGTGGCCTCGTGAGCACCGCGCTGAAGGTCATGAAGTACGCCTTCTTCGACCTGCTGCGTAGTCGCTGGCTCATCGCCTACACGGCGTTCTTCGCGGTCGCGACTTCGGGCCTCCTGTACTTCGGCGACGAACCCGTGCAGGCCGCGCTCAGCTCCCTGAACCTGGTGCTGCTGATCGTGCCGCTGGTGGCCCTGATGCTGGGGATGAACTACTTCTACTACACCCGCGACTTCGTCCAGCTGATCCTCACGCAGCCTGTGTCGCGCTCGAGCGTCTTCCTGGGGCAGTTCGCCGGCGTGGCCCTGCCCCTGGCGGGAGCGTTCGTGGTCGGTACCGGCGTGCCTTACCTCGTGTATGGGCTGAGCGCCAGGGTCGAGCTGGGCATGGTCGGCACCCTGTTGATGACCGGGGCGTTGGTGAGCGTGGTCTTCACCGGCCTGGCGTTCTGGTTCGGCATCGCCAACGAAGAGAGGGCGAAGGCGCTGGGCCTCGCGCTGGGGCTGTGGTTGGCCCTAAGCATCGTGTACGACGGTCTCATCCTGTACTTCATCGCCCTGGCACAGGCCTACCCCATCGACAGGGCAGTGATCCTGGCCAGCCTGCTCAACCCCATAGACCTATCCCGGATCCTGGTCCTGCTGCGGCTGGACACGGCGGCGCTCATGGGCTACACGGGCGCGTTGTTCCGCACGTTCCTCGGTTCGACAGGTGGTCAGCTGCTCGCCATCGGCGCCCTGCTCGTCTGGGTGGCGGCACCAGCCCTGCTGGGCCTGCGGGCGTTCAGCCGCAAGAACTTCTGACGCCGGGACCGCGAGCCCGTCGTGGAGAGGCTTCGGCCTCCAAGCACCTCACTCGATCTTCACAACCACGAGATCTCGATCTCGGACGTTGTCGGCGAACCCTACGCGGTCCCCCACCTGGCTGCCGATGAGCTGCCGAGCCAACGGCGCGAGAAATGAGATCGACCCGCCCTCGGGGTCGGCCTCGTCAACGCCGACGATGCGCAGGCTGAACCCGCTGGCGGCTGCACCACTGGAGGACCGAAGCGTCACGAGGTCTCCGAAACGCACCTCCGACTTGTCGTGCTCCGCTGGATCGACCACGACTGCCGTAGACAGACGAAACGCCAGCTCGTCGCTCGCAGCCTGCAGGGCGGCGATGCGACGCTCATCGGCGTCGGCCGCCGCCGACAACAAGCGCTCTGCCAACGCCTGCTCTTCCTCCCGCAGTAGACGCAGGCCGTTCGGCGTGACGAGGTTCGGCTCACCCTTCGGCAACGGTGAGCGAGCCACCACCATCACGTCCTCCTGCTGCGCATCCTCCTTGGTGAAGGCCCGGCTCATCCCCTTAGGGTGACGTCCGGCCGGCGGCGGGAGCCTGCTGAGGACGACACTGATCGGCTGGCGTAGCGCATGGGATCGATCCTACGGGACCTGAGTCGGCAGGTACTCAACGTGAGGAGTCACCTGCCCTGAGGTCACTGATGTAGTTCACCATCGCCACCGAAGAGACCTCACCGATGTGCGTGAGCACGTGTACGCCCTCGCTGTCGAAGAAGAGCGTCGTCGGTAGTCCGACGCTGCCGAACTCCGAGCCCAAGCGGCCGCGGTCGTCCAGCAGCACGCTCTCAAGCAGGAGGCCCTGCTCCTCGAGGTAGCGCGCCACGGTTTCGCGCGGCTCGGCCTGGTCGGCGAACACGAACCTCACGTCCGGGAAGGACCGCGCCGCGGCCGCCATCATCGGCAGCTCGCGCCGACACGGCGGACACCACGTCGCCCAGAGGTTCAAGACGACCGGCTGGCCCTTGAGGGAGCTCAGGTCCAGCTCGTCGCCCGCCAGGGTCTCCAGGGTCAGATTAGGCAGCTCCTGCGCGGCGGTGGGCGCCGCGGTGAACAGCGCCGGCACCACCAGCCAAGTGGCCAACGCCACCACGGCCGGCAGCGCGGCACCGGCGACGGGAACCCGCCTGCGCCACACCGCCAACCCCACGACGGCGGCGCCGGCGACCACACCCCACCAGGGCGAGAACCCGCCCTGCCAGAACTGCAGGATCGCGATCGGGTCACGCGCGAACAGGGCCAGGTTCTCGACCACATAGCCGAGGCGTGCCCCCACGACCACGGCCAGCGCGGCGGTCCACGCCCAGCCGGCGTCGTATCTGCGCGCCTCCTTCAAGGAGACGTCGCGCTGCCGCCCGGCGCCAGCGTGGAAACCGTCGGCCGTGGCGCTCGGCTGAGCGGTCGTCCGGCCTCCGGTCACCACTCTGCGGGTCCTCCACGCCATGAGCTCCGCGACAGACACCAGCACCAGCAGAGCCAGGCCGGCATAGAAGCGCGGAGCGCTGAGGACGAACGGGCCGAGTTGGAAGGCCGTCATGGGTGGATCGTACCGGCGACGCGTGCCCCGCAACGGTCTCAGAACACCCCTGGGGGTATACTGCTCGCCATGGCAACCAGAGAGATCACGGCGGAGACCATCGAAGATACGATCACCGGCAACGACATAGTGCTGCTCGACTTCTGGGCGGAGTGGTGCGGACCTTGCCGCATGTTCGGACCCATCTTCGAGAAAGCCGCCGAGACGCATACCGACATCGTCTTCGGGAAGATAGACACGGAGGCGCAACAGGAGCTGGCGGCGGCGTTCGACATCCGGTCGATCCCCACGCTCATGGCCTTCCGCGAGAACGTGCTGGTGTACGCCCAGCCAGGCGCCCTCATGGCCCCTCAGCTCGAACAGCTCATCGCCGCGGTGCGCGGCCTGGACATGGAGGACGTCCACGCCAAGGTCGCTGAGCAACGCAAGGAACAGGAGTCGGCCGGCGCCGCCGGCGCATGACCTTGGACGCCCACACCAAGCGTCGCCTCCTGAACCGCTTGCGGCGCGCTCAGGGCCAGCTGGCCGCGGTGGTCAGGGCGGTCGAGGACGACAGGCCCTGCCCTGACGTCGCGACTCAGCTCGCCGCCACCTCGAAAGCCCTCGACCGGGCCGGCGTCGCGCTGGTGAGCAACGCCATGCACGAGTGCCTGGCCGCTCCCCTCGGGGACGGTCAGGACGGTATGACGCGCGACGAGTTCGAGAAGCTCCTGATGATGTTCGCCTGAGGCCCGGCCGCACGAACCTCCGCGGACCTGGTCACCAGATCAGGTCGGCTTGCGTCGCTCTGCGCTTGCGCGGCCGGTACAGCCTGTATAGACTCGGCGAATCCCTACCGCTGTACTAGGGATTACGTCAGCTTCCCCGTCCTGCGTGACGAGACCGACTGCCGAGGAGACCTCGATGAACAACGTTGCCCTGCTGCGCCGCGCGACCCGGCTGCTCCTGGGTGTGGCCGCCGCGCTCGCCTTCTCTTCCGCCACCGCTCAGGCAGCTTGCGACGGTCAGGCCATCGAGCATGAGATGGGCACGACCTGCGTGGCGGCGCGACCGCAACGGATCGTGACGCTCGAGTACTCGTACGCCGACCACCTGGCCAGGCTCGGGATCACACCTGTCGGTATCGCCAGGGAGGCCAACATCCCGGCTTACCTGGAGCCGTACGTGGGGGCCGTCCCAGGCGTGGGAACCAGGGCCGAACCGAACCTCGAGGCCATCGTGGCTTTGCGACCCGACCTGATCGTCGCGGACCTGCGGCGGCACGAAGCCATCTACCAGCAGCTCTCCGCGATCGCGCCAACCCTGGTGTTCGACTCGCTGCGCGGCTCCTACGAGGACCAGCTGGTGGCCTTCGAGAAGCTCGCCGCGGCACTTGGCCTGTCGGACGAGGCCGCGACCGCTCTCGAACAGCATCGCGCCGCCTTCGAGCAGGCACGCGCCACGGTCACGCCCAAGGCGCCCCCTGCGCTCATCGGCGTCCTTTCTCCCGGTCTCTTCACCGCTCATTCCAGCCAGAGCTTCATGGGTTCCTTCCTGGACAGCCTTGGCATACCTGCTGCCGTCGAACCGCGGGGCGGCGAGACGCAGTTCAGCCTCAGCCTCGAGGGTGTCGCGGCAGTGCAACCGCAAGCGCTCGTCCTCCTCTGCAACCCGGCGGACAGCACACCCCTGGACGAGTGGGCCGACAACCCGGTCTGGAACGCACTCGACGCCGTGAGCGACGGCCGGGTATACATCTTCGATCGCGACCTCTGGAGCAAGGGCAGGGGCGTCATCGCCTTCGATCTGATCCTGGATGACCTGGCGGGCAGCGGCCTCCTCACGGGCCAACCGTCGAGCACCCCTCAGACCTGCCAAGGCGCCGGCTAAGGACAGATGCGAGCGGTAGCGGGAGCGGGCAAGGGTCGACCGCAGCGCGTCGTCGGGCTCGCGTGCGCCGGACTCGCCGTTGCTTTCCTCCTGGGTGTGAGCCTGGGCGTCGGCAGCCTGCAGATACCGCTACCGGAAGTGCTGGCCGGGCTCTTCGCTCCTACGGACCGGCTGAACGACCTGATCCTGCACACCGTGCGGCTGCCGCGCATGGTGGCCGGCCTGCTCGTGGGAGCCTCCCTGGCCGTGGCGGGCGCGATCATGCAGGCTCTGACCCGCAACCCGCTGGCATCGCCAGGCATCCTGGGCGTGAACGCCGGCGCCGCCTTCGCGGTGGTCACCGCGGTCCTCGTCCTCGGTGACCCGCCGCTCGCGACCTACGCGTTGTTCGCCCTGGCCGGCGCCGGACTGGCAGGTGCGCTCGTGTACGGACTGGCCGCGGCCACCGGCGCGGCGGGCAACTCCCCGCTGAGGCTGGCCCTGGCTGGCGCGGTGCTGGCAGCGTTCCTCGGCGCGCTGACCACCGCGCTGCTGTTGCTCGACCAGAACACCCTCGACCAGGTCCGCTTCTGGACCGCGGGCTCCCTCGCCGGCCGCGACTGGGAGCTTCTGAGGTTGACCGCTCCGTACATGCTCGTGGGCCTGGCCCTCGGTCTGCCCCTCGCCCGCCAACTCACCACCCTCTCGCTGGGCGACGACGTAGCCAGGGGACTCGGGCAGGGCTCGGCCGCGGTGAAGCTGTCGGCGGCGGCGGCTGTCGTCCTGCTGGCCGGAGGCGCCGTGGCGTTGGCCGGGCCCATCGGCTTCGTCGGCCTGGTCGCACCTCACCTGGCGCGCTTCCTGGTCGGCGTCGACTACCGCTGGGTGCTGCCGTACTCCGCTCTCCTGGGCGCGGCGCTCGTCACCGTGGGTGACATCGGTGCCCGGGTGGCCCTGCGACCTCAGGAGATCCCTGTCGGCGTACTGATGGCACTGCTGGGTGCACCGTTCTTCATCTACCTGGCTCGGACGAGGGTGCGTCGATGAGTGCAAGTGAGGCGACCAGGACCTGGCTCGTCGCGCGCGCAGGCGGCTTGTCGGTCCGGCTGCCACGACGGGTGGTGCCCGTAGCGGCCGTCCTGCTAGCCCTCCTCGTGCTGGCCGCCGTACTGAGCACCGCTCAGGGCGAGTACCGCATCGCTCCCTTCGATGTGGTGAAGACGGTCCTCGGGCTCGATACGGGCGACCCCAACCACGCCCTAGTAGTGCGGCAGTTCCGCCTGCCCCGCATCGTGCTGGCCGCGCTCGTGGGCGGGGCCCTCGGGATGTCCGGCGCCGTCCTCCAGGGGATGACCCGCAACGGACTGGCAGAACCGGGCATCCTCGGCATCAGCCAGGGCGCGGGCCTCGCTGCGGTCGCGTTCCTAACGCTCGCCCCCTCCGCTCCGGGCGCGTTGTTGCAGTGGGTTGCTCTCCTAGGGGGCCTGTTCACTGCCGCCGCGGTCTACCTGCTCGCCTGGAAAGACGGCGCTTCGCCGGTCAGGCTGATCCTGGTGGGGATAGGCGTGTCGGCGGTCGCGACGGCCCTCACCACCTACCTGATCGTCCTGGGCGACATCACCGACGTCCAGCGGGCGCTGCTCTGGCTCACGGGCAGCGTCTACGGCCGCGATTGGGAGCACGTGAAGTCGTTGGCCATCTGGCTTCTCGTGCTGGCCCCAGCGGCGCTGCTGGGGGCACGAGCGCTGAACGTGCAGGCGTTGGGTGAGCAGGCGGCGCGCTCACTGGGTCAGCGCGTGAACCTGGTGCGCACATGGTTGGTCGTGGTGGCGGTCGCACTGGCCTGCGGCGCCGTGGCCGTCGCTGGGGCGATCGCGTTCGTTGGCCTCGTCGCCCCGCATGCCGCCCGCCGCCTCGTCGGCCCCTCCCACGAGGCGTTGTTGCCGGTGAGCGCTCTGCTCGGAGCCCTGCTGCTGTTGGTCGCCGACCTGATCGGGAGGACGGTCATAGCACCCAGCCAGCTGCCCGTCGGCATAGTGACAGCCGTCGTGGGCGCCCCGTACCTGATATACCTCCTGTTGCGCGAACGGAGATCCTGAGCATGCCGCAGCTTGCCGCCCACAACCTGACCCTCGCCTACGACCAGACCGAGGTCGTACGTGACCTGGCGTTCTCCATACCCAGCGGCAAGGTCACGGCGCTCATCGGCCCCAACGGGTGCGGGAAGTCGACGCTCCTGCGGGGCATGGCGCGGTTGATGGCGCCCAAGTCCGGCACCGTGCTCCTCGACGGCAAGGCGATCGCTCAACTGCCGAGCAAGGAGGTGGCACGTCACCTGGGCGTGCTGCCGCAGGGACCCGCGGCCCCCGACGGCATGACGGTGCGCGAGCTCGTGTCGCAAGGCCGTTACCCGCACCAGAGCTTGCTGAGGCAGTGGTCGGAACGGGATGCCCAGGCGGTGGCGTGGGCCCTCCAGACGACGAGGCTGACGGACCTGGCCGACAGGCCTCTAGACACGCTGTCGGGCGGCCAGAAGCAGCGCGCTTGGATCGCCATGACACTGGCCCAGGAGACGCCCGTCCTTCTCCTCGACGAGCCCACCACTTACCTGGACATGGCCCATCAGGTCGAGATCCTCTCGCTGCTCGACGAGCTGAACGAGCGCGAGGGGCGCACCATCGTGATGGTGCTGCATGACATCAACCAAGCCTGCCGGTACGCCCACCACCTGGTGGCGATGAAGGACGGCGCGGTCATCGCCCAGGGCGATCCCCGTGAGATCGTGGACCACGGTCTGGTCTGCGACGTCTTCGGCATCGAGTGCAGCGTGGTCAGAGACCCCGTTAGCGGCACCCCGCTGTGCCTGCCGCAGAGCTGCCCGTTGCGGTTGCTGCGAACCGACGCCTAAGCGCGAACCCCGGCGCTGGGCCGGGGTCCGTTTATCGCGTCTACGACGCTATTTCTGATGGTGGAGCTGAGGGGATTCGAACCCCTGACCTTCTGAATGCCATTTGCCGGCTAGCCATTACGCTTGGATCCATATCGTCTCAGAGTGTGCTCCTGAACGCGATTTCAGGGAGTCTAGGCGAGCCCTGGCTCCGCCTCATATCGTCGGGTAACAGCGCCGTAGCTGTCAGGTAGCTGTCAACCCGACGTCAACCTACACAGCACGCTGGGCTATAGGTCTCTCCAGTTCCACTCATTCAAACAACCGCCAAAACTGACAAAAGCGTCCGACGACAGTTCATCTGTATGAGTGTGCAGATATCGAATAGAATCTAGCCATGGCTCTTTCGCGCCCACCAGCCCAAGTGATCGCTTCCTATGTGTTCTTCGTCGAGAACATGGACTGCGCGGACTGCGCCAGAAAGGTCAAGGGCGCGCTGGGGCACATGAACGGCGTCAGCGACGTGAAGGTGAACTTCACGACGCAGAAGCTCCGACTGACAATCGATGAAGCGCTGGTTACCCGCGCGACCGTAGAGCGTAACCTCACCAGTCTCGGCTACCCGCCGAAGGCCCAGACCGACCGCGCGCTGACAGAAGAGCGAGAGCCGCTGGGCCCGCCAGCTCCGTCACCGGCCTGGCACCGCACCTCAAAGGGCGGCACCGTCCTCGTCGCTGGGGCACTGCTGGTGATGAGCGTGCTCCTGGCGCTTGTCTTCCCGCCGCTTGCCCCTTGGGGTTTCACTGCCGCGACGCTGATCGGCGTGGCGCCCCTGGCGCGGAGGGCGTGGGCGAGCACGCGCCTGGGTCAGCCGTTCACCATCAACACCCTCATCGCCCTGGCGGCGCTTGGTGCTGTCGCCATCGGCGAGGCGACCGAGGGCGCGATCGTGGTGTTCCTCTTCGCCATCGGCGAGCTGCTCGAGAGCGTCGCCACCGGCCGCGCCCGCGCGGGCATCAGGGCGCTGGCGGCGCTCGCCCCCAAGACCGCTCTACTGCTTGAGGGGGGAAGGGCGCGCGAGGTTCCGGTCGCGGCGCTGCGTATGGGTGACCACGTGCGTGTGCAGCCGGGCGGACGCGTGCCGGCAGACGGCACCATCGTAGAAGGGGCGGGTGGCATCGACGAGTCCCCCGTGACGGGCGAGAGCATGCCGGTCGCCAAGGGCACGGGCGAGAGCCTGTTCGCGGGCAGCATCAGCACCGACGCGGTGCTCACCGTGCGGGTGGACAAGACCGCCAGCGACAGCACCATCGCCAAGATCATCCACCTGGTCGAGGAGGCAGAGGCCAGCAAGGCGCCGGTGGCTCGCTTCATCGACCGCTTCAGCCGTGTCTACACGCCCGGCGCCATGCTGGTAGCCGCCCTGGTGGCCGTGGTGCCGCCGCTGCTCTTTGGAGCTTCCTGGGAGGCGTGGGTCTACCGGTCACTGGCGCTCTTGCTCATCGCCTGCCCCTGCGCCCTGGTGCTCTCGGTGCCCGCCGCAGTCACGTCCGGTATCAGCGCGGGCGCGCGCCGTGGACTACTGATCAAGGGCGGCGCCGTGCTGGAGAGCATCGGCGACATCAAGACCGTCGCCTTCGACAAGACCGGCACCCTCACCGAGAACCGGCCGCGCGTCACCGACGTTGTGCCCTTTTCAGTAAGCGAGGTCGAGGTGCTCAGGCTCGCGGCCGCGGTCGAGACGGGCTCCGCGCACCCGCTCGCCAAGGCCATCCTCGAGCGCGCCCAGGGCCTTGACGTCCCACCAGTTCAAGGCGCACGGGCGTTGGCGGGGCGGGCCGTGACCGCTACCGTCGAGGGCCGTGAGTACGCCGTCGGCTCGCCACGGTACGCCGCCGGCCAAGCGCCCCTGGATGGCGAGGTCGAGGAGCGCATCGCGGGCCTCGAACTCCAGGGCAAGACTGTGGTCGTGCTGCTACAAGACCTCACCCCGCTGGGCCTGCTCGCGATTCGTGATGAGCCAAGGGACGACGCCGCCGAGGCCGTGAGGCGCCTCACGCGCCTGGGCGTCCACAGCGTGATGCTCACCGGCGACAACGCCCGCACCGGCCAGGCGATCGCTGAGGGCCTGGGCCTGGAAGCCAGGAGCGAGCTGCTGCCGGAGGCGAAGCTCGCCGCCATCGACCAGCTCAAGCAGCGCGGCAAGGTCGCGATGGTCGGCGACGGCATCAACGACGCCCCTGCCCTGGCGCGCGCAGACGTCGGCATCGCCATGGGCGGCGGCACCGACGTGGCGCTCGAAACCGCCGGGGCTGCGCTCCTGCGCCAGAACGCCACGGGCGTCAGCGACCTGATCGAGCTCTC
>JBDZWC010000070.1:0-15765 GCA_040256005.1 Deinococcaceae bacterium | reverse complement strand
ACGGCGGCGACCCGGTCGCCGGAGGGCGAGACCCGAGGGTCGGAGACGAAGCGCAGGTCGAGCAGGTCCTCGGACTTCAGCGGTCTGGGCATCAAGCCTCCCTGTCGGCGGCGGTCATCGCGTTGCGGGCCTTGGCCACGGCGTAGAGCAGGATCCCGGCCGCGACGGAGGCGTTGAGCGACCCGATGCGCCCCGTCATCGGGATGGTAACGAGCTCGTCGCAGCGCTCGGTCACGAGCCTGCGCATGCCGGAGCCCTCGGAGCCGATCACGATGGCAGCGTCGCGGTCCCAGTCGACCGACTCGGGGGGCACCGCTCCCGCGCCGCCGGGCGCTGCGCCGTAGACCCATACACCCCGTTCCTTGAGCTCGTCGATGGTCCGGGCGAGGTTCGTCACGACGACGATGGGCAAGAGGCTGGTGGCGCCGGCGGACGCCTTGACGACGACGGCCGAGAGCGGCGCGGACCGCCTGGCCTCCATGACGACCCCGTGCGCGCCCAACGCCTCGGCGCTGCGGACGATGGCGCCCACGTTCCGGGGGTCGGTGAGGTGGTCGAGCAGCACGAGCAGCACCCGCTCTCCGCGCTGTCTAGCCAGCTCGAGCGCGTCGTCCAGCCCCGCCGTGACGACGTCAGGCAGCTCGGCTGCGACGCCCTGATGCTGCGTGGTCTTGAGCGCCTGGTCGAGCTGGATCCTGGGGACCTCCTCGAGGTCCGCGCCGGCGCGAGCCGCCTCGCGCTTGAGCTCGCTCAGGAGCTTGGGATGCACGCCCCTGGCGGCCATCACCCGCGAGACCTGCCCCTGCTTGAGCGCCTCCAGGACAGCGTTGCGACCGTAGATCAACATCCAGGCGGAGTATACGTACGGGGCGCAGGGCCGAAGGTCAGGTCGCGAGAGAGGTGATCATGAGCAAGGTCTTCATCAACATCGGCCTGAGCCTGGACGGCTACATGGCCCCCGAGGGCATGACCCTGGAGCACTGGGAGACGCCCACGTACAAGGACTGGGGCGCCAAGTGGGGTGCCCTCATGGGCTGGATCATGGAGCAGCGCTACTTCCGTGAGATGGTCCAGTTCGGGCCCGGCGGCGAGACAGGTCCGGAGAACGAGATGCTACGCACGACGAAGGAGCGGATCGGCGCGAACATCATGGGCAAGCGCATGTTCGAGCAGGGCGAGGTGTCCTGGCCGGAGACAGCGCCGTTCAACACGCCGGTCTACGTCCTCACGCACGAGCGGCGCCAACCGTGGGTGCGTCCAGGCGGGACGACCTTCCACTTCTGGAACGATGGCCCGGAGAGCGCGCTGGCGGCGGCCAAGGACGCCGCGGGCGATCGGGACGTCCGCATCGCCGGCGGGGCGGATGTCATCCAGCAGTACCTGAACCTGGAGGCGGTGGACGAGCTGGAGATCGGCCTGGCGCCGGTGTTGTTCGGCGGCGGCAGGCGGCTCTTCGAGAACCTGACCGAGCCGCTGCCCCGGTTCCGGGTCGACTCCGTGTTCGCCGGCGACAAGGCGACGCTCCTGCGCTACGTGCGCGCGTGAGTGTACGCGTGGTCACGCGCTAGCCGCCCACTTCGCTCGGTCCGCGCGGAGCGGCGATCCCTCGGGCCGCGCCTAGGCCGCGATCCCGATCCTGGTGAGCGCGGCTCGAGACCGGCGCTCGTCCTCGGCCAGCGCTGTCTTCAGCAGGTCGAGGGATGCGAAGCTGGCCTGCTCCCTCATGAACTCATGGAAGAAGACCGTGACCTGCTGCCCGTACAGGTCGCCAGCGAAGTCGAAGAGGTAGACCTCCAGGGTGGGCGGCTCGTCCGGGAACATGGGCTTCACTCCCACAGCCGCCATGCCGCCGAACTCGCCCAGCTCGGTCATCACCGTGACGGCGAAGACCCCGGGTGGCAGGGCCTTGCGTGGCCCGGTGGCCACGTTGGCCGTCGGGTAGCCGATGGTCCGGCCGCGCTTCTCGCCGTGGACGACCTCTCCGGTAGCGCGGTACGGCTCGCCCAGCAGCGCGTTGGCGCGCCCGACGTCACCGCGGGCCAGGTGCTCGCGCACGCGGGACGACTTGACGACCTCGCCGTGGTGGGTGATCAGGCCGAACACCTCGAGCCGCGTGGCGATGGGGGAGAGGTCGTTCAGGTTGCCGGCCCTGCCGTGCCCGAAGCGGAAGTCCTCGCCCACCACGATGGTGTGGGGCGCCAGGCGCCTTAGCTGGTCGACGAAGATCACCTTGTCGGTAGCCGCGTACTCCTTCGTGAACGGGATCATCACGACGGCCGTCGGATCGAAGCCGGCGATGAGGTCGAGCTTCTCACGCTCGCTGCTCAGGTAGGTGGCGTGGCCGAACAGGACCTTCGCCGGTGGGAAGAAGGTGACGACGAGAGACGGGGCGCCGTGCCTGTGCGCCAGGTCGGTCATGCGGTTCAGGAGGCCGCGATGGCCGCGATGCACCCCGTCGAAGTTGCCTATGCAGAGCATGACGCCCTTGAGGTTCGGTTCCGTCAGGTCGTGGTAGACGCGCATGTCAGGCCGGTTCCCCGCGCGTGGCCACGTCAGGCCAGCTCCCCCCACGAGCCGAGCAGGTGGGCGAGGGCCAACAGGGTGGTGGCGCTGCTGACCTCCTCGCCGCGGGCGACGGCCCGCCACACGTCGAGGGCGTCGCGCCACGCGGGCGTCAGGTCCTCGTCGTCGTCCGCCGGCAGCCTGTATTCGCTCACGTCCGTGGCCGCGAAGAGCCACAGTCTCTCGTCGGTGAAGCCGGGGGAGGCGTAGCAGGAGGTGACGAGCTCGAGATTGCCCGCGAGGCCCACCTCCTCAGCCAGCTCCCGGGCGGCGGCCTCGTGGGGTGTCTCGCCGGGGTCCACCAGGCCCGCCGGGATCTCCCACGTCTCCTGCTCGACGGCCACGCGCCACTGTCTCACGCCCAGCACGCGGCGCCCGTCCGTGACGAGCACAGCGACCGAGTCGGCGTGCCTGACCACCTCGTAGCGGCCGTCCACCAGCTCGAGCCTCACGATCCGACCGTTGAAGACGACTTCCCGCACGAGACGAGAGCCTATCAGAAGGCCCGGACGGCTTGATGCGCGTCCGGGCCCGGGTCAGGGTGTCTGGGGTGGGTCTCTTTCAGTTCTCGTTCAGGTCGGGGTTGTAGCGCAGGAAGGCCGGGATGTCGTAGTTGCCGGGGTCGTAGTTGCGGTTGGTGACGGTAGTGCGCAGGTGGGTGGGCCTGAGCACGCGCGTCTGGGGGGCCTGGTCGAAGCCGGCCGCGATCACCGTGACCCGCACCTCGTCGGCGGCGTCCTCGTCGTAGGTAACGCCGAAGAGCACGTTCACGTCGTCGATCTCGGTGGCCTCCGAGATCTTCTCGACGATCTCGGTGGCGTCCGCCAGCGTCAGCTCCTCGGAGCCGGTGACGTTGATGAGCAGGTTCCGGGCGCCCTCGACGCCGCGGGCCAGGAGTGGGCTGTGCGTGGCGGAGTTGGCGGCCTCCTCGGCCACCTTCTCGCCGCGGCCGGCGCCGATCCCCATGAGCACCGTGCCGGCGCCCTGGAGGAGCGTCTTGACGTCGGCGAAGTCCACGTTGATCATGCCGGGCACGTTGATTACGTCCGAGATGCCGCGCACGCCGTGGTACAGCACGCGGTCGGCGACACGGAAGGCGTCGTTGAGCCGCACCTTGCGATCGAGGGCGGACATCAGGCGCTGGTTCTCCACGACGATGAGCGCATCGACCTTGTCCTCGAGGCGGCGCAGGCCTTCCTCGGCCTTGCGCATGCGCGAGGGGCCCTCGAACGAGAAGGGCGTGGTCACCACGGCGATCGCCAGGGCGCCCAGCTCCCGGGCCACCTCGGCCACCACGGGCGCGCTGCCCGTCCCGGTGCCACCGCCCATGCCGGCGGTGA
Source organism: Deinococcaceae bacterium (assembly GCA_040256005.1). Lineage (GTDB taxonomy): Bacteria > Deinococcota > Deinococci > Deinococcales > Trueperaceae > DASRWD01. The sequence goes on along the minus strand of JBDZWC010000070.1, from coordinate 11,863 downwards.
TGAAGACGAGGTCGGAGCCCCGCAGCGCCTCGGCGATGCGGTCGCGGTCCTCGATCGCGGCCTTCTCGCCGATCTCGGGATTGGCGCCGGCGCCCAGGCCCTTGGTCAGGTGGTCGCCCATCTGGATGCGCTCGTCGGCGAGGCTGGTCGCCAGCACCTGAGCATCCGTGTTGGCGGCGACGAAATCGACGCCCTTCAGGCCCGTCTCGATCATGCGGTTGACCGCGTTGTTGCCGCCGCCGCCCAGGCCTATGACCCGTATGACGGCGTTCTCGCTGTGACTCATCGCCATGCCCTCACGCTCCCCAGACCTGCTCTCTAGAAGAAGTCCTTTATGACGTTCCTGACCCTGTCGAACCAACCGCCACCCAGGTTGCCCTCCCTCTTCGGGCGCCGCGTGACAGCGACGGTCCCGACGTTCTGAGCCATGCCGAACCTGACCAACCCTACCGCCGTGGCGTGCGCCGGGCTAGCGACGACGTCGGCCAGGCCCGACACGCCGTGCGGCTTCCCGATCCGCACAGGCAGCCGGAAGCGCTCGTTGGCGACCTGGTCTATGCCAGGCATCAGCGAGGCGCCGCCGGTGATGACGACGTTGCCGGCAAGCAGCTCCAACGCGCCCATCTTCTGCTCGATGTTGCGCTTGACCAGGTCGAGGATCTCTACGACCCGCGGCTTGATCACCTGGGCGAGCTCGAAGGTGGAGATGCTCGCGGTGTAGTTCGGGTTCGCGACCTCGAGCTCCACGTCGCGGTCGGCGAGCTCGGGCAGGGCGACGCCGTAGCGGCGCTTCACGCGCTCGGCCTCGTCCGATTGGATGCGCAGCAACTGACTGATGTCCTGGGTGATGTGGTCGCCGCCGACGGGTATCACGGCCGAGTGCGCCAGCGTGCCTCGGCGGAAGACGCCGATGTCGGTGGTGCCGCCGCCGATGTCGATGAGGACCGTGGTGAGCTCCTGCTCGCCGGGGTTCAGGACGGCGAGCCCGGAGGCCAGCGACTGGACCACGAGCCCGTCCACGGCCACGCCGGCGTCCACGGCGCAGCGCCTGAGGTTCTGCAGCGGGCCCTGCGCCCCGGCGACGATGTGCACGTCAACCTCGAGCCGCACCCCCGACATGCCCTCGGGGTCCTTGATGCCGTCGTTGCCGTCCACCACGTACTCCTGCGGGATGACGTGGAGGACCTCCATGTTCTGCTCCAGCGGGACGGCCCTGGCGTTCTCGATCGTCCGCTCGATGTCGGACCGCGTGACCTCCTGGCCCCGGCGGATCGCCGCCATGCCGTGGCTGGTCAACGCCTTGAGGTGGCTGCCGGCGACGCCGACCCAGGCGGACTTGACGTCCACGCCCGCCATGCGCTGGGCGTCGCCCACAGACTGCCTTACGGCCACGATCGTCTTCTCGAGGTTCACGACGACCCCCTTGCGGAGGCCATCGGAGGGCACGGTGCCCTCGCCGATGATGTCGAGCACGCCGTCCTTGGCCACCTCGCCGATGACGGTGCAGATCTTGGTCGTGCCGATGTCCAGGCCGACGATGATCCTCTCGTCGCTCATGCCGTGGCCCTTTCCGGCTGTTCACTCATCTCTGGTGGCGACCCCCCAGGGGTAGACGGCGACGTTCCCGCCGCGGTGGTTGACGAACGCGGACCACTGCTGACGCAGTGCCGAGGCGCTCGGGGTGTGAAGCGTTGTGCCTGTCAACTGGATCTCGAATCCTTCTGGCGAGAAGCTTATCACCTGCACTCCGAACTGCCTCAGGAGCCTCTCGAGCTCGAGCGCCTCGTGCAGGCGTGGTTCTCCCCACCCCCTGAGCACGGGGAGCGCACCCAACTCGTCGGCCGTGACGCCGGGTAGGACTGTACCATCGGCCGCCCAGGTGGTGACGCCGTCGGTCAGGACCGGGACCCGTTCGACGATGCTCAGCTCGACCGTGTCGGGCCAGCGCCTGAGGACCGTCGCCGAGTGAACCCATGGGTCGGCCGCCAGGCGCGCGACCGACGCGCGGGTCACCCAGAGCAGCGGGTCACCCGGGTGAACCCCGGCGATGGACGCGACCTCCTCGGGCGTGTAGCGCTCGGCCCCGTACACGACGACCTGCTGCACCTTGGGCACGAAGCGGCTCACGATGGCGGCGGCGCAGGCGAGGACGAGGAGCGTTAGCAGCAGGGCTCGCATCAGCGCTCACAGACGATCGAGATGTCAACGGCCCGGCATGGCTGCGACACGGTCGCGGGAGGCACGGCTCAGAACCCCCACAGGCGCCACTCGAGCTGCAGCGAGGTGCCGCGCTCCTCGAGACGCCGGCGCACCTCCTCGACCAGGGCCATGACCTCTGCGGAGGTCGCCGCGCCCAGGTTGAGCACGAAGTTGCCGTGTTCATGGGCGATCATCGCGTCACCCACCCGGGTACCCTTGAGCCCGGCCAGGTCGATGAGCCGGCCGGCCGACCCGCCGACCGGGTTCTTGAACGCGCAGCCCGCCGACTTCACCTTTGGCTGGCCCTCGCGGGCGGCGTCCACCTGGTCCATGTAGCTCTGGACCGCCTCGGGCGTTGACGGGGTGAGGAGCAGGCGGGCGCGCGTGACCACAGCGCCCTCCGGCAGTTCCGCGTGCCTGTAAGCGAGGTTCAGGGCAGAGGCGGGCAGGCGCTCCAAGGCGCCGTTCACGAAGACCTCGACCTCTTGCAGCGTGTCCGACATCTCGCCGAAGCGCGTGCCGGCGTTCATCGCGACCGCCCCGCCCAGCACCGCCGGTACGCCGAGCAGCCCCTCTAGCCCGGACAGGCCGGCGCGCTGCGCCCTGCGCACCAGCCCTGGCAGGGGCGTGGCGGCCCCGAGCCAGACGTCTAGCTTGCCCTCACCGAAGGCCCGCACGTCGTTGTAGCTGCGTCCCAGCCTGATGACGCGCTCTGGTACCCCCGCGTCCGCGACCAGCAGGTTGGACCCGCCGCCCAGCACGCGGTAGGGCTCCTTCGTCGCTTCCACCAGGTCAGCGGTGTCCTCCACCTCCCACAGCTCGGCCGGCCCGCCTACCTTGAGCGTCGTGTAGGCGGAGAGATCGACTACGCGAGGGGAGACGACCGTCTCAGGCATCGCCCTCCTCCGCCAGCAGCCCGGACGCCACGCGCCACACGTCGCCCGCGCCCAACGTGACGACGAGGTCCTGGGCGCTCACGTCGCCGCGCAGGTAGTCGGTGGCGCTGGCCAGGTCGTGGCGCGAGGCCTTCACGCCCAGCTCGGCCAGGCGGTCAACGATCAGCTCCGGTGTGATGCCGGGGATCGGGGCCTCGCCAGCGGCATAGACGTCCAGGACCAGGACCTCGTCCGCCACCGAGGCCGCCTCGGCGAGCTGCCGCCACTGGCGCGCCGTGCGCACCCAGCGATGGGGTTGAAGCACGGCACGCACGCGCCTGCCGGTGGCGCGCGCCACGGACAGCGTCGTGCTGACCTCGGTGGCGTGCACCGCGTAGTCGTCTACCACCATCGCGCCCCGCCGTTCGCCCCAGACCTGCCAGCGCCGTCCCACGCCGCCGAAGCTGGCGAGGCCGTGGAGCGCGGGCTCGGGGTCGAGGCCGGCCTGCGACAGGGCGGCGATGGCGGCCGCGGCGTTGAGCGCGTTGTGCCTGCCTGGGACGTTCAGGAAGACGTCGAGGGGACCGCCGCCGGGTCTCGCCAGGGTGAAGGTGCTGCCCTTCTCGCTGATCTCCAGGTCCGTCACCCGGAAGTCGGCGTGCTCCGAGAGGCCGAAGGTGACCGCGTTCGGATGGCCGGCCACGACCCTGGCCAGGTCGGGCCAGTCGGCGCAGTAGACGAGCGCGGCTGCCGCCATGACGTAGCGGGTGGCCGCGGCCTCGAGGTCGGCGACGCTGGCGTGGTAGTTGCGGCGCTCGAGGAAGTCGCCGGCCACGTGGTCGTCCTCGAGGTTCGTGATGACGGCGACCTCGCAGGCGAGCTGAGCGAAGCCGGGGTCGGACTCGTCGACCTCGGCGACGAGCCACGCGCCGGATCCGTAGCGGTGGCTGCCGCCCAGGGCGGGCAGGCGGGCGCCGATCTGGACGGACGAGTCCGGCTCCAGCTCGAGCAGCATGGTGGCCAGCATCCCCGAGGTCGTGCTCTTGCCGTGCGAGCCCGTCACCCCGATGGCGCGGCGGCGCCGGAACAGCTCGCCCAGCAGCTCGATGCGCCGCACGACGAGGGCGCCGGCGGCACGCGCGGCGCTCAGCTCGGCATGGTCTACCGGCACCGCCATGCTGTGAACGACCACCTCGGCGTCGCCCGCGTGGGCGGCGTCGTGATGGTCGTGCAGCGCTACGCCGGCCGCCTCGAGGTCGGCGCGCGCCGCGGCACTGATGGCCGGGTCACAGCCGCTGACCTCGAACCCGTCGTGTCGGCACCACAGCGCCAGCGCCTGCATGCTGATGCCCCCCACGCCCACGAAGTGGAGGCGGGAGTTCTCCGGCCGCATCTGCGAGAGCGTCGTGGGCGCGGCGAGCGCCTTGGTCTGTTGAGTGGTCACGGCTGCTCCAAGACGGCGGACAAGATACGACGCGCCGCTCCCACCGGCGTGCGGGCCGCCGCGGCACGCGAGGCGGCGTCGCGGACGCCCGCTTCCAGGAGCGAGCGCCACGCGGCCTCCAGACCCTCGCCGATCTCCTTCTCCTCGACCACGATCCCGGCTCCGGCAGCCTGCACGGCCAGCGCGTTGTGTAGCTGGTGGTCCTCCGCGCTGGTCGGCAGCGGCACCATCACCGCGGGGACGCCGTGGAACGCTGCCTCCGACAGCGTTCCCACGCCGGCGCGGGTGATGGCCAGGTCCGCGGCTGACCAGGCCAGGGCGGCGTCGAGGAACTCGTGCACGTGGTAGCTCGGGCCGGGTGCGTTCACCTCGGCTGCCCTACCGCGCCCGGACGAGTGCAGCACGTGGTGATTACCGTCGTGGGTGCCGAGTCGGGAATAGGCGGCGGGCGCCTCGCGGTTCAGCGCGGCCGAGCCCTGCGAGCCCCCCATCACCAGCGTCACCACGGCGTCCTGCGGCAGCCCCAGCGCCCGGCGGGCGGCGGCTCTCTCGACCCGCACCTCCCTGACCGGGAAGGGCAGCACCAGCGACCGCCTGACACCCGCGAGGTGCTTCAGCGCCTCCTCCTGGGCCGACACGACGAGTCGAGCCCGCCGCGACAGCCAGCGGTTGACCTGGCTGGGGTAGGCGTTGCCCTCGTGCAGCACCAGCGGCACGCCCAGGATCGCGGCCGCGGCCGCGCCGGGGAACGACGCGAACCCACCGAACCCGACGACGACGCCTGGCTTGAGCCGCCTGAGCGCGGCCAGCGCGTCCAGGACGCCCAGGGCGGCTCTGGCCGCCTGCCCGAGGCCGGGCCTGCCCCGGTGCCACTTGCCGGCCCTGACGCCCACGAACGGCACACCGGCTTCCTGCATGAAGCGCTCCTCCATGCCGCCCCGGGCGCCCAGCACGACGACAGACCTGCCCTCGGCCAGCGCCTCCTGCGCCACGGCCAGGGCGGGGAAGGCATGACCGCCGGAACCGCCCGTGGCCAACAGCAGGTCCACCCTGGCGGCGCGTGACCGCGGTTCGCCGGCCACCCGCGCCATCACCGCGCCACCTCGATCAGCGTGGGCTGCCGGCTGGGAGCCTCCTCGCGCACGGCCTGCCGGTGTGCGATGTGTACGAAACCGAACGCGATCCCCACGGACAGCAGGCTGTTGAAGCCGTAGCTCACCCCGGGCAGGGGCATGCCCGTGACCGGGAAGAGGCCCGAGGCCACCAGCAGGTTGATCGCCGCCTGGCCGCAAATATAGGCAGCAGCGCCGCCGGCAAGCAGCGCGGCCGGTCCGGTAACGCTGCGCCCGATCGCGATGGCGCGCGCGCCCAGCAGCAGGTAGAGGGTGATGAGCGAGGCGACGCCGACGAGACCCAGCGACTGGGCGATGGACACAGCCACGAAGTCGGTCTCGGCCTCGGGCACGGCTACCTGCCGCCCGGGCCCGATACCGGTGAGCCCGCCCAGCACCATCGCCTGCCTGGCGGCGAGGGCCTGGTAGGAGGTGTCCTCGGACAGCTGCTGCTCGCCCCACAGGTCGGCGTAACCGATGAGCCTGTCCTTCATGTAGCTGAACTCGCTCAGGTACGAGCCGCCCACCAGCAGGCCGATGACGGCGGCCGCCGCCGAGATCGAGACCAACCTGGCGGTGGAGATGCCGGCGATGACCATCAGGCCGAAGGCGAGCACGAAGATGAACAGGCCGGTGGAGAGGTTCGGCTGGGCCACGATCGCCGCCACGGCGAGGCCGATCACCAGCATCGGCCGCCAGATGTGCCAGTCGCCCAGGTGGTTGTGGAAGAACGCCGTCAGGTACGCGATGACGGCGATCTTCATGAACTCCGACGGCTGCAGCGTGAAGCCGCCCAGGTCGAGCCAGCGCTTGCTCTCGGACCCCTCCGGGGAGACCCCCACGAACAGCACCGCCACGAGCAGCCCGAACACGCCGACGAACAGCCAGGGGCTGAGCTTGGTCACGACCTTGGGTGAGAGGCGCGAGATGACGACGGTCAGCAGGAGCGCGAGGAGCACGCGCGTGCCGTGCTCGAAGGCATCACCGGGCTCCCTGCCGGCCACGCCGACGATGCCGAGGGCCCCGAGAGCCAGCTGCACGAAGAGCACGGTGCGGTCCATCAGGCTCCTACCCCCAGGCTCTTGCTCGAGGCCAGCCGGGCGGCCACCTCGCGGAACACCTTCGCCCTGTGCTTGTAGTCGTCGAACTGGTCGAACGAGGCAGCGAGCGGCGAGAGCAGCACCGTCCCCTTGCCGCCCCGCTCCGTCTCCAGGAACGCGACGGCTTGCGCCACCGCGCAGGCGAGCGCCTCGCGCCCGTCCGCCTGGCGGCACTCGATCACGCGCGTACAGCCGGCGAACTGGGCGGCGAACAGCGGGCCGGCGTCCCCGTACGCGACCAGCAGGTCGACGTGGTCCGTCACGACCTCCCTCAGGCCCGCTACGTCGGCACCCTTGGCCTGCCCGCCCGCGAGCCACACGCAGGGGCCCGTGGTGGAGGCGAGGGCGGCAGCTACGGCCAACGGCCGGGTGGCTATGGAGTCGTCGACGAAAGCTACGTCGCCCAGCCTGGCCACTAGCTCGTAACGCGACGGCAGGCCGCCGAACGACGTGATGCCGGCGGCGATCTGCCTGGGTGCGAGCCCGAGCGCGTGAGCCGCTCCTGCCACCGCGAGCGCGTTCGCCCGCTGATGCGCGCCCTGCACGCCTAGTGCCCCGGCGTCGACGACGTCGCCGCCCACGAGGCGTAGCGTCTCGGCCGCGGCGTCGTAGAACAGTTCGCAGCTCTCGTCTCGCGTCGAGTACGGGAGCAGAACGGCGGGGCAAGCCCGCGCCCAAGCCGCGACCGTAGCGTCGTCGCTGTTGTAGACGAGGGTGTCCTCGGGCTTGAGGTTCGCCAGGAGCTTGTACTTGGCCGCGTGGTAGGCGGCCACGCTGCCGTGCCTGTCGATGTGGTCCTCGCCGAGGTTCAGGACGACGGCGACGTCGGGTCGGAACGCGTGGCACCGCTCGAGCTGGAACGACGAGAGCTCGACGACGTGGGTAGCGCCCTCGCGCGCTACCGCCGCCAGCGCCGGGTCGTTGTTCCCGCCGGCGACGGCGTCCACCCCGCAGCGGCTCAGGAGGTCCTGGAGCCACAGCGTCGTGGAGCCCTTCCCGGCGGTTCCCGTGATGCCAACGTAGCGGCCGCCGACGCGGCTCCAGATCCACTCGACCTCGCCTGTGACGTGAACGCCTCGCTCCCGCAGGAGCTGTAGGTCGGGGTGGTCCACCCTCACGCCTGGAGCCGCGACGCAGGTGGTGAACCTGGCGGTGTCGACCTCCTCGACGCTGGTAACCCTGGTCGCTCCGGACGCGAGCGCCTCGTCGACGTCCTGACCCTCGGCACGCGCGTCGTAGAAGGCCACTGCCATACCCTCGGCCCTGGCCCTCCTCACGACGGCGCTGCCGCTGCGGCCCAAGCCATAGACGAACAGGTCTGTCTGGTTCACCACGGCGCCCTGCCCGCCAGCGCCGACGCCGCGGCCACGCCGACGGCGGTGACGATCCAGAAGCGCATGGTCACCTGCAGCTCGCTGAGCCCCGCGAGCTCGAAGTGGTGGTGGATGGGCGTCATGCGGAACAGCCGCTTGCCGCCCGTAGCCTTGAAGTAGGCGACCTGCAGGATGACGGTGACGACCTCGAGTACGGGGATGAGCGCGACAAGGGGCAGGAGCAGGACCGTGCCGTCGAGGATCGCCAGGCCGGCCACCGCCGCGCCCAACGCCTCGGACCCCACGCCGCCCATGAAGACGCGAGCGGGGTGGCCGTTGTACCAGAGGAACGCCAGCAGAGCCCCGAGCAGCGCCGCAGCGAACGGCGACCCGAGGAAGAACAGCAGGACGATGGCCGTCACCCCGGCCGCGAGCCCGTCGAGCCCGTCGGTGAAGTTGAAACCGTTGATGCTGCCGGCGATGGCGAAGGCGTACAGCACGACGTCGAGCCAGGCGAGGTCGGTGACACGGAAGCCGTCAGAGACCGCCCACCAGGCGAAGGCGAGACCGATGACGAAGTGGCCCAGCAAACGATAGCGAGCGAGCAGGCCCGTGGACTCGTCGACGTCTTCCTCGATCCCCTCCAGTCGCCGCCGTTTGCGGGCCAGGGAGATCAGATCGTCGTACAGGCCGATGGCAGCGGCGGCGAGGGTCAGGGCCACCAGGGCCAGCGTCTCGACGCGCGCACCGGCCATGAGGAGGGCGACGGCAGAGGCCGCCAACAGGAACGAGACGCCGCCCATCGTCGGGGTGCCCGCCTTCGCGAGGTGGCTCTGAGGACCGGAGCCGCGCACCGGCTTGCCCCAGCCGTAGGTGGTGGCCAGCTTCACGAAGGCGCCGGTGAGCACCATGCCGACGGCGACCGCGACGACGACGATCATCGCGGCTCACCAGCCGCTGTCGAGTTCACGTCGGCGGGACCGGTTGCCGGGGCCAGGGCTCTCTCGAGCGCGGCCACGAGGTTCTCGAGCTCCAGCGACCGTGAGCCCTTCACCAGTACCGTGCCGGTGCGCGGGACCAGGTCGACGAGGTCGGCGGCCTCGCGCCAGGTGGGCACGTGGCGCGCGGCTGGGTTCGCTGAGGCGATCGCCGCGGCCTCCTCGCCGATCGCTACCACGAGGTCGAGGTCCTTCGTGGCCTCGCCCAGTTCCAGGTGGCGTGCGCGGCTCACCTCGCCCAGCTCCCGCATGTCGCCGAGGAACGCGACGCGCGGCCCCGGACGTTCGCGGAGCACCTCGAGCGCCAGCGCCGCCGAGAGCGGGTTGGAGTTGTAGCTGTCGTCTATCAGCGTGACGTGCCCCAGCTGCGTGAACCTGAGCCGGCCCTTCTCCAGTGGAGCGTTGTCCATGCGTTCGAACGCCGTGCGCGGGTCCACACCCAGCAGCCACGCGGTAACCAGGACCAGCAGAGCGTTCTCCGCCATGGCGCGGCCGGGCCAGGGGAGCTCGAACCTGGCTCCCAGGCTGCGCAGGGTGGTGCCCTCGAGCTGGCCGGTCACCTCGCCCGCGGGCACGCCGGGCAGACCCGTGATGGGCTCCGCGCCGATGAGGTGGGTGACGTGAGTACGGGCGAGCACGTCCGCCGGCAGGCGCGCCGCGGCGCCGGCCGTGGTGACCCTGACGCCGGTCGCCGTCGACAGGAGCAGCGCCTTCTCGCGGGCCACGGCGGCGACATCGCCGAGCTGGCTCAGGTGGGACTCCCCGATCGTCGTTATCACGCCGTGGTCCGGCCTCGTGAACCCGGTCAACTGCGCCATCTCGCCGGGGTGGTCGACGCCTAGCTCGATCACCAGCGGTGCACCCGGCGCGTCGTTGCCCACGACGTCGCCAGACGGAGCCTGGAGGCCGGCGTCGGTCCGTGCCGCCGACACGAACGCAGCCAACAGGGGAGGGACGGTGTTGAGGTTCCCGGGGGTGGAACGACCGGCTAAGGCGGCGGTTAGCAGCGTCTTCACGGTCGTCTTGCCGGCCGAGCCTGTCACGCCGATGACGGGCGCGGCCACCAGCTCGCGCGCTGCCAGGGCCAGGCGACGCATGGCGTCCCATGTGTCCCGCACGTGCACGGCCCGCGGGTGCGGACGATCGGAGACGATGAAGGCGGCGCCCTTGGCGAGCACCTCCTCGGCGAGTTCGATGCCGTGCCGCGCGGAACCCTGCCAGGCGAAGAAGACGTCACCAGGACGCACCTTCCGCGCGTCGTAGGCGACGCCTGTGCCGGCCCTCGGTCGCGGGTCTGGCAGGCTGCCGCCGAGCAGACCGGCGATGGCGTGGGGGTCCAGCAGGTCGTGCGCTCGCAGCGGCGTTCCCGTGCCGGCTTCTACCTGTGTCCCCACGCGTCCCATCCTATCCACACGTTACACAACGTGTGCAATATGTGCATCGGCAGTCCGCTCGCCCCCTCGGCCCCCTTCGGCGCGGTCGCGCGTCAGCGTGCGGAAGCCAGCGCTTCGGTGCGGGGCACCTCGCCCCAAGCCGCGACGATGTCCGTGGCCAGCTCGCCGAACAGGGTGCCGGTCGCGATCGTGCTCGTCGCGCCCTCGGCCGGCTTGTGCAGCATCACGACCGCGATGACGCGGGGGTCCTCGGCTGGGAGCATGCCGGCGACGCTGAGGTTGTAGTCGCCGGGCACGTAGCGTCCGAGCTCGTTGTCGTAGACGTCGGCAGTGCCCGTCTTGGCCGCCACGCTCACACCCGGCACCCGCGCCACCCGCAGGCCGCTGGCCTCGGTGACGTGGTTGAGCATCCAGCGCATGGTGTGCGCGACCTCGGGGGACAGGACACGGTGCGGTTCCGCCGCCGGCTGCCCCTCGACAAGGCGTGGCGGCACGTAGATGCCGTCGTTCGCGAAGATCGAGTAGGCGGCGGCAAGCTGGAGCGCCGTCGTCGAGTGGTTCTGGCCGATCGTGTTGGACGCGTGGTCCTGGGGCACCCAGCGCCACCACGGGTTCAGATGGCCGCTCTCGGTGTAGGTGCCGGGCACGGGCACGTCCTGGCCGATGCCGAAGCGCATCAACCACTCGTGAAGCTCCGCGTCCTCGAAGCGTTGGCTCAGGTTGATCATGCCCGAGTTGCTCGAGTAGGCGAGCACGTCGGGCACGCTCAGATGATCCTCGTGCCAGGTGACGTCGCGGAAGGTCTGCTCGCCGACCCTGATCGTCGGCGGTGTCTCCACCATCTCGTCGGGCCTGAGCAGTCCGCTCTCGAGCAGGCCGGCGATGACGATCGGCTTGATCACCGAACCCGGCTCGTAGTTCTCGATGAAGGCCTGGTTCGTCATCTGGCGACGGCCGGCCTCCTCCCAGGCGTTCGGGTCGTAGGGCGGGTAGCTGGCCGCGGCGAGTATCCGGCCGGTGCCCGCCTCGAGGACGACGGCGGCGCCCGACTCCGCGCCGTACTGGACGGCTGCCTCGCGCAGGTGGCGGTCCGCGGCCGCCTGGATGGTGGAGTCGATGGTGAGGACGACGTCCTGGCCCGCCGTGAGGACCGGGTCGAGCGAGTACTCGAGCCCCTCGAGGCCGTAGCGGCCGTCGGGCTGGACCGCGCCCGTGAAGCCCACGAGGGCCGCGCCGGCCTCCCGCAGCGGGTAGCTGCGAGCGGAGGCGGGGCCTGTCGCCAGCGGCTGCCCGTCGGAGGCGAGGATCGCGCCCCTCGGCACCGGCTCCTGCGGCGGAGCCGGGAAGGTGGCCGGGTGCAGCTGGTGACTGGCGAAGCCGGCCAAGGCGGCGACGAGGGGTAGGGCCACGGCGGCGCGGAGGAGCCAC
>JBDZWC010000069.1:0-15965 GCA_040256005.1 Deinococcaceae bacterium | reverse complement strand
CGCGAAGCGGTTGATGCTCTGGTCCGCCCAGCGGGTCTCGTGGTTGCCGGGAGACAGCCTTCGCGGTTTAGGACAATCACACCTGACGAAAAGAAGGAGATTATCGCCAGCATCAAGTCCTCTGGCGCTCGGGCGGTGTTCGTAGGATTGGGGTGCCCTCGGCAGGAAGTCTTCGCATACGAGTTCGGCGACCATTTGTCGATGCCGGTACTTGCCGTCGGGGCCGCATTCGACTACCATGCCGGACTCCTGCGAGAACCGCCGCTATGGGTTCAAAGGAACGGATTGCAGTGGCTATTCCGTCTGCTGCAGGAGCCCGGTCGGCTTTGGAAGCGGTACTTGCTGACGAATACCCAGTTCCTCGCCTTGCTGGCCTTACAAGCTTTGAACCTATGGAGGCCGGTGCCGCAGCCAAGCGACATCAAGGTCCAGGAAATCGGCTACGGCTAGGAGCCATGCAGCCAACGAAGGCTTGGACGTGGCCTGTTTACAGCGAGGGCGATTTCCTTCTCTAGAACGCCCTAGCCGCGAACGCCGACGGGGAGCAAAATTAGCGTGCGTATCATGCAGGTTCACAACTCGTATCAGCAACTTGGAGGCGAAGACACCGTCTTCGATGCCGAATTCGACATCTTGTCATCGAACGGTTTCGCGGTTGCCCGTTACCATGTCTCTAACGACGGGCTAGAGATCCGCTCTGGTTTGAAGGCGGGGATCGACGCGATTTGGAATTCCGCCCAAGCCGACCAGTTGCGGCGCGCTATGGAGGAGTTCGAGCCGGACGTTGTCCATGTTCACAACACCCTGGCGGTTATTTCTCCTGCGGTCCACCACGTCGCGAAACGCTACGGTGCCGCGACGGTTCAGACGCTCCACAACTATCGGTTCATCTGTCCTGCGGCGACGTTCTTCAGGGACGGCGAGGTATGTGAGGACTGCCTGGGGAAGCCGATTCCGTGGCCAGCGGTCAAGCATGGCTGCTACAAGGGCAGCCGGCGTGCCAGTACGGCGGTTGCCGGGCTTCTCGGTTTCCATCGCGCCGTCGGTACGTTCAGGAACAAGATCGACCTGTACTTGGCGCTAACTCGATTCGCTAGGCAGAAGTTTGTCGACGGCGGCTTCCCTGCCTCGAAGATCGTCGTGAAACCGAACTTTCTAAGTGTCGACCCAGGAGTAGGCCACGGGACCGGCGGCTATGCACTTTTCGTCGGAAGGCTCTCATCTGAAAAAGGGCTTGAGACGCTTCTGACAGCCTGGGAGGACCTGGGCTACGAACTACCATTGCGGATCGTTGGGGACGGGCCCCTCGGCGAACACGTCCGGACGAGAGCATCGAGACTCAGGGGCGTAACCGCTTTGGGAGTACTTGACCGCAAACGGGTTTCGGAGCATATGGCAGAAGCCACAGTTCTTATCGTCCCATCGGAGTGGTATGAAGGCCTCTCCATGGTCGCAATCGAAGCGTTCGCCGTGGGACTCCCGGTTATCGCTTCTCGTATCGGAGCCTTGGAGGAGGTCGTCACAGATGGTTTGGACGGGCTCCATTTCGACCCTGGCGATGCGAGATCACTTCGTGAAGCCGTAGTTGCCATGACAAGCGACGAGGTCAGATTGAGCCTCATGCGGAGAGCTGCACGCGCCACCTTCGAAGCGAACTACTCCGCGCAGGTAGGGCTAGATGCCCTCGCGGCTGCTTATGAGCGAGCGGTTCAGGCGAACCGCAGCGGGCCGGCCGACTGAGCGCTTCGAATGTTCGCATGTGACGGGCGTACTCAGCAGCGCCGGATGGGGCCAAGATAATCACGGTTGGGGAAGGTCCCTGCTTTCGTTATGCGACCTCCCTCCGGCACCAGGCGAGTCGTGCACTCCAACGTACTTCGCTTTGCCGGCCTGGAGGTTTGAGAGTGCGTAAGCGCATCTTGGTTACCGGTGGCGCTGGCTTCATCGGCTCCCATCTATGTGAAAGGCTGCTGGAGGATGGGCACGACGTACTGTGTGTCGACAACTTCTATACGGGTCGCAAGGAGAACGTCAAGCACCTGCTAACGAACCCGTTCTTCGAGCTCTTGAGACACGACATCAGTTTCCCCTTGTATGTCGAGGTCGACGAGATCTACAACCTAGCTTGTCCCGCCAGCCCGGTCCACTATCAGCGTGACCCCGTGCAAACGATCAAGACGTCAGTCGTAGGATCCGTCAACATGCTCGGCCTCGCCCGACGCACCGGTGCGAAGATCCTTCAGGCCAGCACTAGTGAAGTTTACGGAGATCCGGAGATTCATCCTCAGACTGAGGACTACTGGGGCAACGTCAACCCAATCGGTCCACGAAGCTGTTATGACGAAGGCAAGCGAGCGGCCGAGACCCTATTCTTCGACTATCACAGGCAGCGCAACGTGCGGATCAAGGTTGCACGAATCTTCAACACCTACGGTCCAAGGATGCAACCCGACGACGGACGCGTGGTCAGCAACTTCATCGTACAGGCGCTGAATGGCGGCCCGATGACGGTCTACGGCGACGGTCGACAGACTCGGTCGTTCTGCTACGTATCTGACATGGTCGATGGACTCGTCAGGCTGATGGCTACCGACGACGATGTTATCGGCCCGTTCAACCTTGGGAATCCAGAAGAGACTACGGTGCATGAGCTTGCTGAGTTGATCCGAGACCTCGTCGAAGAGGACCTCACGATCCAGTTCCGCAAGCTGCCTACAGACGACCCACGGCGCCGTCGCCCCGATATCCAAAGGGCGCGAAGCGTCCTGGGCTGGGAGCCAAGTACCGACCTAAAGACCGGGCTCATACAGGCGATAACCTACTTTCGGGAGGAACCCGCCTACCCGAACGATGCAGATATGTCGTCTTCTCTCGTGCTCGCGTAGGTCGACCACCCGACGATGTCCAGCGTGCTCACCGAGTCCATGTCCGAGCTCAACACCGACTTGAGTAGTTCGGCCCGGCCTAGTCCCGGTATGACGTCGCTCGTGCTCCTGCTCGGTGATCTGGTCGCGATCGCGTTGGCGAGCGGTAGTGCACTGATCCTGGCTTCGTTCCTCGACCAAGCTCCGGTCATCCAGGGCTGGCACGTCCTGATCATCGCGGTCGCCGTCCCGCTCGCCTTCATGCTGGCCGATCTCTACCCTGGTGCCGGGGTCAGCCCTGTGGACGAGATGCGATCGATAATCCTGATCCTCTCGACCTTCGCATTGACATTCCTCGTGGCGGGTCTCGCACAGGGATTGGGCATCACAGCACTGCTACAACTCGGCGTCATATACGTAGCGACCGTCCTGTTGGTGATCGAAATGCGCATCCTGCTGCGTGAGCTGCTCGCACGGCGCCCATGGTGGGGTGTTCCCGCGGTCGTCTTGGGTGGTGGAAAGACAGCCCGCCTCATCATCGAGAGCTTGGCGAGGAAACCTAACCTGAACCTCAAGATCATCGAGTGCCTAGACGACAACCCCGATATCTGGGGTCTCGACGTAGCGGGCGTTCCGGTGACAGGCTCCATCAGGTCCGAGATCTCACGAGTACGCCGCAACGGCGTGAACTACGCGATCGTAGCCATGCCAGGCATGGCTCCGAACGCACTTTCGACGCTCGTCGACAGGCTTGGCCGACTGTTCGCGAAAGTGGTCGTGACCCCGAACGCATTCGGGATGACGAGCTCAGGAGTAGGTACCCGAGATAGCGGGGCCGTAGTGGGGCTGTACGTCAGGGGACATCTGAGTCTGCGTCGCAACCTGTTTCTGAAGCGCGTTGTCGACCTGGTCCTGCTCGCTCCCCTAGGCCTGGTTGCGATACCGATCCTCACTATCTCGGCGATCACGATCTTCGTGACCAGCCCCGGTAACCCCTTCTACGCCCAAGTTAGAGAAGGCTACCGCGGTCGGAGGATCCGACTCTGGAAGCTTCGGACAATGCATCGGAACTCGGAAGAACTGTTGAAGGAGTACCTGGATACGAACCCGGCAGCGGGCGAAGAGTGGCGAACGCGTTTCAAACTCGAGAAAGATCCGCGCATCATCCCAGTCGTAGGCAGCTTCTTCCGCCGCATGAGCCTAGACGAGCTTCCGCAGCTGCTCAACATAGCGAAGGGTGAGCTCAGTTTCGTTGGCCCCCGGCCGTTCCCCGACTACCATCTCGACTCGTTCACGGATGACTTCCGACAACTTAGAGCCTCGGTCCCACCGGGGCTGACGGGGTATTGGCAGGTTACCTCGCGCGCCACGGCTGACCTCGCCGGTCAAGTCGAACTCGACAGTTACTACATCGCCAACTGGTCGCTCTGGCTCGATCTCTACGTGATGGCGCGCACCCCTTGGGCGGTCATAGTTTCCAAAGGAGCTTACTGATGGGCGCCGCGCGTCCCGGTAAGTCCATGCTCGCACGATCGCGAAAGGACTCACCCCTATGAACGTCTACCCCGCCGGCATAGACGTGGAGATGCATACCTTCATTCAACTGGTGAGGCGAAACGCTCTGGCCGCGGTCGTCATCGGCGCTGCTCTTGCCGCCGCCGTCTACTTTGGTTCACAGCGCCTTCCGGAGCGCTTCGAGGCGACCGCGACGCTAAGCATCGCGCCTGCTGAGGCGGGCGGCGGAGTTGCCGGGGTCGCGTTCTCCGCGCCCCGAACCGACTCGAGTGCCTACGTGATCGTCGCCGAGAGCCAGACAGCGATAGCGGAGGCCCTCTCTAGGACGGACCTCACACCGATAGATACGGCGGCTGTCAAGGATGCTGCGAACGGACTACGTGTGTCTGTCTCCCGCGGCAACGACGCAGACCTCGTGAACGTCACCGCCACGGGCGAAAGCCCGGAGTCCGCGGCGGGCATGGCGAACGCCATGGCCGACGTCCTCATCGAGTGGGATCGACAAAGAGCAGAATCTCTTCTTGAGAACGCCATCAGTGCACTGGAGGCCACCCTTGGTGCCGAAGCGGGAGTTGTAATTGGTGCGGCAGAGGAAGCCGCTCGCACCCAGCAGTTCGAGAGATACCAGGCGCTTCTGGCGCTGAGAGGCTCGGCTACGAGCTCAGCAAGTTACGTATCGCGAGCTGTACCGCCGTTGGAACCCAGCTTTCCCCGACCGCTTTTCTTCGCCGTCGTCGCCTTCATCACGGCCTTCGTCGCCGTCCTCGCCGCGGCTGTGATCAGGCCAGCGGTCGCCGACCGATTCACCACCGGCCTGGAGGCTGCGGACTACCTTGAGGCACCCGTCGTGGGCGAGTACCTGCGGAGACGCACCACGGAGGTCGACTCCAAGGCTCTGCGAGACGCCGCCGCGTACACAGCGGCGAACCTCATTCGGACAGAGTCAACCGGTATGGCCGGGCACGTGGTGACCGTCGCTAGCCCAAGGAGGAGCGAGCAGGGGCCAAGCTTCGCGTTGGGATTGGCGGTCGCGTTCGCGGATCTCGGTAAACGCACGGTCTTCATAGATAGCGACCTTCGCAACCCCGTCTCTTTCATGAACCTGCCGAGGAAGGAGAAGGGGGTCGCAACGCTCGGGGAGGCATTGAGACGCGGAACCAGCTCGTTCCGACCAGCCACCCTGAAGAAGGGCATCACGAGGCTGGACATCATCCAGGCCTCCGTCGAGTCCGATGACGCGACCGTCCTGCTGGCTCGCGGCATGCCCGGCCTCATAGCTTCGATCTCAGCGCGCTACGAGTTCATCGTTGTCAACACCACGCCGCTTCTGGAAGCTGCTGACGCGCTTAGCTTCATCGCCAATAGTGATGACGTTATCTTCCTTTTGGATGCGGAGGCAGTGTCTCGCCAGGATGCGTTGGTTGCCGCCAGGCTGATCCGCAACAGGCGAAGCGAGGACTTCAGCATCGTATACACGAGCAAGGCTCGTACATCTGGTCGCGGGCGTGCTAGCCGTCGACGTACGAAGGCGACGAGAACTCAGCTTGGCGGCTGGGACGTAGCCCCTGAGAAGGGTACGGGCCTCTCGGATCGAAGCGCTACAGAGCGCATCGGAGAGGCGCCCAAAACGCCACAGACGGTTGTGACGAAGACCTGAATCAGGCCGACCTGATGTAGGCCTAAGTGCGGTCCGCGCTTATCGACCTAGGCGGTCTGGAGGATCTAAGCAAGGTCATTGCTGCTCCCGCTAGTACCCAGAACCAGATGCCGCCTTGTGGCCCCTCCAGATAAACGTCGAACGTGGCATTGACAAGGGCTGCAAGTAGGTAGATAAGCAGCCACAGAGCCGGTAGCCGACTCGCGATCCCCTGTGAAGTCGCTACGCGTGCGAGTGGCAACAGGAGAGCGACCAAGAACAAGACCCAAGCGGCAAGTCCGAGCATGCCACTTCTGGCTAGGACCGTCATATGACCGTTGTGCGGACTACGGAGGGAACCGTCTGCCTGTACTTGGTATCCGTCGTCGTCAGCTAGGTTCACGCCGTATCCCTTGCCTAGCCAACGGTACGGACCGTTCACCGTGTAGCCGACGATATCGGTCCACCAATCGATCCGCCACTCTTTCGTTCCGTCGACGCCCTCCTCGCCCGTATTTACGAACGCGCTGCTGATTCTGTGGAATATCGCGTTCACCGAGACCACGCGATCCTCGCCACCGATCTCCACTTGCCAAGCAGCCGCTAGTCCGACCAGGCAGACCGCCAGCGCTAGCGGTTTCCAGAAGCGGGTCGAACCGCGGGCGAGGATGATCAGAACCATCATCGCGGCCAGGACCGCTACCATCCCGCCGCGATTGTCGGAGATCAGGGCGAAAGTGACCAGCCAGAGCCCCCACAGAACCCACTCGTATACTGCCGACGATCTGACACCAGTTCGCGCTTGACGGTGAAGGCCCAGCGCGAGGAACGCGGCCACACCTGCCAGATGAACCGCGATGTCACCAGACTTCGGATCGAACACGGGGATGCCTTGGAACGTGACGGCGCTGGTCAGGCCAGGAACCAACCTACCTGCAACGATCATCACTGGCATCAGCGCTAAGAACCACGGGACCAGGCGCCCGTACACCTCCATGGCTTTATGCACGCTCTTGTCGGTCGCGAGCGCAGCTATGGCTATCGCGAACACGCCGTAGCCCCAGAGGACGGCATCCCTGAGGGCGTCCACTCCGTATGCCGCCAGGTACGGAACCGTGGCAACTAGGCCGACGGCCTGAAACACTAGCAAGGCCCTCGCGGGACGCGATCTGAGGACGGTTGCGGGGCTTCCCGCTAGCGCTACCGTGAGTACCAGCAATAGGAGCACCAGCTCGCCGATGAACAACGGCGGCGCACCCAAGTAGGCGAAGCTCCTGTGCAGGAAGGCGTAGCCCACCAGTAGGATCCCGACTGCGATCCCCGAGACGCGTTTGAGGCGGTCGCGGAAGTGTAACGAGACTGCGAGTACCGAAAGAAGGGCGGCCGTTAGCACTGCTGCCCACGGCAGCATCTGGCCGACGGTACTAGCGGAAACCATCAGTCAGACTCTATGGCCACCTAGTACCAACCGGGGGGCCGGTTGTCACAATGGCAGGGTTCGCGGGATACCAACATGAGGCACGTAATTTGGCCGCGGCTAAAGGGACGGTTCATGCCCTTGCCCTGATGACTAGACGGTCTCCGGGTGCTCCAGCTTTCAGTCTGAGCCGGACGATGATCGCAACGACTACTGCGTTGACGGTGGCCCCAATCAGAAACGCGGAAACTGCGCCCACTGCCCCGTTGGTCACGCTCAACCATGCGCCGACGGTAGCTGTCAGAAGGGCAGTAAGAGCCGAGGCCACGAACAGGTCGCGAGTGCGGTTCAAAGCTCTCAGGACGGTGCCGAATGCGGCCTGTGTGGCTAGCGTCAACGGGATGAACGCTGCGATGTGGACGATAGGACGCAACCCATGGAACGACTCTCCGAACACGAGACCGAGGATCTGCTCGGCGAAAGTCAAGAGCCCGACACAGTAGAGCCCGGCCATGCCGAAGGCCGCCAACCAGAACCAGGTCATGGCTCGGGAGAGCCCTCTGCTGCCGATGCGGGAGACGAACCAAGGCACAGCGACGGAACTGACCGCGATAAAGATGTGATGCGCTGGCAGTATGAGCGTCATCGCAGCTCGCAACGAGCCTACCGAGGCTGTCCCGTGTACCGGGGCCAGTACGAGGTACAGGATGTCCGTACTGAGCCAGTCGAGGACGTACCAGCCGAGGAGCCAGCTACCGTACCGCCAGTGCGCACGTAGGACCTCTTTGGTTGAGGTTACAGGGATCACGGCCCGCCCACCGACGTCGGCGCCCGACACAGCCTTCCAAAGGAATCCGGCGGAAACGAGGCTGGCAAGCGCCATCACGACGATTGCGCCCCGTGCAGATAGGCCCACTACGTAATTGATCGTCATGGCCAGCGAGAGGAGCGATACGAGATAGATCGCCCCTCCCACGGCGGCAACGTGTGGTTTTCCGATGGCGTATAGGGCGCGTCGAAGCACCCACATGAGCAAGATTATCGGCGCTGCCCAGGACAAGGTCAGCAGCAGCTGCTTTAGCGGACCCGTGTTGTCAAGTAGATGGCTGAACTGAGCGAGACCAAATATCAATAGGCTGCCAGCGCAGCTCAGAACGCCAAGCCCGATAAGCACCCGGTTCAGGTACGTATGGTAGGCACCGCGCCACCGTCCAGCTCCGAAGACCAACAAGGGGTCTATGAGTAAGGCGGTGAACGCAAGCGAAACGAGCAGGAAGATGGTGTAAGCGAGGCTGTATATGCCGAACGCGGAGTCTCCCAACCACCTTGCCAGGAACACGGTAAGCACGAAGTTCGCTCCTGCGAACAAAGCTTGGTCTACGACCGCCCAGGTTCCGGTGCCGAGTGCCTCTCGAAGACCCTTCACGGGCTCTGTTTACCGGTGCTGGAAGTGACGCGCGGGGTACGTGGTGATGCGCCTGCGTTGGTGGGAACCATTCGTCGATCGCATGCTAGCCGTCGAGGCCCAACGTTTCCTCACAGGCATCACCTCGACCATCACCTGCCGCTGGAAAACCAAGCCCCGTCTGGGCGACCCGTCGTGGAACGGCTCGAACTGGGCCAGTTGTCGTAGAGGAGGCCGCGTCTAGTTGACGCCCAAGCGTACGTTGGCTGTGCGCAACTTCTGTACCCAGCGGTCGAATTCGGCCCTTTCGGTGTCTTGGCTCACGGGTCCCTCGAGCCGTCGATTGCCGCTCCAGCTCGCGGCGTCGGGAACCCACCAGTCGTTCCGTACCGCGCTAGCGCCCGATGGTCTTTGCACGTAGCCGACCACGTTATCCGAACCGGCGTTATCGCCAAAGGGCCTTCGATACTGGTTCCAGATGTAGATACCTACGTTCGCGGATGCGATTCGAGTTCCATCCTCAAGAAGACCGGCGGATACGACGCGGTTCCTAGCGATCCGGCTATGTCGTCCGCCTGCGATGGCGATCCCGTAGTTCGCCACGCTGACAACCTGGTTATGGAACGCCTCCTGATAGCCGCCGCCGCCGTCCCCGAGCAAGATGCCGCCACCACTGAAGGAGTGGTTGGCGGGATCGGCTGGATACGAACCGCGAATGAAGTTGTCGTGCACGGATATAGGACTATCAGGCGTCCCGCTGCTGTCGAACATGCTGATCACATCTTCGGTGCGGCTCTGCCATGGCAGATTGACGACCTCGTTCCAAGCGACTTCCGCGTCGGGTATGTCGTGCACAGAATTGAACTGTACGAACTGGGCGTAGGAGAACTGGCTATCGCCGCGTAGCCAGGACCCAGCGCCATCTGACCATAGCCCGATCACGTTTAGGGCGCGATTGAACAGTATCTTCACGGTTCCACCGCCCATCCATCGATGGACGTAGATACCCATCGTGCCCTCGAGGTAGTTGTTCTCAACGATGAGTTGAGAGAAGGACTCGACGTGGAGGAAACGTCCGGGTGGCCTACCGTATTCGTTCGGGTTCTGTCCGAAACCGTATGTGTTCCTCACCGTGAGGTCCGTGGTCGTGTGGAAGTCCGTCGAGACTAGATGGCCGGGGCCAGTCAGGATCGAGTTCTCAATGGTTACCGGCTCATCTGTGATGACCATCACCGCGGGAACATCCGGATCGGTACTTGCCCACTTACCGGAGTAGGTCCCACCAGCTGTTATACGAATGGGCGGGTCGAAACTTCCCTGTAAGAGCTCGACTGCGATATCAGATTGACCTAGC
Organism: Deinococcaceae bacterium; assembly: GCA_040256005.1. Classification (GTDB taxonomy): domain Bacteria; phylum Deinococcota; class Deinococci; order Deinococcales; family Trueperaceae; genus DASRWD01. Next base: position 5,774 of record JBDZWC010000069.1, on the reverse strand, counting down.
AGCTCGGGCGCACGGACCGGTATCGGTACGGCATCGTCTGGAAGCGCACGGAACGATACGAGCACTCCCAGGATCACCGTTACTATCACCCAACGCATGACCACGTGGAGCACGGCTACGTTCGTAGGGCCACGAGCAGCAGACGCGTCAGCGCGAAACCGCATGGGTTGACAACGATACATCAGGCCGCTATGCAGGTCGGGCCATACACTCGCGGATGAGCTTGTGATGAAACCGCGCCGGGCTCCTGGCGGCCGACATAGACTTCGGCCGAGGGGGACAACGTACGTGCAACCTCATGTAACCGTCGCCATACCGGTCTTCAACGGCGGTAAGTTCATCGGCCGGGCGGTCGCTAGCGTGCTAGCCCAAACGTACGAGCCGTTGACGGTGCTTGTGATCGACAACCGCTCAACGGACGAGACGGAACGGGTACTGAGTGGGTTCAACGATGAGCGCCTGGTGGTCAGGAGGTTCGAGAATCACGTCCCGTTAGCCTCGAACTGGGACCGGGCGATCCAGGCGTCAACCGGAGACCTGGTCATGGTCATGTCTGCTGACAACTCGATGTTGCCCGGTGCGCTCGCTGCGTTGGTCAAAGCGATCGAGGCAGACCCCGAGTACGGAATGGCCATCGGCCGCGTGCAGCTAGAGGTCGCTCCGGGCCACCGGCGCGTGTCGCTATCGCCTTCCCACGAGCTAGCTGGTGGCGCGATCGATGACCTGGAAGCGCACTTATTGAAACGCGGTTACAACTTCTCGATAAACGCGGTGTTGTTCAGACGTGACCTGCCTGGGCTTTACTTCGCACGTGACTCGGGACACGGCTGTGACGTCGATCTGCTCCTGCGGCTGGGTCAGGCGGGTGTGAAGGCGGTCGGGATCGAGGCGCCGATTCATAAGTGGCTTGATCATCCGGACACGCTGAGTTCCAAGAAGTACGACGCCGTTTGGGAAGCGCTGATGACTGCGTACCTCGGTGCTCGCGAGACGAGCCGTCGTTCCGCCGACTATGACGATCGCCTAGGAAAGATGCTTGTCTGGGAGTGCATGCGCCTTCTCCAACGTGGAGAGCGGGACGCCGCCCGCCGGAGGCGCAGCCAGTTCGGACCAACTACATCGTGGTTCTGGAGGTGGATGGCCTGGACCATGACAACCGTCCCCGGAGCCTACCAGGTGCCACAGGCGGCCAGATGGCTGACCGCCCGACACATGTAGAGCCCACGAACTTCCCTTCGCCGCCTCGAGCCACCCACCTCATCGCCTTAGTTAGTTAAGCCCGATGCTGACGCCGGCCTGCGTGTACTTGGTCTGCCAAGCTTCGAACTCGGCGTGTTCAGTCGCTGCCGTTATCGGCCCCGCCAGCTTCGTGTTCCCAGTCCACGTACTCGCATCCGGTATCCACCAGTCGTTTCGGACAGGTGTTCCGTCAGTCTTGAGCTGAACGTATCCAACTACGTTCTCTGTCCCAGCGCTGCTACCGAACGGATGATCGGTCTGGTTCCAGATATAGATGCCGACGTTCGCAGCGTGAATCCTCGTACCATCTTCAAGTGCTCCGGACGAGACTATTCGGTTCGATTCGAGCCGGTTGTTGACCCCGCCCGCGATGGCCACGCCGTAGTTGGCTACGTTGACGATCTGGTTCTGGTAGGCGACCTGGTTGTCTCCGCCGTGGTCTCCGAGGAGTATCCCGCCCCCAGAGAAGGAGTGTGACTCCGGTTTCGCCGGGTAGGAGCCTCTGATGAAGTTGTCGTGAATGCGGATAGGGCTGGAGGTCGTTCCGCCGCTCTTGTACATGCTGATAACGTCTTCGGTCCGACTCTCGCGGGCGACATTGACGACCTCGTTCCAAGAGATCTCGGCACCGCTGACACCTCTAACATCGTTGAACTGAACGAACTGGGCGTACGTGAACTGGTTCCCGCCGTCCAGCCATGATCCGTTGCCGTCCGACCACAGCCCAACGATGTTGCGGGCCCTGTTGAAGCGAATCTTCACCGAGCCCCCGCCGAGCCACCTGTGAACGTAGATCCCAGATGTCCCTTCCAGGTAGTTGTTCTCTACGACGAGGTCAGCGAACGACTCAACGTGGATGAAGCGACCAGGATTCTCGCCGTACACGTCAGGGTTCTGCCCGAATCCCTGGCTGTTTCGGACGACGAGCCGGGTAGTCTTGTGGAAATCTGTCGAGATGAGGTGACCCGGCCCAGTCAGCACCGAGTTCTCGATGGTGACAGGCTCAGCGGTGTCGATCAGTACTGCAGGGACGTCCGGATCGTCACTCGCCCAACGCCCGGTGTAGACCCCACCTTTCGTGATCTTTATCGGCGGATCGAAGTCGCCATCCAGCGGATCGTCTCGCTGGTCTGGCTCACCGTCTGGCTCCTGCACGGATACCTCGAGGTCGGCCGCCGCGCTAAGCTCCCCGTCCGTCACCGAGGCCCGCAGTACGTAGGAGCCAAGTGCCTGGAACGTAGCAGATGTGATCGCTGCGTTCGGGCTCGAGAACTCCACGTCCTTTGGACCAGAAACGAGTGACCACCTGACGCTTAGCGTCTTGTTCGGGAGCCCGTCATCGTAGACATTGGCCTTCAGGATCGTAGGAACATCTATTACGGCCTCGGCAGGTCCTTCCAAGGTGATCGTGGGTGCCCGGTTCGGTTGCTCTTCATCTCCACCTCCACCCTGATCGCCGCCGTCACCCTCACCGTCGCCGCCGCCGCCGTCACCCGTGTCGTTGGCGACGTTGAAGCTCACGTCCAGACCACCTTTGGGCCTGCCGTTCGCCAACCGCGGTGTGAGCGTAAGCTTGTGAGAACCGTCGCTCAAGCCCGTCGTGTCGAGCACGAACGCGAACGGAGCTTCGGTCGCCACGAACGTGACGAACCCGTTGTCGACCGAGTAGTGGACCTCGCGAATCCAACCGGCGGGCCTGACGAAGACCTCTATCACCCCGGCCACCGAAGCCCCATCGAGTTCGTCGCCCACGTACTCAGTGGAGTCGGCCGAAGCGATGCCGGCAGGTCGTACGAGGATGTTCTCCGTCTGCAGGTCCACGTCAGGACCTTGCGAGCAGGCGGTGATGAAGGCCGATATCAAGAGAGCGATCGCAGCCAAAGAACGCATGTGCGGCAACCGCAAGCTCGTCGACGGCTGACCAATAGCACTTAGCGAAGAGCCAAAACGCATCTATCCAGACCTTCCCGCCGCGTCCCATTGACCGCAGCCCGCCTGAGGAACAGGCGACGTCCGTTATCGCGAAGGCTGCGTTGGACTTACGGGAGGTCCTGCGCTAGCCTCAGCCGGTTGCGCTACTAGCTCGGCTTGTCCCAAGCGCCCAAGTCACGGACAAGCGTCATCGCTTCTGAGACCAACCCCCTAAGGGGCCGAACTCTTGGGTTCAACAGACGAACGCAGGTCTGGTCGTAGGAGAAAGCGTCAGTCCGCTGGACCAACGGGAAGGTTATGTCGGTGTGGGCCGAGTGAGCGTGAGTAATCCGTTAGAGGAGTGAGAGAACGTCTCGGGGCTCGATCCGGCGTAGGGCAGATTAGCCGTCCCCGTCGGTCGATTCAGGTGACCTGAGAAGTCATGAATCACATGAGTAGCGAATGTCACATGACCCGGTAGATCGGTGCTGAATCAGCGGTGCACGGTGAGTTGCCCGCCGTCGACGACAAGTACTTGCCCTGTTACGTGCCTGAGGCTGGTCAGCGCCACGAAGCCTTCGGCGACGTCAGCAGGTGTGCCGAGCCGTCCCAACGCTGTGCCTTGCTCTAAGCCCTCGAAGTGCCCTGCCTTGTGTTGCCAGAGCCGCTCGGTTCGTGGAGTCCTGATGGTCCCGGGAGCTACGACGTTGACACGTATGCCGCGCTTTCCTAGAGGGTCGACAAGCGAGTGCATCAACCCGATAATGCCCGCTTTCGCCGCAGAGTAAGCAGGCATCCCTTGGGCGCTAAGCGCATTGAATGACGAAGTGAAAGTGATGGACCGGTCTTCGCCGCTCTCCATCAGCCACGGGAGCGAGGCTCGGGCGACGAGGAAGTGTGAAGTCAGGTTCGCCTCTAGGGATCGACGAAATAGGTCGGGATCTAGTGCCTCTAGATCTCGCTTGGACTCTGGTTCACCGGGCAACGCACCGCCCGCGATACTGATCACGTGTCTGAGGCGTCCGGATACACGGACCGAACGGATCACCTGCTCCAGCGCCCTCTGGTCGCGGACGTCGACCTTGTAGTGATGGCCGATCGAGTTCTCCGCCGGCTCTGACAGGTCGAGGCCGATGACTTCGTAGCCGGCGCCTGAGAGGGCACAAACTGTCGCCGAGCCGATGGCGCCCGCAGAACCCGTCACGAGCGCGATCCCTCTGTGGGGATCGGTCATGCGGACGCGCGGTCCAAGGAAACCACTTCATGGTCGCGCTTGACGTGCTCCAGCCAGGAGGCTAGATCTGGCGGCACGTGGCGGTCGCTCTCGCGTATCAAGCGGATCACGGGGCAGCGGCGCTTGGGTACCTGCGCGAACCATAGGCGGCTGAGCCCGACCTGTGGCTCGAACACGCCTCGGGCAATAGACCATGCTTCGACCGCTAGCATCGCGCGGCGGTCCCATGTCCCTGCGACCACCGCGTTCGAACCATCGATGACCGCCTGGCGTGCTGGGCCGAAATAGCGAGCGATGGCCTCTATGCCCTCAGGGTCAGCCCTTAGAAGCTCTACGACCCTCTTGACCTTGAGTGCGTGCCGGTTCTCACGGCCGCCGGTCCGCGTACCGTTCGACAAGAGGCGGATTACGCCGTCCGCGCCCGGTCTAACACATCGAAACCCGCGTGGATCCATGTACGAAAGCGAACCGATGTTCCAGGCGTCGACTAGGGTCGAACCCCTGAAGGTGGCCCTGACCTTGACGTCGAGCTGAATTATCCGGGTCCCTTGGGGCTCGAAGGTGATGAAGTGTGGCCCCTGGGGAACATGTGGACAAACGATCGCCGGACCGAACCCGTTCTCCCCAGCCCAATCAAGGAAGAGCTCGCGGATCAGCTTCCAGTCAGAAGGGGGCGCGAGCGAGTCCACGTCGCCGGTGCCTGCCAAAGCCGAGTTCACGTTCTTCCAAGTCGACCATGAAGGCACTTCCTGCGTGATACGCCGAAGCAGGCTGAGCCAGAGTTCAGTCCGGTCAGATGCTGTCTCCTCGTGCGCCGGAACGTCGTAAGTGACTCTCACCCAAAGCCTCCGATGGTGTCGGCGGAACCGTGGCCCCAAGCCGGCGAGCAGGTGTGCCTCACACCAGCAACCAGCCCTCATGTTATGCGCCGTAGCATCCCGAGGCCTGACGAATGACACGGCACGAACGGAGGCCACGCGATTATCGTGTGGTGGGTAGGTAACCACCAAAGCCCTAAAGGAGTCCCGACTACAGATATGGACGTGCTTCGCTACCACCCACGCGCTTGGATAGGCGATGGGGGCATAACGAACTCGGTTCGTAGCGTGTCGAGGTCGATGGTGAACGCGGGCGCCACGGTCCGAGTGGTGATCGATGATGACAGTCGCCTTGCTCAGAACGACAGGTTCACGTGGGTTCCGGTCGATCACAGGGGACCGAAGGAGCTACGCTATCCAGTTGGCCTCTCTTCTCAATTACAGACCGCCGATGTGGCGGTCTTGCACTCGGCCTGGACCTTCCACAACGTGGTCGCCGGAAAGGATGCAAGGCGCCTCCAAGTTCCGTACGTGCTCGAGCCGCGTGGAGCTTACGACGCGTCGATCTTCCG
>JBDZWC010000068.1:0-16006 GCA_040256005.1 Deinococcaceae bacterium | reverse complement strand
AGCAGACGCGTCGCCGATGAGCGCCACGCCGTCGCCGGCCGGCTCGGTCCAGCACTCGGCGCCGCTGAACTCCGCCAACGGGCCCGCCAGCACGGCGTCGTCCAGCCACCGCGCCGGCATGCCGGCGCCAGCCATCACCTCGCGGAAAGCGGGTAGTGCCGGTGGACCGCTGAGGTTCCGCCTGCCCGTCGCAGTGTGGTAACCGGCGTAAGCCCGATGGCGCCCGCCGGGCAGCGGTACGACCAGCCCCAGGAGACCGGCGTCCGGGCGCATGAACACGTGGCCCGTGTCGTCTGGGGCTTCGGCGCCTGTGAACATCGCTCCGGCCAGCACCAGCGTCTCCGCCCGAGCGTGGGTCTGGAAGCCGGCGGTACGCGCGGTCACCGAGCCGCGGCCGTCCGCGCCCACCACCAGGTCAGCCTCCAGGCGAGCGCCGCGCTGGCCGGCGGCTCGCCCGAGCGATACGGCGGGCCGAGTACCGGGCTCGACGCCCCTCACCGCCGCGCCGCGTACGACCTCCGCTCCCGCCGCGGCGGCGGCCTGGATGAGCGACTCCTGCGCCTCGGCGTGCACGAACGTGATGGCGGGGCCGGCGGCGGTCGCGCTGCGGGTGAGGTCGCTCCGCCAAGCGTGGAGCGGCTGGATCTTGGTGGTCCAGTGGCGCAGCTCCCTGGAGACGGGGGCCAGCGCGTCCGCCACGCCCAGGAGGCGAGCCTCGACCACGCCCCAGGGGTACAGGAGCTCGCCGCGCACGCGGTCGCGGAACCGGGTCTCGCGCTCGAGCACCGTGACGCCCGCCCCGAGCGAGGACAGCCTCACTGCCAGGGCGGCACCGGCGATGCCGCCGCCCACGACGATGACCTCCAGGTCGTGCACGGAAGTAGGTTTAGCACGCTGCCATGCACGTATCAGGGCCGCCCGTTCCGGCGGCCCCGTGCGTTCCTGATGTCGTGGTTGGGAGCCCTAGCGGGCCTGAGTCCGAACCGTCAGTAGCGATCGCGTCCCGGCGGCATGCCGGGCTCTACCCGGTCGGCCGCATCGGCGTCGATGCGATCAGTTCCGGTGCTGACCGTCGTCGCGGGCCCCATGCGGTCCTGGGACCGGCGCTCCTCGCCGATGATCCTGTCGCGCTCCGCACCTACCGTGGAGCGGTCAGCCGGGTCGTGCCAACCCGACTCGTGGCCACCCGACTCGGCGATCTCCTTGAAGCGCTTGAGGTCACCCTTCATGCGGCCGTTGACCATGCCGAGCGCGGTGCCGACGTTCTCGAGGAAGCCCTCGGGGTCGTACTCGACGTGGAGGTTCACTTGCGTCGTGTCCTGGTCGACCTTGTTGAACGTCACCTCGCCGGCGTTGCGCGCACCGGCCACGCTCTCCCAGGCGATGCGCGTGTCAGGCTCTTCCGCCGTGACGCGGGCTTCCCACTCCTCTTCCCTGCCGCCGATGTTCGCCCGCCAGTAGAGGCGGTTGCCGCCCTCGCGGCGTACCTCCTCCACACCTTCCATGAAGGTTGGGAAGCGCTCGAACTGGCTGAAGAGCCGGTAGGCCTCGGGGACAGGAACGTGCACGTCGATCGACTCGTTGAAGCTCGCCATGTAGGTTCCTCCTCTCGGCGGTGATGCTAGGGACGAGGCAGATGGGAAAGGTCCGGGCCCGCTGAGATTCCTCTGAGGCTCACGCTGCTCTAACCCCCAAGGTCACTGGCGGCCACATAGTTGCGCATGGGAACCGCACCACGATGAGCCCCACCGACGACGGCGTCGTGCCGCGGGAGTCAGCCGGCGTCAGGCCGACGTACGAGGAACCTCCGCAGCTGCCCGACACGCCGCGCATAGACAGACGCATACAGTTCCACCCGCCGATGATCGCGGGCCTGCTGGTGGTGGGCTTGCTGCCGATCCTGGCCGTGATCGGCCTGTTCGGCATCAGACGGCTCGCCGCCGAGGCTACTGGCGAGCTCGTCTCGTTCAGGGTGGAGTACCCGCGCGTCCAGCGCCTCAAGGTGAGACAGCCGCTGCGGCTGTTCGTGACCAACGAGTCCGAGACGACGATAGCCACGGTGGAGGTGCTCCTCTCCAGGAGCTACGTGCAGTCGTTCGCCGACGTCGCGTTCACGCCGGGGCCCGAGGACGTCACGGACACCTATTACGTGTTCGAGGTGACCGATCTGGAGCCGGGCGACACAGCGGTCATCGCCGGCGAGATGCAGCCGCAGGCGTACTGGCATCGGCCGGGCACGGCCGGCTGGCGAGTCCTTGACGACTCAGGCAACGAGACGGGCTCGGGCGAGGTCGCGTTCGCGACGATGGTGTGGCCGTGAGGCCTGCCGCCGGCAGCGTGGGCCCAGACCCGTCGGTCCGGAGGTGCCCATGGAGAGCGTGATCCGCGTCGTCATCGTCTACCTGTTCGTGCTGTTCGCCCTGCGTCTGCTCGGCAAGCGCGAGTTCGGTCAGTTCTCGGCCCTGGAGCTGGTCATGCTGATGCTGATCCCGGACATCGTGTCTCAAGGCATCGTGCGCGAGGACTTCTCCTTGACCAACGCGCTCGTCGCGGTGAGCACGGTGATGCTCCTGGTGGTGCTGACCTCGATGCTCGCCCACGTCAGCCGCAAGGCGGAGATCGCCGTCACGCCTCAACCGACGGTGCTGCTCTTCGACGGGAACCTCTACAGCTCCGCCATGAACAAGGAGCGGATCACGGCCGAGGAGATACTGCAGGTCGCGCATCAGTCCGGCCTCGAGACGCTCGATCAGGTCAAGTGGGCCATCCTGCAGTCCGACGGCAGGATCGCGATCATCCCCAAGAGCTCGGCTTCGTAGCTGTGCGGCGCCGTCCGCGGCAGGCCTGGGAACGGCTACATTCGGTGACATGAGCATCCCCCAGAGCCAGCTTCACGCCCCTGAGGTGAGGGCGCAGGTGGGCGCGCCGCTCGAGGAGGCCAAGGCGGCGACCGTCCTGGTCCACGGTCGTGGGGACAGCGCCCACGGGATCCTGGGTCTCGCCACGGTCGTCCAGGCGCCCGGCGTCGCGTTCCTCGCGCCCGAGGCCCGGCACAACGTCTGGTACCCGCACTCCTTCCTCGCCCCGCCTCAGCAGAACGAGCCGTGGCTCTCCTCGGCCCTGTCCGCCCTGGACGCCGTCGTGAGCACCGCGACCGCGTCAGGCGTGCCGCGGGACCGGATCGCCCTGCTCGGCTTCTCCCAGGGGGCCTGCCTGGTCACGGAATACGCGGCGCGCGAAGGCGGCCGGTTCGGCGGCGTCGTCGCCCTCTCCGGGGGCCTGATCGGGGACGTCGTGGACAGGGGCCGCTACGCGAGCTCCCTGGATGGCACCAAGGCGTTCTTCGGCTGCAGTGACGTGGACCCCTACATCCCCGTCGAGAGGGTCAAGGAGAGCGCCGCGCTGTACCGCGACCTGGGAGCGGCGGTGGAGGAGCGCATCTACCCGGGTTTCACGCACAGCGTCAACCAGGACGAGGTGGACTGGTGGCAGGCCCTCCTTGATGACCTAACATCTGACAGATGAGCGAACTCGCGCGCAAGACCCTGCTGACGATGGCGTTGGCCGCTGCAGCCGTGCCTGCTGCGTTCGCCCAGGACGCTTCAGGAGGACCGAACATGCCGACTGCAGCCGACCTGCCTGTGACCCGCGTCGTCCTCTTCACGAGCGGCGTCGCCTACTTCGAGCACGCCGGCACGGTGACCGGCGACCAGGTCCTCGACCTGTCGGTGCCACCGTCCGAGATGGACGACCTGCTGCAGACGCTGGTCCTGCAGGACCTCGGGGGCGGGACCATACAGCCCGTCACCTACGACTCCCGCGATCCACTCGGCCGCATCCTCGCGGGTTACTCGATAGACCTCTCGGGCGCGCCGACGCTGGCGCAGATCCTCGCCCAGTTGCGCGGCGAGGGCATCGAGGTCCAGGCGTCACGGACACTGACCGGGGTCATCGTCTCGGTGGAGCGCGTCGAGGTCGAGGGCGAGGCTCCCAGGACCTTCCTGACGCTCTCCACCGGGAGCGGCCTGACCCGGGTGGACATGGCCGAGGTCACGAACGTGCGCCTCGAGGACGAGGACCTGCAGGCCGAGCTCGCCGACGCCCTGGCTGCCGTCGCCAGCCACCGGGCGGAGGACGCCACGACGCTACGGATCAGCTTCGACGGCGAGGGCGAGCGTCAGGTCCGCGTGGGGTACGTGCGCGAGATGCCCGTCTGGAAGAGCACGTACCGGCTCGTGGTCGATGACGACGACACCGCGCAGCTGCAGGGTTGGGCCATCTTCGACAACCCCACCGACACAGACCTACGCGACGTCATGGTGTCGTTCGTCGCGGGCCAGCCGGCCGCCTTCGTGACGTCGCTGTACGACCCGGTCTACGCGGCGCGTCAACGTGTGGAGCCGCCCACCGCCGCCAGCTTCGACGCCGTACGGGACGAGGCCGTGCTGGGCCGCGCCCTGGCGCCGGCCGCCGCCCCCGTCCCGCCAGCCGCCGCCCAGGCGTTCGAGGCGCCGTCGCTCGGCGCCGGCGTCGCGGCCATGGCCAGCGGTGAGCGCAGCGGCGCCACGTTCGCGTACCACGTGAGCTCGCCGGTGAGCGTGGGCCGGCACCAGTCGGTGATGGTGCCCATCGTTCAGACCACCGTCACGGCTACGCGGCTCTCCCACTACGACGACCGCACGCTGCCAGGCAACCCGCTCGCCGCGGTGAGGATCGCCAACGACACCGGCCTGCACCTGGCCGGCGGCACCGTCACTGTCTACGACGCCAACGGGTTCGCGGGCAACGCGCTGCTGTCCGACCTCGTGCCGGGCGACTCGCGGCTGCTCTCGTACGCCGTCGATCTCGAGATCGCTGCCGAGACGACCGGCGGCAGCCAGCCTGAACGGGTCGTGGCCGCTCGCCTCGTACGCGGGCTACTCGAGACCGAGACACGCCAGCGCGTCTCTGTGGACGTCAGGCTCTCTCCCCGCACCGAGGAGGAGCGCCTGGTCCTGGTGGACGTTCCCAGACGCGACGGCTACGAGGTCGTGTCGCCCTCTCCGTCACCGCTGCTGACCGCGTCGTCGTGGCGTTTCGGAGTGGTCGTGAACGACGGGGCCGGAGGCGTGCCGGTGCCCCAAGACGTGCCGGTCCAACTGCGGTGCCCCGCCGGCGGAGAGGACCAGGCGTGCCGCCTGGAGGTCGTCCTCGAGCGGGTCACCAGCCGGACGGTCGCCCTCACCGACCTGTCGCCCGACGTGATCGCCGTCTACCTCGAGGACCTGGAGCTCGACGCTGCCACACGGGACACCCTGGAGGACGTCATGGCTCTCCAGCGCGAGGTGGCCGGGCTACGCTCCGAGATCGACTCGCGCGAGGACCGTATCGAGGCGATAGCCGCGGACCAGGAGCGCATCCGCGCGAACATGTCTAGCCTGGACCGCGACTCGTCGCTCTACCGGCGCTACGTCTCCGACCTCGAGGAGCAGGAGGGCGAGCTGGACGTCGTCGAGTCAGAGCTCGCCGGGTTGAGAGACGAGCTCCAGCGGACGCAAAGGCAGCTGCAGGACCTGGTGACCGGCCTGGCCGAGTAGGGTTCGAGGACCGGTCAGCGCAGCCAGGCGACGTGACGAGGCCCGGAAGTCGGGCATGGTGTCGGTGACAGCCGACCACCTGACGTCCGTACCTGACTAGGGGGATCCCATGTCACGCTCATCTACCGTCCTCGCGTCGGCCGCGGTCCTATCTCTGTTGGCGGGGTGCGCCAGTCCCGGGCCGGGGGCCGGCGCCCCGGAGGCGCCCACCAACGTGACGGCGGTGAACGCGAACGGCGTCATCGAGGTCGCGTGGGAAGACGCCAGCGACTCGGAGATGGGCTTCAACGTCTACCGGGAGGTGGTGTCGCCCCCGGCCGCTGCGACGGACGGCTTCGTCCTGATCGCGGTGACCGCCGCGAACCAGACCCAGTATGTGGACGACGGTGTGGAGACCACCTCCAGCTACCGCTACGCGATCACGGCCTTCAACCTCTCCGGTGAGTCCGCCCTCGCAGAACAGGCGTCGGACCCGGTGCAGCCCGAGCCGGACGACCCGAACACGGACCCCGATCCCGACCCTGACCCCGACCCTGACCCCGATCCGGACCCTGACCCCGATCCGGACCCTGACCCCGACCCTGACCCTGACCCGGATCCCGACCCCGAACCGGACCCGGAGCCGACGCAGATCGTCGTCAACACGGACAGCGGTGGTGTGGGCGGGCCGGACTGCACCCTGCGCGACGCGATCACGGCCGCCAACACCGACACCGCGGTCGGCGGTTGCCCGGCAGGGGACGGCGACGACACGATCGTGCTCGAAGAGGCGTTCACCATCACGTTCGACGACGCCGACAACGACGCGAACGCGTTGCCCGTCATCGCTTCGGTAGTGACCATCGAGGGCAACGGCTCGACGCTGCAGCGCGGCGAGGTGGCGGAGGAGTTCCGCCTGTTCGACGTCCACGGGACCCTGACCCTCGAGGACATGACGGTGCGCAACGGTCATGGTGGGATCGAAGGCGGTGGCGGCATCCGCGTGTCCGGCGGGTTCCTGACGCTCGACCGCGTGACCGTCGCGGACAACGTAGTCACCTACGACGAGGGCGTGCGTGGCGGTGGGCTTCACAGCCTCGCCAGCACGGTCACCATCACGGACAGCCTCTTCACCGGCAACGACATCACCGGCGGCGCCCTGGAGCCCGACGAGACCGACGGCGCCGCCATCGCGGTCGACGGCGGCAGCCTGACCATGACCGACACCGATCTCACGCTCAACGTCGGGGGTATGTCAGCCGTCATCGACATCGACGACGCCGACGCGAACGTGGTGATGACCGGCGGCAGCATCGTGGACAACGACGGCGACGTCATGGTCAACGAGGGCCGCCTCGAGATGACCGGTGTCCTGATCGACTCGAACTCCTTCTCGGGCTTCCCATCGGGAAGCAACTTCTCCAACTCGGGCGTGGCCGTCCTCACTGACGTCACGATCTCGGGTGCCTCCGGTGCCAACGGATCCACCATCGTCAACTCCGGCGACCTGACCCTTGTGGACAGCACGATCACCGACAACTCCAACGACGACATGGGCAGCGCCGGCGGCATCCGCAACGTCAAGGGGGCGACGCTGACGATCGTCGGCTCCGAGATCTCGAACAACCGTGGGCCGGCGGACTTCGGTGCCGGCGGGATCTACAACGCCGGCACTCTCGACATCCAGAGCTCGCAGATCGTCGGGAACCGTGCCGGCTACGTCGGCGGCGGCATCTGGAACGAGGGCACGCTCACTCTCACGGACACCGTCGTGGACGACAACACGGCCGTTCTCGGCGGGGGCATCTGGACCGACGCCGACGTCACTCTCGCCGGGACGACGACCATCGGAACGGAGGCACTTGGTAACGAGGCCACAGCCGACGGCGGCGGCATATTCGCCGACGGCACCGCCGAACCCGTCACGATCTTCCTCTCCGGCTCAGCCCAGGTCGTCGGCAACACCTCGGGTACCGGGAACGCCGGCATTCACGAGGAGGGCGACGTGACAGTGGACGACTCGGCGTGCGACCCCGGGTGCACGGTGCAGCCGGACTGACACAAGGGTTCAGCCGCCTGAGCGCACCGGTCGGGTGCCCTCGCCGGTCAGCTTCATGCGCACCTCGCGCAGGCCGGCGAGGGCACGCCTCACCTCCGCCTGCTGGCCGTCAGGGCAGCACACCATGGCGTAGGCGCCTACCTTGCCGCCGGGGAACTGCACGGCGGCGCCGAGCGCCCTGACCTTCTCACCGACGTCGATGACGAGATCGTCCACGAACGCCCCGGGCAGCAACTGCTTGAGACGCTGTTGCTCGCCGATGCACCGGGTGACGGAAGCTAGCTCGCCGGCCTCGAAAGCCGACGCGGTCGCCTCGCCGAGGGCCTTGATCTCGTGCATGACGTCCAGCGCCTCCGTCAACCCATCGGCCAACCGCCTCAGAGAGGCCCTGGTGCTGGAGCGCCTCTCGGTCTCGAAGAAGAGCAGGGAGCCCTGGAAAGCCTCGAGGAACCCGGGGGGCGGCTCCAGCCGGCGGGCTGTCACCGCGGAGCCCTCGTACCGCACGTGGAGCAGCCCGCCACGCGCGCACACGTGCGGGTCGTGGTAACCGGAGGCGCCGCCCAGCCGCTCGACCTCGACGTTGGCGGCGTCGGCCGCTACGAGCTCGACCGCTGGGCTCTCGCCGCGAGCCGCGCGGAAGGCGTGCACCAGGCTCACGCACACCGCACCGGAGGCCCCCAGGCCCCCGTGGTCCTCGGCCTGCACCTCGACCTTCACACTTAGAGGCGGCCCGTCGCAGCCCACCTGGAGCGCACACTCGCGCACCAGGTCGGCTTCGAGGGAGGAGAGATCCGGGGCGGAGAACGCCCGCGCTCCCCACATCACCTCCCAGCCGCCGCGGCCGCTCTCCTCCACACTGACCAGCACGCCGCGGTCGACCGTCGAGCTCACCGTCACGCCGCCGAAGCGCTCGGCGTACTCCTTGAGGTCGGTCAACCCACCCGCGAACGGGACGCGCAGCGGCGTGAAGACGGTCACCACGCGCTCACCTGGTCAGGGCCGGGACTGTCTCCAGCTCCAGCACCCTGCGCGCCACCGCCCGCACGTTCTCCTCCGCCGTGGGCAGCGTCCCGCCCAGGTGGATCCATTCGTCGGTCTCGATATGGCCCACGTGGGCACCGGCGTCGATGGAGCGCTGGAGGTTGATGAGCATGCGGACCTCGCCCGTGGGAGCCCTCACGTCGCCGATGCGGGCCAGGACGTCAGGAGCCAGCTTCCACAGCCCGACGTCGTAGAGAGGGCCCGCCCCTCCCCACACGCATGTGACGCGGTCCCCCTCGACCGTCGCCTTCAACACCTCGGCCTCGCCCGCCTCGCCCGGACCCAGAGTGACGACCGTGGCTGAAGGGTGCTCCACGATGGCCCGGAACATGTGGGCCGTGACGAACAGGTCGGCCTGCCACGCCACCACGCTGTCCCGGGGGGCCAGGACCTGGTGCGCGAGAGACAGCGCGTTACCGGTGCCGATCCGGTCCGCCTGCGTGACGTAGACGATGTCGAGCCCCTCGTACGAGGCACCGAAGTATGCCCTGACCTGGTGCTCGAGATGCCCGACGACGAGAGCCAGGCGATCGCGGCCGGGCGTGACGGCGCCGCTGTCCAAGAGCTGGAGCAGCGTGTGCTCCAGGAACGGCTTGAGCCCCACGGGGTAGAGACACTTCTGTAGGTAGGTGCCCAACCTCCCGAGCCGGGTGCCGTGACCCGCCGCGAGACAGACGAGATCCATCAGCGAAAGGTAACACCCGTCGCCAGAACGACGCGCGTCGCAGCCGCCCAGGCTCGATAGCGATACAGTTACGGTTCGTCGCTACGTGTACACCGGTCGCTCGGGCGGCGGGCGCAACGGAGGTCTTCTAGGCATGGTCGCAGCCAACCGCAGCTCGTCGCCCACCCGAGTCGGTGCGCACGGCGGATGGAAGCGGCGGCGATGACGGCCTCTGTCGGCACGAAGGGACGGGCACTGCGGCCACCCCTCGACGACGTGCTTGCGGGGTTGACCGTCGCCTTGGTCCTCGTTCCGCAGGCGCTCGCCTACGCGGCGCTGGCAGGTCTGCCACCCACCGCAGGCATCATGGCGGCCATCTTCCCTCCGCTGGCTTCGGCGTTGCTGGGCTCGAGCCCCTACCTCCAGACGGGGCCGACGGCGCTGACCTCGCTGCTCACGCTCGGCGTCCTGGCTGCCACGTTCGTACCGGGCAGCCCCGGTTACGTCCAGGCGGCGGGGCTGCTGGCGCTGCTAGTGGGAGCCGCGCGGGTGATCATCGGGCTGGCGCGGTTGGGCTCGCTGGCCTACTTCATGAGCCTGCCCGTGCTGCGGGGCTTCACGAGCGGCGCGGCCGTGATCATCGTCGCGTCGCAGCTCCCGGCGGTGCTGGGCAGAGGTTCCGCCGGCCTCGGCATCTGGGCCGCGGCCTGGCGCGCCATCAGCGACTTCGCGAACTACAACTACGTCGCGATCGGTCTGACCGTGCTCACGGTCGTCGTGATCCGCGGCCTGCGCCGTGTCTCGCCGATCATCCCCGGCGTGCTGATCGCCGTCCTCCTGGGCCTGGCCGCGACGGCCGCCTTCGGTCGGGTGACGCCCGTCGTAGGACCCATGCCGAGCGCCCTGGCCATGCCGTCCCTGGCGTTGCCATGGGGCCAATCAGGCGCCTTGTTGCTCGGCGCCCTCGTCATCGCCCTGGTGGGCTTCGCGGAGCCGGCCGCCATCGCCAGGACGTTCGCCAGCCGCAGCGCTCCCTGGAACGCCGACCGCGAGCTGGTCGCGCAGGGCGCCGCCAACATAGTCTCCGGACTCATGCACGGGATGCCGGTGGGCGGCAGCTTCGCGCGTTCGGCTCTCAACCGCCAGGCCGGCGCACGCACGCGGCTGTCCGGCGCGGTCGCTGGGCTCGCCGTCCTCGCCTTCCTGCCGTTCTCCTACGTGCTGCAGGACCTTCCCAGGGCCGTGCTGGCCGCCATCGTGATCGTCTCGGCCAGCTCGCTACTGCAGCTAGGGGCGCTCTTCAAGCTGTGGCGCTACGCCAAGTCGCAGGCGTCGACCGCCATAGCGACGTTCGTGCTCACGATCGCGCTGGCGCCGCGGGTCGATTACGCGGTGGTGATCGGGATCTCTTTGGCCCTCGTCACGCACCTGTACAGGGAGGCGCAGCTGGGCGTCACCGTGGACCGTGAGGAGGGCACGCTCACGATCCGGTTCGACGGCGTCCTCTGGTTCGGTTCGCTCCAGACGCTCGAGCGCGTGCTCCAGAACATCGAGAACGACCTCACGAACGTCGAGCACGTGGTCTTGGACACCAGTCGGCTCGGTAGGGTGGACTTCTCGGCGCTCATGCTCCTCTACGACGCCGAGAGGCGCCTCTCGGACCAGGGCCTCGACGTGTCCATCACCGGCCTGCATGGCCGGGGCGAGATGATCATGGGCCGCATCCGCCGCGGCTGATCGCCTCGCTCAGTCGTCCTCGCTTCGGATGAGCAGGAACGGCTTGTCCGCGCGCCTGAGCGCCCCTTCGGCCACCGAGCCGAACATCCACCGGTTGAAGCCCCTGCGCCCGTGCGTGCCCATGACGATGATGTCGTGCTCCTTGCTGGCCTCCGTGATGGCGCTGACCGGGTCGGCGTCCTCGACGAGCTTGGACGTCGCCGTCACACCCATGGAACGCGCCGTGGCTACCGCGGCCTCGAGGATGTTCTTGCCGCTCTCCCGCAGGTCCTGGTACAGCTGCGCCGCGTAAGGCATGGACTCCGGTGTCGCGTAGCCGGTAGTGAGCGGGTTCTCGAGCACGTGCAAGAACGTGACGTGGCCACCGGAGAGCTTGGCGAGCGCCAGCCCCTGCTCGATCGCCTTCTCGGAGGTCTTGCTCCCGTCCGTGGGGATCAGGATGGACTCGAACATCGTGAGGCTCCTCTCTTTCCACCATGCTACGCCCCCGGCGCAGGGACTTCCGCCCCGACGGGCCTCCCGTATCATGAGACGTAGCCGCGGTCTTGGGCCGGGAGGCCTCGAGCCAGTCGCGACCCAGCCTCTGGAGGTTGTATGCGCATCCTGCACCCGACCGACTTCTCCCGCACCGCCGACAAAGCCCTCACCGTGGCCCGCGACCTGTCGGCTCGACTGGGTGCGTCGCTCCACGTGGTGTACGTGCAGTCCCAGTTCACGGAAGGCCTCGGCGGCGTACGGATGCGGCCGCATCTGGACAGCGTGAACCCGCAGCTCGACCGGAGGATCGAGGAGGACAGGCAGGAGGAGGTGCGCCGGCTGACCGAGATGCTCAAGCACGTCGCCAGCCCTGCGGCGACCTACGAGCTGCGCTGGGGCGAGCCGGTGCGCGAGCTCCTCGACATGCAGCAGGACTTCGACATGGTCGTGATGGGCGCCCACGGCAGCGATCGCATGGACCGCTACTTCCTCGGCGGCGTGGCGGGTCGGTTCGTGAGGCGGGCCGAGGTACCGGTCGTGACGGTGCGCGAGGAGAGCACGACGACCGAGGTCAAGAGGGTACTGGTCGGCACCGATTTCAGCGCGGCTTCGCAGGGGGCCGTTGAGGCGGCCAGGTCACTGGGCCAGCACGGCGTGAAGCTCGTGGTATGTCACGTGGTCGATGACCCGCGCTTCCGCGAGGACCCCACCTACATCAACACGGTCACCGATTCGTTGAACCTGTTGGGCGACGGCTTCGAGCGGCATATCATCCGCGATGGCGACCCCGCCGTCGAGCTGCCCCGTGCTGCGCACGAGGTGGGAGCCGACATGATCGTCATCGGCCTCAAGCACCAACGCGGCGCCATAGGGTTACTGATGGGCAGCCGGGTCGACGCGCTCATACGCTCTAGCGCCGTCCCCGTCTTAAGCGTGCCCATAGAGGTCGATTAGCCTCACCGTCCTCGCTCGCTGCGCTGGGCGTGGTCGCCGCCATCGGGATCTCACGCCTGTCGTCCGGGCGAGCTTGGGAGGGCACCGGTGGTGTCCCCATCCTCTGCGGTTGCGGCTTGGCCTGCCATACCATCGCCGCTCCAGCGGCTATGAGGGCCACGGCGATGAGGGTCTCCACGAACCCGCCCGTGAACATGGAGATGAGCCCGAGAGCCGCCAGGGCGATGGCCAGGTAGAGGCTCCAGGCGCTGCGCCCACCCGAGCGCCGGTGCAACAGGAAGAGCGTCGCCGCCAAGCCGAAGAACAGCACCCAGCCGCTGTCGACGGCGGGGAACACCCCGGCGAACAGACCCATGAGCGCCAACGTCGCCAGGCCGCCGCCCGCCAACAGGAGCCACCTCCCGCCGCCGCGGCGCAGGTAGAGGGCGATGCAGATCGCGCCCGCCAGGCCGAACAGCAGCGCGCCGCCCCAGGCACCCGCCATCACGGCGGCAGCCAGGGCGACGAAGCCGAACCCGGGCAGCAGCGCCCACCAGTGGCGTCTGTCGCTGGCGTAGAGCCACATGAAGGCCGCGGCCGCCAGACCGAAGAGCAGGACCCAGAGGATGCCGCGGATGCCGATCGCCACCGCCAGGCGATCGACGAGGAACAGCACGCCGACGCCTATGAGCAGCGGCCCGAACACGCCAGGTCCCAGGCCGCCGATGCGGTTGCCCGTCTGATCCACACGATCTGGAGGAGGCACGGTCTGCCTCACGACGCCACCCCCGCCGCTTCGAACGCTCGGTCCACCAGAGCCCTCGCCTCCTCGAGCAGGCGGTCCAAGTGCTCCTCGCCGCGCCTGCTCTCCGCGTAGATCTTGTAGATGTCTTCCGTTCCGGACGGACGCGCGGCGAACCAGCCGCTCGTCGTCACCACCTTGATGCCCCCGATAGGGGCGTCGTTGCCCGGCGCTCGGTCGAGCACCGCGGTGACGGGCTCCCCGGCCAGCTCCGAGGTGCTCACGTCGGAGGGTCGCAGCCGCTTGAGGACCTCGCGCTGCGCGGCCATGGCCGGCGCGTCGACCCTCTTGTAGGCCGGTTCGCCGTGCTCCCGAGCGATCCGCGCGTAACGGTCGGCTGGGTCGTCGCCCGTCACCGCCGCGATCTCGGCCGCGAGCAGACCCATCACGATGCCGTCCTTGTCCGTCGTCCAGGTGGCGCCGTCGCGCCTCAGCAGCGTGGCGCCGGCGCTCTCCTCGCCGGCGAAGCCCAGCTCGCCGCTGGAGAGGCCGGGCACGAACCACTTGAAGCCCACCGGCACCTCGACCAGGCGCCTGCCAGCCGCCGCGGCCACGCTATCGAGCAGCGAGGTGGACACCAGCGTCTTCCCGAGCCCGGCCGCCGCCGGCCAGCCCGGCCGATGCGCGAAGAGGTACTCGGCTGCCACGCAGAGGTAGTGGTTCGGGTTGAGGAGGCCGCCGCCGCGCGTGACGATGCCATGCCGATCGGCGTCCGGGTCGTTGCCGAAGGCCACGTCGTAGCGGTCCTTGGCATCCACGAGCCCCGCCATCGCGTACCGGGACGAGCAGTCCATGCGGATCTTGCCGTCGTGGTCGAGGCGCATGAACGCGAACCTGGGGTCCACCTCGTCCGAGATGACCTCGAGGTCGAGGGCGTATCGCTCCGCGATCGGCACCAGGTACGGCAACGCCGCTCCCCCGAGGGGGTCCGCACCCAGCTTCAGTCCGGCGGCCGCCACTCGCTCCAGGTCGACGGCTGCCGCGAGGTCCGCGACGTAGGGCGAGACGAGGTCGCGCGTCTCGACGGCTCCGTCGGTGAACGCCTTGGCGAGGGTCATGCGCTTCACGTCGGCCAGGCCGTCGGCCAGGTGTCGGTTCGCCGCGGTCTGGATGGCGCCGGTCTCGTCCGTGTCCGCTGGGCCGCCGTGGGGCGGGTTGTACTTGAAGCCTCCGTCGGACGGCGGGTTGTGCGACGGGGTGACGACGATGCCGTCGGCCGTGCCCTCGAGCTGCGCGCCCCCACCGCTGTTGTGCGCCACGACGGCGTGCGAGATGACCGGTGTGGGCACGGGCACGAAGCGAGGGACAAAGCCGCCCGCGCGACCTTCGGCCGCGACGACGACCCTGACGCCGTTGCCCGCGAGCACCTCGATGGCTGTCAGGAGGGCCGGCTCGGAAAGGGCATGTGTGTCGGCGCCGAGGAACAGGGGGCCGGTGACCCCGCGCTGCGTCCGCAGGTCAGCGACGGCCTGGCAGATGGCCGCGATGTGATCTTCGTTGAACGTGCTCTCCGTGGAGGTGCCCCTGTGGCCCGAGGTGCCGAACGAGACCGCCTGGGCTGCGTCTCCTGGCCGCGGCCGCAGAACGTAGTAGGCGGAGACGAGCCGCGGCACGTCCACCAGAAGCTCGCGCGGCGCCGGCTTCCCGGCTAACGGATGCGTGCTCATGCGCCATCACGTTACTACCCGTGGGTGAGGCCGCTTGAGCCAGTCGGGTGCCGCCGTGACCGCCGAACCGCGGCCAGCGCGCCGAAGCCCGTCGCCGTGCCTCGGTGATAGACTGCTCGCTGCTATTCCGGCCCCAGCGCTGGGAACGCCGCGGTCGCGGCCGAACTTGTGAGGCGGCGACCGCGCGCCATGCTGGGACCGGACGACCAAAGGCAAGCAGTGGAGGAACGATGGACCTTTTGATCACCCTCGTACCGCTGGCAGCCATCGCCGCCCTCGTGGCGGCCGGCGCGCTGGCGCGCAGCGTCATGGCCTCGCCGACGGGCAACGACCGTATGGTCGCCATCTCCGACGCCATCAAGCAGGGCGCCGCGGCCTACATGAACCGTCAGTACCGCACGATCGCGGTGGTGGCGGTCGTCATCGCCGCGATCTTCGCGATCGTCGCGCTCACTGCCGGCACGGCTCATGACCGCACGCTCTGGTGGTGGACGACGGGCGGCTTCCTCGTGGGCGCCCTGTTCTCGGCCATCAGCGGTTACGTGGGCATGAACGTGGCGGTGAGGGCTAACGTCCGCGTGGCCCAGGCGGCCAGGTCGGGCCTCGAAGGTGCGCTGAAGATCGCCTTCAACGGCGGCGCCGTCGCCGGCCTCGCCGTAGCTGGCCTGGCACTGCTAGGCGTGGCCGGCTTCTTCTGGCTGTTCACGGTCGCCATCGGCCTGCCCAACCCGGTCGAGCCACTGGTGGGCTTCGCCTTCGGCGCCTCGCTCATCAGCCTCTTCGCGCGCGTGGGCGGTGGCATCTACACGAAGGCCGCCGACGTCGGCGCCGACCTCGTCGGCAAGGTCGAAGCCGGCATCCCCGAGGACGACCCTCGCAACCCGGCCGTCATCGCCGACAACGTGGGTGACAACGTCGGCGACTGCGCCGGCATGGGGGCCGACCTGTTCGAGACCTACGCCGTCACCGCCATCGGCGCCGCGTTCCTCGGCTACCTGCTGCCCGGCACTGGCATCATCACCAGCCTCGTCACCTACCCGCTCCTGCTGGGCGCGATCGCGATCCTCGCCA
>JBDZWC010000177.1:0-4042 GCA_040256005.1 Deinococcaceae bacterium | reverse complement strand
TACTCGTGCGCTTGCCTTCACCAACGGTTTATCGGCGGCGTGAGCCGGCAGTGGCCGGACCGTGAACTGCAGAAGATCGGACGGGGCGCAGGCAGCGAGGAAGCCCTCCCGTCTCCGGGAGGGCTTCCATATCGAGCTTGACTGCGGGCCTTAGCGGACCTCAGAAGCGAAGGGTGCTCAGACCCTCTCCTCGTCGACCTCTTCGGCCTCCAGGTCCGCGGTGTCGTCGCTGCCGGCATCTTCGCCGGACCCGGCGGCTTCGGAGGCTGCGGCCCCGGCCTGCTCCTCGGCGGCCTTGGCGGGGCGCTTGCCCTGGCGGAAGGCGGCGGTGAGGAGGGCGGCGGCCTCGGCGGCGTCGATGGCGTCGGCCGGGTCAACCTCTTCTTCCTTGGCCTGGGCCTTGACCGGCTCCGCGGCGGCGGGCTCCTCGGCCTTGGCGGGCGCCTCGGCGGCGGGCTCCTCGGAGGCGCCGGACTCTTCGCCGGTCACCTCGGCGACCGTGTGGCCCAGCTCCTCCTCGGAGACGGACCCCGCCACCTGAGCAGCAGACTCTGCCCCACCGGAGTCGCCCGCGGCGTCGATGGCCTGTGCCGTGGCCTGCGTGTCAACCGGACCCGCTTCGGCGCCGGCTTCCTGGTCGGCCGATCCGCCGGTGGCCTGGTCTTCCGCGGACTCCGCGGCAGGCGTGCCGGACTTGGTGTCGGTGAGCCCGAACTGGGCGAATAGGTCGGCGTAGACGTCACCCAGCTTGGTGGTGGTCTTCGCGCCGGCGTCGGCGGACACGTAGCTGTAGTCGTAGTCGATGTCCGCGCCACCGCGACGGCCCCTGCGGCCACGACGGGCGCCGCCCGCCTGCTGGCCGCCCTGGAAGGCGCCGCGACCCGCGCCACCGGCCGGGGCGTTGCCACCGAACTCGGCGGCGTTCTCGGCGGTGAAGGGCATGAGGCGCTTGCGGGAGAGGCTGGCGCGCTGCTCCACGGGGTCGATGTTGAGGATCACCGCGGTGACCTCGTCGCCCTTGTTGAAGTGTTCCGAGATGTTCTCGACGTGGTCGTGCGAGAGCTCGGAGATGTGCACCAGGCCCTCGATGCCCTCTTCGATCTCCATGAAGATGCCGAAGTCGGTGATGCCCGTGATGGGGCCGGTGACCTCGGTGCCGGGCGGGTAGCGGTCCGGCAGGCTGCTCCACGGGTCGGGCTGGGTCTGGCGGAGACCCAGCGAGATGCGCTGCTGCTGGGTGTCGATCTTGAGGATCATGGCCTCGACCTGGTCGCCCTCGTTGACGATCTCCTTGGGATGGCGGACGCGCTTGGTCCAGCTCATCTCGGAGACGTGGATGAGGCCCTCCAGGCCCGGCTCGATCTCCACGAACGCGCCGAAGGGCGTGAGGTTGGTGACCTTGCCCTCTACCCGCTGACCGATGGAGTAGTTGGTAAGCACCTCTTCCCACGGGTTCGCCGCGAGCTTCTTCATGGAGAGGTTGATGCGCTCGCGCTCGAGGTCCATGTCGAGGACCTCGACCTTTACCTTGTCGCCGATCTCCACGACGTCACGCGGGTGGTTGAAGCGGCCGTGCGTGAGCTCGCTGCGATGGACGAGGCCATCAATGCCGCCCAGGTTCACGAAGACGCCGAAGTCCGTGATCTCCACGACCTCGCCCTCGAGCTTCGCGCCCGGTTCCAAGCGCCTGAGGGTCTCCTCCTTGAGGTGGGAGATCTCTTCCTCGAGGATGGCGCGCCGCGAGATGATCACGCGGTTGCGGCGACGGTTGAGCTCGATGATGCGCACCTTGAGGCGCTTGCCCACGTACGGGCTTAGGTCATTGACGCGGCGGATGTCCACCTGGCTGGCCGGCAGGAACGCCCGCACGCCCAGGTTGGCCACCAGGCCACCGCGGACCTTCTCTACGATCTCCACCTCTACCGGCTTCTGCTTCTCGTGGATCTCCTGGAGGAGGTTCCACGCGCGCTCCTGGTCAGCCCGCTTCTTGGACAGCACGATGGTGTTGTTCGCGATGTCCGAGCGCACGACGTAGACCTGGATCTCGTCGCCGGGCTTGAAGTACTTGGCCGCGTCTTCCTGGGTGGCCTCGAACTCGAAGAGCTGGTTGTACGGCAGGATGCCCTCGATCTTGGCACCCACGTCCACGACCATGCCCTCCTGCTGGAGCATGATGATCTGACCGGTCGTGATCATGCCGCGGTGGACGGGCTTGCGGGCGAGCTGTTCGTCGCTGGCCGCCAGCACGTCTTCCATGGTGATCTCGGCGTTGGAGATGCTGTCGTCCTCTTCGTCCTGCCTGGGCGCCAAAGCGGCGGCGCTGGCGGACGCGGCGGCCGAGGCCTCCGGGCTGCTGGACTCGTGCAGCATGGCGTCCAGAGCCGCCTGGGCGGAGGCGTCGTCCGAGATGACGCCTTCCGCAGCCGACTCGCCGGCAGCGGACTCAGAAGCTTCAACGGGCTGGGCGCCCGTCTGCTCTACGTTGGGCTGCTGCGGGCTGGTGCCAGCCTGAGCTGCCCTTGTGGTCTCGTTCTCTACCGCCTGGCCTTCGGCAGGGGCGCTTGCGCCGCTCTCCTGACCGAGGTCATCCTTGGAGGGAGCCTGTTCGTCGTTGGAGACTTCGTTGACCAACTGCGGGCCGTTTCCCTGTTCGGCTGTCGCGGTTGGAGCCTGGCTGGCGCTCTCTTCTGGGGCCGGGTCGGTGCTCGGGGCAGGGTTCCCCGTGGCAGGGCGTAAGTTTTCATCCATGAATGGGCTTTCCTCCTGGGAGCGGTTTGACTCGCAAGTGACCATTACATCACAGCAGCGCGGGTCACCGCAAGGTTAGAGCTAACCGATTAGCGCCGTGTGAAGCGAGAAAGTCGCGTTTCTAGGGTGGCTGTGGACCGCATTCCTTCCTGCCTCTTCGTCTGTACTCGGAGGATCGCGACGACCGCGCTCCCGGGGTTCCCGCTGGTCACGCGGCTATCAGCGATAAGCACCGTGGAGAGGAACGCCAACTGATGGACCCCGCGTGGGAGGCGCGGGGTCCTTCGGAAGAGGATGGGGAGAGGTAGTAGTTCACCTCTGGCCCACGATGGAAGGGTACGGGAACCCTTCACGGGAACTATGGTCCAGCTGCGTGAGCAGGGCCTGACAGGGGCGTTAGACGTGAGACGCTTCGGGCAGCCAAAAAGCGGCGCTTCCGCCGTGGCGTTCCGCCAACGAAGCGACCCGGACCAACCGACCCCGCACCTGCCGTGATGCATCTACGCGGTTTCGCTGATGCGCGGTGGCGGCACGTGTGCCTAGCCTTGTGGCGACAGGAGGAGCCCACATACGCAAGGCTCGCCTCATGATGTTCGCGCTGGTCGCGGGTCTGGTCTCCAAGCGGCCGCCACAACGAGCCGAGGCCGCCGTCTCCCAACAGCGACCTCGACAACACCTCTTGTTAGCCCCAGCCCTCTTCTCACATGAATCTTGCATGTGGAGGGGCCGTTGGTCTAGTCGTCCATCACCTGGTTGGATCGCTTATTGCTTCTCGCGACTGGATGAGCCCGTCAGCCTGCGGCGTTCGTGGCGACATGCTCCACGTCTCGTGCCCGTCTGTGAGCGTCCAGCTCGGCATCTACCTGCTTGGCCCACTCGTTGCTGGAGCCCGGCAGGAACTTGCCGATGTCCCGCGGCACCCGACCCGACCGCACCTCGGCCACGTCCCAGATGACGTTGATCTCAGATGTGAGCCGGTACATCTTCGCCTCGGAGTCGTACTCGATGGCCAACCCCTCGACGTGCTCCCGAAGCTGGTGCCTGAACTGGTGGAAATACGACTTGGCCGCCGAGGCCTTCTCCTTGGGGAACACGTCGTCCATGACGTCTTGCAGGGTGACGGCCTTGCGCTCCAGCAAGTAGGCCAGCACCTCAACCCCGCGTTTGAGCGGGATGCTCACCGTCTCGTCGTTCAGAACGACGCGTTCTTCGCCTAGTGTGTGGACTTCCAGCACCGCTGCCCTTGCGCCTGCGATGCGCGGATGCGTCTTCTCGGCGATGCGCCGAAGGTCTG
>JBDZWC010000176.1:0-4045 GCA_040256005.1 Deinococcaceae bacterium | reverse complement strand
CCCCGACGGACCGGCGCCTCGACCTGGCCCAGGCCGTTCACGAACGCCCTGTGCAACGAGACGCTCGCGCCCCAGGCCACCAGGCCAGCGGTCGCCAACGTCACCACCGTGCCCAGCGGATCGAGGAAGAGCGTACGCGCCGGCAACCACACGGCGCTGTCGGCTGCCAGCGGGCCCCCGGGAGCGAAGTAGGCCAGCCACCTCGTCACCCGCTCGGACATGTCCACCTCGGAGCCGAGCAGCGCCGGCAACTGGCTGAGCAGGAACAGGACCAAGCCGCCGGCCGCCGCCAGGACCTGAGAGGTGGTGCGGGCCCTACGCGGGCCGATCAGCCGCACCAGCCCCAGCGTTACCAGCATGCCGAGCGAGGCCGTCACCAGCGACACGGCCAAGAGCAAGGGGATCACGCCCAGCAGCTGAGGCGTGCCCATCATGAGGCCCAGGCTTCCGACAGGCAGCACGAACACGCCGATCGTCACGAACACCCCCGCGGCGACGCCCAGGAGCTTGGCCGCGAAGATCGTCCGGCTCGCTATCGGCGAGGAGACCAGGAGGTCCATGTCTCCACGGTCGAAGAGCGCGGCCACGCTGTGGTTGATCCCGATAGTGAGGCCGAACGGCACCATGAGCGCCAGTAGCGCCGCTGCCAGGAACACGGACTCCGCAGGGAACGGCGGCGTGAGGACCGGCCTGAGCGCGCTTAGCAGCTGCCAGAGGATGGTGTGGGCCACGAACACGACTACCAGGCCCACCAGCACGATCGTCGCCGTGCGCGTCTCGCTGGTCAGCTCCCGCCAGCGAACCTTCAGCTCATGGCGCAGCAACCACGGGAGCGAGCCGACCCTCACCGCTCGCCGACAAGCTCCAGGAAGACGGACTCGAGTGTGCCGCCTTGGCTGCCGCTACGGGCCCTGAGCTCCTCCAGCGTGCCCTCTGCGATGAGGCGGCCCTGGCTGATGATGCCGATGCGCTCGGCCATCCGCTCGGCGATCTCCATGATGTGCGTCGTCAGGATCACGGTCTTGCCGCTCGCCACGAAGTCGGTCAGCAGGTCCTTGACGGACCGGGCAGCGGCGGCATCGAGGCCCGTGAGCGGCTCGTCGAGGATCATCACGTCGGGGTCGTGGATCAGTCCGCCGGCGAGGCCCAGTTTCTGCTTCATGCCGCGCGAGAAGGTCTCGACCCGGTCGTGGCGGTTGCTCCAGAGCTCGAGCCACTTGAGGAGGTCTGTCGCGCGCTCTTGGGCTTCGCCGGCGCTCGTTCCCCAGAGGCCCGCGACGAACTCTAGGTACTCGACAGCGTCCAGCTTCCCGTACAGAAGGGGTTCGTCGGGGAGGAACGCGAGGCGCCGCTTCGCCTGTTCGGGCTCTCTCAACACGCTGGTGCCGAGGATCCTGGCGTCACCGTCGTCCGGTTTCAGCAGCCCCGCCACCATGCGGAGCGTCGTCGTCTTCCCCGCCCCGTTGGGCCCCAGCAACGCGTAGAGCTCGCCGCGCTGAACCTGAAGCGTCAAGGCGTCTACCGCCACCTTCGACCCGAAGCGCTTGGTCAGCCCGACTGTCTCGAGCGCGGCGTCTCCAGCCTGACCGCTCCTTGTGCCGCCAGGCGCCTGCGGTAGTCCAACGT
Source organism: Deinococcaceae bacterium (assembly GCA_040256005.1). Taxonomy (GTDB): domain Bacteria; phylum Deinococcota; class Deinococci; order Deinococcales; family Trueperaceae; genus DASRWD01. The sequence continues at coordinate 2,419 of JBDZWC010000176.1, read as the reverse complement.
CCGGTCGTGCCTGCGTTCCGTCCCGAGAGCTAGTCGCTGTCACCGACTCTTCCGTGCCCTGCCATCTTCGCCCGCCATGCGTCCACCAGTTGTGCCTCGCGTTCGCGGGTGAGCCCGACCCGCAACTGCGGGTCCAGCCGGGACCGGTACCAGTCGAGAGTGGCAGAGACCGTGTCCTGGACACTGCGCACCTTCAGCCCGGCGGCGATCGCCCGCGAGCCGTCGGTATGCCAGAAGCCGATCCCGTCGGCCGGGATCCACAGCGGCAGGTCCGCGAACGGGCGCACCTCGTGCTCGAGCAGGAAGCTCTCCGGCGCCCATACGACCTCTGCCCCGCTGCCGCTGGCGGTCAGGGAGGCGTCCAGCAGTTCGCCGATGGTGAACCGCCCGGCCTGCGAGACGGCGTTGAACGTGCCCTCGAGCCCGGCCTCGGCAGCGTCGAGCATCCACGTCGCCAGGTCTCTGACGTCGATCCACTGCAGCGGCATCTCGGGACCCACCGGTGCCAGCACCGCCCCGCCCATCGCGACGCGTGCCGGCCAGTACGTGAAGCGGTCCGTGGGGTCGTGCGGTCCCACGATGAGGCCGGGGCGTATGACGAGGCGGGAGCCTGGGAAGCTCGCCGCGAGCTCGCGCTCGCACAGCACTTTCAGGCCGCCGTAGGACTCGTTCGTCAGCTCTTCGCTCGAGGGGTCCGCCAACTCCAGCAAGGCGGAGTCCTCGTTCAAGCCGGCCTTGTCCTGCTCGGCGTAGACGCTGACCGTCGAGACGAGCGTGTAGTGGCGCGCCCTGCCCGCGACCGCCGCTACGAGCTCGCGCACCTGTCGCGGGAAGTAGGCCACGTTGTCGATGACGGCGTCCCAGCTGCCCCCCGCCAGCTTCTCGAGGTCGTGGTCCCGGTCGCCGAGGGTCACCTCGGCCACCCCGTCCGGCGCCGGGAGGCTGCCGCGGTTGAAGAGGGTCACCTCGTGGCCTCGAGCCACCGCCTCGCTGACGAGGTGCCTGCCGATGAAACGTGTGCCGCCGATCACGAGGAGCTTCATGCTGCGCCGTTCATGTCCCGTGAGGCTACACTGCCGACCTGCGGCGCCCAGCCTCGGCGGTCCAAGGCAGCCGCAGTACCGGGAGGTAGAACGTGTCCGAACCGGCAGAGCTGAGACTCATACTCGAGGCCTTCGAGCGCAACGGACGGGTCAACCGCATGACCCTTGACACCATGTCGATGGAGGACCTGAACCACGACGACGGCAAGGGCGGGTTCAGCGTCGGCCAGCACCTGGCGGACATCGTGGAGTTCCGGCCCGGCTGGTTGAGCCGGGTCTCCCCGCAGCACGCGGAGGGCATCCCGAACGTCATAGACGACTCGTCTCCCACCTGGCTGGGCGTGTCGAGCATCGACGAGCTCAAACGCGCCTTCGAGGCCGGTGACGCCGCTGTCAGGGAGGCCGTGATCGCCGCCGTGAACGAGGGCAGGAGCTTCGAGGCGGCGTACGGGTCGCACCCGGCGCACTTCCTGGTGCACACGATGGTCCACGACGCTCACCACAGGGGCCAGATACTGGCCCTGCTCAGGCAGGCAGGGCGCACCGCCGAGGTGAGGCAGGAGCTGGAGGATGCCAGCTGGGCGGTATGGCGGGAGTGAGCAGCGGCCGGTGACGGCGAGCGGACCGCCGGCCGTGACCGTCCGGTGGCCCTCAGCCTCGCATGGCCCGCTCGCGGGCAGGGCTGACCGTCATCAGCTCGAGCGAGATCGCGACGACGTCGCCTATCTCGAGCTTCTCCTTGCGCCTGGCGTCCGCCCTTAGCGGCACGATGTAACCGCCGTCCTTGGGCCACAGCGCCGTGGGCCAGGTCGTGCTGCCGATGGTCACCCGCACTGGGATCATCCCCCAGCCGTAGGTCACGTAAGGAGCGGCGGCCCGGATGAAGTCGCACTCCGCCTCGGGCACGGACACGAAGTGGTGTGGTGCTGGGCCCTTCCAGAAGTAGATGGGCCCCTCGAACTCCAGTCGGTCCACGCCCAGACTGTAGCCGTAGACTAGGGAGGTAACCGCTTGAAACCCTCTATCAGGCGCGTGTTCGCGTCTTCGTCGGCGTTCCTCGTGGCGTTGGCGTGCCTCGCCTTCCTGGCGGGGCCGTTCGCGTTCGCCGCCGGCGACGTCGACCGCATGACGCTGGCTGGCGGACGCGTTTCCGTGGACACACCTTCCGAGCTCGCGCTCGCGGTCACCCAGGAACAACTGCTGGTCGCGCAGTCGCCGCCACCGTGTGACGAAGGGTTCTCGTACTGCTTCTACCTGCTTGAGGACGCCTACGAGGGGACCAACCTGCGCTCGGCTGGCTTGTCGATCACTCGGCGCCAGGACCTTAGGGCACGGACGCCCTGCCTGCTCGCTCAACCCGGAGGGTGGTCGGACCT